>JAQXBH010000233.1 GCA_029252505.1 Opitutales bacterium | reverse complement strand
GGCCCTTCACTGCTTTTCGTAGGGGTGCAAGTGCTGGATCCTGATGATGGAAGAGTTCCACAAAGACATGTTTTAATTTTCCGGTGGGTGCATATGCGGCGAGTAGGGCACCTATCCATCCGTCATCCGTAGTAAGACAACCCCGTGTTGTTTTAGCTGAAGCGTGAAAAATCCCCAGGGCATCGGATTTGGCCAATTCCTTAATTACCTTTTCGTTTTCTGAAACAGATAAGTCCGAGTCTCCGCAATGCGCGGCGTCGATCATCACCTTGAAGAATTTTTTTCTGATCTTTTTATTGATTCCCGTCACCACTTTTGCGGCTTTTGCGGCATTGGTAAAGTTCTGGAATTCCACACCGCGTAAAAATTCGAGGTGCCAGGCAACAACTGAGCTTTTTTCAAGCCCAGATTCCTTGTAGCAGCGAGCATGTAATTTTATGACCTGTTTAACGGCATTATCAAAAGCCTTGCCCTTTAGCTTCTTGCCGGAGAGCCATTCCTCGAATGAAGTAGAGGACACATGTTTAACTTTGTACTTTTTGGCCACGGCGATACCGGAGTTGAGCATTTCTACAACCGCATCTTCATGCTTGGGGTTGAGTGGGTTGGCACCACCGACCATCATAATTAAGTGAACCTGTAGCTTAAGGGATCGCAAGCCTTTGAACATATCGTCCAAGTCCTTGGCGTCAGTTCCTGGGAAAAGTGTAACTTGGACATTGTTTAGTTTTACCGGCGAAGTACGGCAAAGGAGGCGCATGCCTGATACAATTTTTAAATCACCCGAGTTGGTGCGTGGGAGCTTTCCGGATTCATCCGGGGCGAGCGCACCGACAAACATGAGGTGGGTCGGAACGACACCGATTTCAACTTTAGATTTATTTTTAATTTGAATGGTCATGATAAAATAGGAGTGAAGGATTTAGGTAAGAAGGGATGATTCATTGATAATTTCGACGGATAATCAAGGAAAATTAGTGATCGTTCATTTATGAGGTACCGGTCGAGAGTTAAGTTTCAGCAAAATGAAATTTCATTAGTACGGAAAAATCAAAGACGAAAATTTTTCTAGACCAAAGTATAAAACGATGAAAGAGATAAGTGCTTCAATTTGTGAAAACCGCTTTTCTTACTCATCTTACCGCGGCATCTTCCGCTGGATTGATCGTATTGCTTTGGTTCGGTTTATTCAGTCGAACAGGTAAATAATGAAAGTGATTTTCAATCCTTCGAGAGTGCTACTACCGAACGACCCCTTAAAAAATTCTGAAAGTTATAGAATTGGAAACGCCCCCTTCATCAGTTTCGGAGTAAATAAATTAGGAGTGCTTTGTTAAAAAGAAAAATTTTCCTGGGAAGGGGGTTGCGAAAACGGAGGGGAATCTCCATCTTGATCTCTTTTATGCAACAAAATCTGATTTGGTTTCTAAGGATCCTTATTGTGATTCAGTCCCTGGGGTACGCTGCCAAGTTGGCCGCTCCTTCGGCTCTCAATTCCTACCTGCTTGGTTCCATGGGCGGAAAATTAGTCTACGACTTGGATCATGCAGTATGGTTTTTCCTTCTCCTCGCTTCCGGAGCTGTTTTGGTGCTTGGTTTTCTTCGACCCGCGAACACATCGTTACTGGGAAAAGTCGATTTTGCCTGCCTCGGTCTGCTCACCCTTTGGCCATTTGTTACCGCCATTTTTTCCTGGCTCAATAACCCGGGCAACCCTTTTCATGCCACCGATCCGGCTGGTCATGCGGTACGCTATGCCGCACCGCTAGCCTTACTCCTGCTGACCGCCTTTCCTGAAAAAGGAAACGTACGCCGGGTGGAATGGGTACTACGCTGGGGAGTAGCTGGAACTTTCGTGGGCCATGGTTTGTGTGCCCTTTGGCTTAAGCCTTCCTTTGTTGATTTGATCATAGGTACGATGAACTTATTTTTAGGTGATCCCGTTTTTACCGCGGTATCCTTCCAAGACCTAGAGGAAGCTTTGACCATTGCTGCGTCCAGGCAGACCATTGCAGAATCAGCTTTGCCGATTATTGCCATTCAGGACTTCATTCTTGTCGCTCTCCTTCTTCTACCCGGAAAAAGAATCAGGACTGTTCTTTTATGGATGTCAGTTTGGGGATTTGTCACCGCCATGAGCCGAATGACAGCTTATGGTTGGGAACATTGGCACGACTTGGCATTAAGGATTTGCAATGGCGGTGTTCCACTCTTTTTATGGGCCCATTGGAATTCTCTGGAATCCAAAAAAATATCTAAATGAAAATAAAAATACTCGCTCAATTACTTCTTGTTTTAACGCCTTTGGTCTCCATAAAGGTTTTTTCGGAAACTCCTTGGCTCGATAAGAAATATGTGGAGTCGAAGATGAAAACTTTGGCACCAGTCAAGGGCGACGGTCCTTCCCAGTGGCGTGTGATCTGGACAAAGGAACCCTCAACCAAGGCTACGATTTCCTGGACTACTGCGAAGAAAGGGAGCGAGCACAAGGTGCGTTACGGAATCCGTTCGGAGGGGAAACTCAAAGAGATTGGGATGATTCAGAAAGTCCAACGTAGTGGAGCATACTCAGGGGCCAGAGGAGAATACTATCACCACGCCCGGCTCAGTGGGTTAAAGCCTTCTACATCCTATCAGTTCGAGGTCGAGTCGGATGGTAAAAAATCCCCTGTTTTGCATTTCATGACTGCGCCTTCAGATGATCGGGAATTTAAACTTCTTTTTGGTGGTGATTCTCGAACTGGAATCGAGGCCCGTGCCCAAGTCAATTTGCTGATGGCGGATTTGTCTGAAAAGGACGACCAGTTGATTGCTTTTGCCCATGGTGGAGACTACATCATTAGTGGTAGAAGCTGGAGCCAGTGGTCAAAATGGCTCAGTCAGCACGAACTTACGGTGACTCATTCCGGCAAGGTTTTACCTATTATTCCCACTCGGGGAAATCATGACGGTGGTCCGCTGTACGATGAAATTTTCGATACTCCTGGAGGATCCGGTAAAAATTATTTCCACACCATGATTTCTCCCAAAGTTGCACTCGTTACCTTGAACAGTGAGATCAGTGCAGGAGGAGACCAGCAGGCATGGTTGGCCAAAACCCTTTTTGATTTACGCCCCAAGGTTCGCTGGCTTTTAGCCGAGTATCACCGACCCGTTTGGCCCGCGGTAAAAAGTCCGGGTAAAGCAAAGAAGTTCTGGGTTCCTTTGTTTGAAAAATTCAACATTGATCTCGCTGTTGAATCGGATGGTCATGTGATCAAACGAACCGTTCCTATTCGAAATGAAAAAAAGGATCCAACCGGTATTGTATATGTCGGGGAAGGGGGACTAGGAGTGCCTCAAAGGATTCCCAAGTCGGACAGGTGGTACCTTCAGTCACCAGGAATGACAGGAAGCGATCATCATGTGATGCGGGTTTTGTTTGGAAAAGATAAAATGGACTACGAGGTTATCCTGCTTGATGGTGAACAGGCTGATCATTACGAATTTTTTCCTCGATAGAAATTACTCTTTGTAATTTAAATATTCATGCAAGTAATTGCTCGAATATTTTTGTGTTTGGTTCTTCTTTTTGGCTGTGCCAAACCAATTCGTATTTCTATGAAAAATCTACCCCATCATACGGATAAAGGTTTTCAAAATAATTATTTACCGGAAAAGATAATGACTAAGAGTTTATCGGAGGTTTTTCGCTGGCGTGTAACTCGAAAGCCTCAGGAACCGATTGAATTCAAAAGAGTCGAGCCAGATCTTTCTTTTTTACAATCGAATCGAACCGAGTCCACATTAACATGGATAGGACATTCGACTTTTCTTTGGCAACATCAGGGAGTAAACCTAATTACGGATCCTCATTTAACCAACCGTGCATCTCCGGTTGGTTTTGCAGGACCGAAACGAGTCGTGCCACCAGCTATTTCTCTCCAAGATCTACCCCTTATCGATATTGTGGTGATTTCGCACAATCATTATGATCACCTAGACAAGAAGTCTGTGCTCGGAATAATGAAACGGCAAAAGAAAAGCCCACCTGTTTTTTTGGTTCCTCTTGGAATGAGAGCCTGGTTTAAAAAAATCGGAATCAACACGGGAGTGATTGAGTTGGATTGGTGGGAAAGTCACCAAGTGGGTGACTGGACATTAAACGCTGTTCCTGTACAGCATTGGAGCCGGCGTGCATTGAATGATACGAATCGGGTGCTTTGGGCGGGTTGGGTGATCGATACGCCAAAGAAAAAACTTTTTTTTGCCGGTGACACTGGATACTCTCAGGATTTTTTAGATATTGGAAAAAAATTCGGCAGGATGGATTTATCCCTTATTCCCATCGGAGCATATGCTCCCCGTTGGTTTATGAAGGATATGCATTGCAGCCCAGAAGAGGCAGTTCAAATTCATCTTGATGTGGGAAGCAGGCGATCGATCGGAATGCATTGGGGGACCTTTTTGGATTTGACGGATGAACCAATGGAAGAACCCCCTGCACGATTAAGGAAGGCAGTGACTGCGAAGAATTTGGATCCTCAATGCTTCATCACTCTGCAGCATGGGGAAACATTACTGGGGATTTAGAAGGTAAAGCCGTTTGAATGGCTTTACCTGAGTAGCCGTGTCCCTATCTTGACTCGAGAGTTAAGACCGGGCAGAAGGCATTCGGTCCGACTTGATCAGGTTGGCAACATGATAGCTCGGATCATCGGGAAGCACAATTACATCAATCATACTGCCCGCCTTTTTGAGAAGTTCACTGCAGTTGCCACTTATATGTTGTAATTTAATGGACTTTCCTGCTGCTTTGTACCGAGCACCCAGTTTATGGATGGCTTCCAATCCGGAATGATCCCAAACCCTTGAGTCCATCATATCAACAATTACTTCTTCGGGATCTTCTGCCGGGTCGAATCCCTGATTGAAATCAGTAATCGAGCCAAAGAATAAAGGTCCGTGCAGAAAATAAATTTTCGTACCATCTTTACGAATCTCCGAGTTTCTGTGGATATGCTGAGCTGACTTCCAGGCAAACCCAAGAGCGGAAACGATTACCCCGGTGATTACCGCCAAGGCAAGGTTATGACTAATCACAGTAATTGCGGATACTAAAATAATTACAAATGCATCGGTTTTTGGAATTTTTCTGAGAATCCTAAGGCTCGTCCATTCAAAGGTTCCAATTACCACCATGAACATTACACCGGTGAGGGCTGCAAGTGGGATTCGTTCAATTAAGGAACTGGCAAAAAGAATAAAGCAAAGGAGGAAAATACCCGCTGCAATTCCTGATAATCGACCCCGTCCGCCGGATCTAATATTAATAATGCTTTGGCCTATCATTGCACAACCGCCCATTCCTCCAAAGAAGCCAGTAATGACATTTGCTGCTCCTTGGCCAAGACATTCGCGGGTACTATTGCCACGAGTTTCAGTCAGTTCATCAATGAGAGTAAGGGTCATTAGAGATTCGATCAGTCCCACGGCAGCAAGAATGAAAGCAAAGGGTGCAATAAATTGAAGGGTTTCCCAATTAAATGGAATAGTAAAGGTAACCAAGCTGGGCAGTGCACCTCCAATAGATGCCATATCCTTTACAACCAATGTATCCAGGTTTAATCCGATCACGAGACAGCTAATGGAGACAATCGCGACCAATGAGGAGGGTAACTGTGTGGTGAGCTTGGGTAAAAAGTGAATAATTCCCATGGTTAGAAAGACAAGTCCAAGCATGAGGTACATGTCATTTCCAACCAACCAGGAAGAGCCAGGGGTGGTTGGGCTTTCAGTAAACATGGGGAATTGAGCTTCAAAAATCACTATGGCTAATCCATTGACAAAGCCAAACATTACGGGTTGGGGAATAAGTCGCACAAAGCGACCCAGTTTAAGAACACCGCAGCCAAGTTGAATAATTCCCATTAGAATCACGGTGGCAAATAAATACTGAGTTCCCATGTCCGGACCAAGCCCGAGAGCTTCGCCTTTCTCATTCCCGAGGATGACGAGCGACACCATAATTACCGCGAGTGCACCAGTTGCACCAGAAATCATGCCTGGTCTTCCTCCCATTACTGCTGTAACCAAGCAGATTATAAAAGCGGCGTACAAGCCAATGATTGGAGTAACTCCGGCAATAATAGCGAAGGCAACTGCTTCGGGAACGAGTGCAAGAGCAACTGTTAGACCAGAAAGGACATCGTCCTTGGTTTGGACACGATTCCCGAATTTTCGATAGATTAAATGGAACACTTTAGAAAGGAGTTAATTGATAAGATTATGAGATTTATTAAAACCGAAACGAAGTCAAAAATGGAGAGGCTATTTAAATCGTGAAACCTTTACCATTTCCAACCACCAAGCCGGGGTCACCCAATTATGACCAAAACGACACACAATAGAGTAAGTTGGAGAATGGGACAAGTAGATCTTTGCCCGTCCTGAGATAAAGAATCATCCTGGTGGAGATGGGAATAAAAAGGCGAATTTTCGATTCGACATTCCCCGTTTGATCTTCACGTTAACACGCTATGATTTCTTCCATAATCACACACCCAGGTGGGGCACATAAGGATGATTTCCTGGCTTGCTCAGTTCTTCTACACGATAATCCGGTTTCTATTTTTCGACGGGAACCGACTGATGCAGACCTGTCTGATCAAAATATTGCCGTTCTGGATGTGGGAGGGGAGCATGATTCGGAGAGAATGAATTTTGATCACCACCAATTTCCCCGCGATCATATTCCGACCTGTGCATTATCTCTCGTTCTTCAATATCTGGGGATTTATGAAGACGCCCGCGAATTTTGTCCATGGTTGGAAGTGGCGGAGTGGTTTGATTGTCGAGGTCCCAAAGATACTGCGGAGTGGCTGGAAATGGATCGGGAAACTCTAGGGAAATTAAATTCTCCGATTGATATTACAGTACTCAAGAATTTTGCTGCTCAAACGGAGCACAACCCAGGGGAACCAGTTTGGGAAGTGATGCGAATGATTGGGACAGATCTTGTCGAGTTCATCACCAATCTACGATCCAGGTTGGATATGGTATCTCAATATACGGAGGTCTGGAACTTGAATAAGGGGCCAAGCCAGTTTAAAGTTTTATTCCTTCCCCGAGTTGACAGCCTACCGGAAGATGCTTCCGGGGTTCTGGGGTATCAGGTCAAGGCACTTGGTTTGGAAGAGGATGTACTCGCAATTGTCTCCCCGGATAGTCGGGGAGAGGGCTATGGAATGCGTCGATTTAATGATGATGCCCGTCTTGATTTCAGTGAGTTGGGAGAGGAACTGGATGTTCATTTTGCGCATGCCCGGGGATTTATTGCCAAGACTTCAGCAGTGGAGGTCAGTCGTCTGAAGACTTTACTGCTACAGTCTTATCTCAACTAGTTTTTTAAAGTGTAAAAAAAGTTAAACCAATTTCTGTG
Source organism: Opitutales bacterium (assembly GCA_029252505.1). Taxonomy (GTDB): domain Bacteria; phylum Verrucomicrobiota; class Verrucomicrobiia; order Opitutales; family Seribacteraceae; genus Seribacter. The sequence goes on along the minus strand of JAQXBH010000233.1, from coordinate 6,243 downwards.
ACTCAGTCATTTGAATGTAGAGATTGCCAGTGTTTTTCTTTTTGAATTTGAGCAAATAAAGTTCGAACGAGAAGTAATGTGATTAAAGTAAGTGGAATTGCACAGCCAAAACTCATTGTATAACCGCCATAATGAGCGAATAGCTAGCTATTTACTAGGGATCGAATAAATCTCTCGAACATTCGAAAGGCGATAACATGGACCAGGAGTTTGAAAACAGTTGGTTGTCGTAAGAAATTAAATAATCTAATTGACTGCTCTGGTGTCTTGAAAATGGAATGGGAGAGGATGTGTGTGTCACCGCAGATGGAGGGGCATTGATTGCCAATGACCGTGGCTCTTTTGGGTTTACTAAGATTGCCCGCTTTGTAAAAAAAGAAAAATAAAAAACCAGCTTTGATTTAATATCAACTTGCGTAAGAAAATAATTTACCCGACATTTATATGACTTACTGATTAAACACACTGTCATATGAAAAACCTTCTCTTCCCTTTCCTTCTTTTTCCACTAGTTTTATCCGCTGCCCTTCGTTTTGATGTGCAGTTGTTACACAAGGATAATATAGAATCCTGTGCGGTGGGTGATTTGGACAATGATGGTGACTTGGATATCATTGCAGGAGAGCGCTACTACTTGAATCCAGATTGGGATCCTATTAAGTTTCGAAGTATTGAACCATTTGGAAAGGATTACATGCAGGACAATGGAGATTATTTGCACGATGTCGATGGCGACGGGGATTTGGATGTAATTGCCGGCCAGTTTACATTTTCTGCGGTCCTGTGGTTTGAGAATCCCGGGAAAGAAGACCTGCTTACAGAGGATACATGGCTCAAGCATGAATTGGTGGAAACTGGCTACAAACATAATGAAATGATATTTTTTAGGGATATGGATGGAGATAAAATCCCCGAGTATGTGGCCAATAGTTGGAATTCAAAAAACCCGATGCTAATCTGGAAATTTAAAGGAAAAAAGGGATCGCAGGGAATGAGTAAGCATGTGGTTTCTGAATCTGGAAACGGGCACGGTCAGGGATTCGGTGATATTAACGGAGACGGACATGAGGATATTGTTTTTATGCAGGGCTGGTATGAAAGACCTGCAAGAAATGCACTTGGGCAACCATGGAAATGGCGCAAGGATTTTACCCTGCCCCATGCAAGTTGTCCCATTCTTGTGAAAGATTTAAACGGGGATGGAAGAAATGATTTGATTTGGGGAGACGGTCACAATTATGGGCTCTATTGGCATGAACAAATGGAACCACGAAAAGACGGGACAACGGTTTGGAAACACCACTTGATTGACAAAAAGATCAGTCAGTTGCACGCCATTACTTGGGATGACCTCAATAAGGATGGTCTGCCCGAGATTATTACCGGGAAGCGTTATTATGCCCATAGTGGGCGGGATCGCGGCGCCGAGGACGAGATTGAAATCGCAAGTTTTCAGCCCAGTGTGAATGCCGAGGGTAAAGTGAGTTTCAGAAGGGAGGTTTTACACACTGGACTGGCGGGTACCGGTCTGTATATTCATACCCCTGATTTGGACGGGGACGGATGGAAGGAAATTGTGGTGCCGGGTAAATCCGGTACTCATATTCTTTGGAACAAAGGACCGGTGGCCAAGAAAGTTAAGTAGTTTTTTTGTTTTGCAACTCTCCTAATTTGCCCGCCTCAATTTCCCATTCGTAATTTCGCTCTTTTAAGCGGCGGGCAATTCGGGCTGCCTTTTCGTTCAGTACTTTGCCTTTTTCTGGGTCGTTATAGGATTCGGGGTCCGCAAGTAATTCGTTCACTTCGGTCTGCTCCTCTTCAAGAGATAAAATTTCTTTTTCCAACCTCGCTACCTTCTGTTCCATCTTGGTTCTCTCCTGCCGTGCCTTTTTTTGAGCCTCCGCATTGATGCGTCTTCTTTCCTTGGCATTGACTGCCTTGTTTTTTCCTGGTCCAACGGAATGCTCAGTTGGACGGGCATCCCTCAGTCCTTCTACCAGTCCCCCTTTTTCCGAAGCGGATCCTGACTTCCATAGATAATAATCATAGTCCCCCGGGAAATCGGTGCTTTTTCCCGATTCAATACGAATCGTTCGTTTTGCAAGCGCACGGATGAAATGCAGGTCGTGACTGACAAAAACTAAAGTGCCGGTGTAATCCTTTAGGGCTTGAATGACTGCATCGATACTGGGCATATCCAGGTGAGTGGTGGGCTCGTCTAGAAGCATGAGATTGGGAGGGGAGAGCAACAGTTTGACTAAAGCAAGCCGGCTTTTTTCTCCCCCGCTTAATACTTTTACTTTTTTAAAGACATCATCTCCGCGGAAAAGAAAAGTACCAAGCATTCCACGGACATCCTGAGTATGAACCTGAGTTTTAACTTTTTGCATGGCTTCATCCAACACAGTGTTTTCCAAATTGAGAAGATCTACTCGTTGTTGTGAAAAATAACCCACGCTTACCTGATGTCCTAGTTCCCTTTCGCCCGATTCGATGGGAACCTGTTCGGCAAGAATTTTGAGCATGGTGGACTTGCCTGCCCCGTTCGGCCCCACTAGTACAATCCTCTCCATTTTTTCTACTTCAAGGTTTAGGTTTTCGTACACCACATGGTCTCCGTAGGCCTGTTTTACTCCAGTTAAGGTAGCCACCCTTTGCCCACTTCGTTCGGGTTGGGGGAAGCGGAACGACAGGGTTTCTGCCTCCGCTTCGGGTGCCGGAATTCGTTCCATTTTTTCAAGTTGTTTAATACGGGCCTGGGCTTGGGATGCTTTGGAAGCTTTGGCCCGAAAGCGCCGGATAAAATCCTCGTGATGAGCAATTTCCCGCTGCTGGTTTCGGTAGGCAGCAAGGTGCTGGGCTTCCCGTTCTGCTCTTTGGGTAAGGAAACGATCATAGTTTCCCTGGTAGCGATGGAGTTTACCATGTCCAATTTCCACAATTCCATCACAAATACCATTTAGGAAAGCTCGGTCGTGGGAAATGGTGAGAATGGCTCCCGAGTATCTTTTAAGTTGGTTTTGAAACCAGCCCAAGGTTTCCAAATCAAGATGATTTGTCGGTTCGTCGAGCATTAAGAGGTCGGGTTCCATCACCAATAGGCGGGCCAAGTGGGCCCGCATAATCCATCCTCCGCTAAGAGTTCGGGCGGTTTTTTCAAAATCTTCTTCCTGAAATGCGAGACCGGAAAGAATTTTCTTGGCCCGTGCTTCGAGAGTAAATCCTTCCTGTTCCCCAAATTCTTCAAGGGCCTGGATTCTGATTGGATCCTCGGGTTCGGGGTGGCACCTTATCGTTTTCTGAATTTCTGAAAGTACGGGGGAAATCGCAGTGGCTAATTCAATAACGGTTTCCTCTTCGGTCGGGGCACTTTCCTGGGGTAAGTATCCTATCGTTCTGCCTTTTTCTCTTTCCACTTTTCCCCCATCCGCCTCCAATGCACCAAGAATAATTGAAAATAGAGTGGTCTTGCCCGCTCCATTGGGTCCGACTAAGCCGAGTTTCTCTCCTCGCTGTAAGCGCAGGGAAACCTGCGAAAAAAGGGTTTTCGGTCCGTAGGCTTTACTTAAGTTGGAAAGGATTATCATATGTGAGAAGATCAGATTCTTTAATCCTCGGGTTTTGGCAAAGAAATAAGTTTAAATAGTATAAAAAACTCCATATTTATGATTGAGGTTAAACCTGAATTTGAGATAAGTAGTAGGATGAACAGTTTAATAAACCGACGATCCTTTTTGGAAAGCACTGGCAAAATCGCATTAGTGGGTTCTGCCTCTTCAATTTCCTTACCTGCAAAACATCATAAGAAAGTGAGGTTTACTCTCGGACTTTCTCAATATTCTCTCCGTGCTTTACTAAAGAATGGCTCCCTGGATGCTCTTGATTTTCCAAAGTTCACTGTCGATCAATTTGGAATCCATGCGATTGATCTTTGGGAGGGCGGCCTGCCCAAGGATAAACTGGATGATTCCCAGTATTTGGCGATGATGCGAAAAAAAGCAGATCAGGCGGGTACTGATTTGTTTTTACTGATGTCGGGTGCACTTGACGCTTCAGCCCCAAAAAGGGCTGCCAGTTCCGCCAGAATAAGTGCTTCGTTTGACCGTGCGGTTCAATTGGGAGCACCGATGGTCCGGGTTTTTCTTAAGGCTCCGGGAACCGATCCCGTTGTCGGTCTGCAGGCGAGTGTGGAAGCACTCAAACCTCTGGCTGATGAGGCGGCAAAGAAGAACCTGACGATCGTAATTGAACCCGGGGCTTCCAGCCTAAGTCAAAAAGGAGCGTTTCTCGCGGATGTAGCCACCGAGCTGAAACACCCCGCCCTCAAACTGATGCCGGATTTCGGAAAGTTGAAGGACAATGTCTACAAGGGTACAAAAGCCATGCTTTCACATACCGTGTCAGTTTCCTGCAAGATGCATAGTTTTGACAAAAATGGAAATCAGCCCGATTTTGATTATCCACGACTCATGAAAATGATTGAACAGTCAGCATATAAAGGAATTCTCGCCATTGAATGGGAGGGCAGTGCTCTCGAGCCTGTTGCGGGTGTTAAGGCGTCTAAGAAACTGATCGAGCAGTCCCTCTCTTAGTTTAATATCACTTGCCTTGAATGGGGAGAGGTTTAGTAATATATATCTTTTTTTAATTATTAAGCATGACCTTATTCAGACTCCTAATCCTTCTAGTTTCTTGCCTTCTTAGCTCACTTGTTGGTGAAGTAAAGTTTTCCACCAAATCCGATTATTATACCGTTGGCTTAAAAGATATCGGTGCAATCACTGCCAGTGCCACTGCCGTCTTTTCTTCCGGCGGTAATAATTACCGTATCGGAACCAAAGACCTTCCTTTCCGTGGGGAATTCAAAACCTCACGGGTAGTGACTCCGTTTGGACGGGCTACGCAGACGGACAGGCGTTATGGGAAAGACGATGCACCTTACCAGTTAACCTTACGCATTAAAGAATTGAATGATTTGAATGCGATTACGATTCAGGGTTTTTTGCATAACCGAAGTGGACAGGATATTAATCTAAATTCTTTGGAAATTTTGGATGCGATGACTGGCAACGGTAAGGTACAGTTGGGAGATTCTTCTCATTGGTTGATCACTCCACTCATGCAACATAATCATGCCGAGACTTTAGCCGTCATGAATGGGGGCTGTAATGAGGTCGGACTCTTTGTGAATACCAAGACAAACAAGAGTTTCCTCATCGGGCCAGCGGGTCCTGCAGATGCTCATTGTAGGGTAGAAGTGCGTGATCAAAAAATCAAGGCGTATGCACAGATGGATCGGGTTCTGGTAAGCCCCGGGGAAACCCGAAGGAGCGAAGAAATTCTACTCATTGCGGAGGATGCAGAAACGAACACGGACATTTGGACCCGTTGGGTAGCCATCACACACAAGGCACGAAATAATAAAGGACCGATTTATGGTTGGTGTAGTTGGTACGATCGCACCACAAAAATTGATGAGGCTCATGTAATGGATGTGGTCGATACGATTGAAAAAAATCCCAACACTTTTGGAAAAGGAATTGTACAAATTGATGACGGGTATCAGATCATGGACGGTAACTGGAATGGAAATGCCAAGTTTCCGTCTGGTATGGCCCGGGTCGCCCGTCGAGTTCGGCAGGCCGGTATGATTCCCGGAGTTTGGTTTGCTCCATTAATGATCAATCCTGAACATCCATGGAAAAAAGCAAACCCGGACGCGATTCAGTCCAATGCCAAGGGAATATCCAGTTTTATGAATCCCAATCCTTTCCACCCGGCGGGAGCGAATTGGATCAATCCTTCCCATCCGAAGTCCAAGAGGTTTTTACGCCAAGTAATTGAAACCGCTCGTGATAATGGATACGGTTACATCAAGATCGATTTTAATGGGATCGGAAACCGCTATGTGGACCCCAAGCTTACCCGTCTGCAGGCATTTCGTGAATTATATACTCTGTACCGCGATGCTGCCGGGGAGGATATGTATATTTTATCCTGCCTCGGACAGCCCACCCGTGGGGTGATTGGATTTGTGGATGCTGCCCGTGTGGGGCCGGATTCTCATCCGGCTCACTTTGCCCACTGTCTTGAATCAGTTTTACGTTTTCAAATCTTCAACCGTGTATGGTGGAATAATGATGCGGATGTTTCCTATCTTGATGTCAAATTACCCTCCCGCCGGGTTGGCCATACACCGGAAGGAGTTGATATGTGGAGAACCTGGCATAACACCGTGGCTCT
>JAQXBH010000226.1 GCA_029252505.1 Opitutales bacterium | reverse complement strand
GTGTTAGGAGCTGGTTTTTTTCCGAACAGTAGGTGCAGAGCTCTGAACCAATTAAACCTGAGTATCTAGTAACAAGAATTTTCATAATATAACAATCAATCTACATTCTCTTTAATATTTTGCTTCAAAATTTCGGAATAAAACGCTCGGTAAGATCTTATCATCTTTTCCAAAGAAAAGTTTTTCAAAATATGATTACGACAATCCTGTTGCAGATTATTATAATTACAGGAAGTAATTGTTGATTTTATCTGATTGGCGAATTGATAAGGTTCAGAACTTTTAAGCAACCAACCAGTTTTGTCCTGTTCAATTTGTTCAGGTATTCCACAAACGGGGTTTGCGAAAACGGGGATTCCGCATGATTGAGCCTCCAAAACGGCATTGGGGAAGGTATCGGCTTTTGCCAGATGAAGATAAAAATCAGAACAATTGTATAATTCATTCAATAACTGAACTTCATTTACATGGCCAATAAATTGACATTTGAAATTATGGCTTTCAATGGATTCTCCATCTTCGCCTATGCAAAGAAAGATGATCCTCTGATTGGTGATTTGTGCTAAAATTTTTAGGGTATCAATCATCAGTCCAAAGCTTTTCCACGGGTTTGATTGAATCTTGTTTCCAACAAAAGAAAAAATGAGGGCGTTTTCTTCGACTTGGTGTTTTTTCCGCAGCGCTTTCTTCTCAAAAATTGGAAAAAAGTCTTCCGTATTAACTCCATTTGGGATTACGCGAATTTCTTGAAAGCTTTCTGTTACCTTCGATCTCAAAAACATTTCCTTTAGCCATTTGCTTGGGGTGGCAAGATAAGGTTTTGCAGCTGATAATATTCTATTTTTTACTTTTAAGTTTTGCCTTGTGTTATCTCTTTTTATCGAGGGAGGAATGAGTAGGTCTGGACAATTACCACAACCAGTTTCAAATCGATTGCAGTCGAAAGGGTGTGCACAATGACCGGTCATTAACCAGCAATCATGAGCAGTTATCAAAACTGGACATTTCTCGGATAACGCCTTCAGTGAGTGAAAGTCAAAAAAACTAGGAAAAAGGTTATGTGCATGAACCAAAGTTGGCTCATTAAGTAAATATCGGGAGGGATTGGAAGTCCCGGGGAAACAAAAGTCTTCTTTACCAAGGCATATGTTAATACCACGAATAGGCTCAGATATGTGATTGAGTAGAAATGCTAAAAATTTAGGAAATACCGGAATTCTTCTGTTTAAAGATAATTCCAATAGACGCTTGCAAGTTCGGTGGAAACCATTACGAAAGGTAAAATTATCAATCTTTACGATATCTTTTGAAGAATTACTGTCGAAGCAATTGTACAAAATTGAACCGTGAAATGACTGATGTAGCAGTGAGCATATCTTACCTGCTCCGCCTCCCGAAGCGGTATGATTAATAAAGGCAATATTAGTCAGTTCCACAAGTTATTTACAAATTCACCAAAAACAGCACTCGGCAAATCACGAATCAGAACCCTTGGGATTCTTTTCAAATCGGTGTTGTTATTACAGATGCCATGTTGATTGAGAAAGACCGCATCAATATTCTCAGATTTAAAAACATGATCTAAATCGTCCCGACAATCTAATTCCCCACCAAACGGGTAGGAAAAAGAAATATGTCGAGAGGAAGTTATCTCTCTAATCTTTTGAGTACTCGCTATTATTTCTTGAGCGGAAGTTTCCTGATCGATTCTACCAAGGGAATAATGGTTTTCGGTGTGTGCTCCTAAGTTGATCAATTCCGATGAATTTAACTCAGACAGTTCCTGCAGGTTCATTGTTCTGTAGTTCTCCCTTGGGGGACATAATTTCCCCAAGTTTGAGAGTAAAATAGTACGATCCTCTTGGTTCAAGGACTTAAAACTTTCCTGCAAATTTTGGTATCGAACAATAATTGGGTCTAGAGCAGGAGACAACGCGTTCCAATTTAGATATTTTTCATTCTGAGCCAAAAAGATGTTTTCAAGCATATCCCACCAGAATTCATTACTTTTTCCAATGTTACCTGTACATACAAAGATCGTTGCAGGCATATTATATTTTTCAAGTAGGGGTAAGGCTTCAGTGAGGTTGTCGACATAACCATCGTCGAAGGTTAAGCAAATTGATCGGTCACAAAGGTTTTTCTCCACAAGTCTATGAATAAGAGTTTGGTAGGATATGACTTCGTAGTTTTCCTTAAGAAAAATCAATTGCTGCTCGAAATTTTCTGGGGTGACGGATAATAGTTGGGCATCGATGGATGGATTGAATATCCTGTGATAAAGAAGGACCGCACATCCTTGGTTGATTTTTTTGGGAGAATTATTTAAACCGAGAAGGTTTTTAGCGAAGCATGAGAGTATCCCCATTATTTTTTTGCTACCACGGTAAGGGTGACCGGGTAATCTTTGTCACGGAAATTTATCTCTTCTTTAGTTAGTTTTTCAGCAGGAATACCCTGAATAAAACAGGTTGCTGAGAGGCAGTTCCCAAAGGATTCAATCTTTAGTTTATTTTCTTGAAAAGCCTCTTTAAAAAGCCTAACAAGCGATAAGGGAGTAAATCGCCAATAGTCACCCCATCTATCCATATCAAAACGTGAGATTTGACTGATGCATGGATTAGTAGCAAGGACATATCCTTTGGGTTTTAGCATCTTGTAAATATTGGAAATTGCGGAACTCAAATCGAATAAGAATGGAAGGGTCTGAGTCATTATTATGCAGTCGAATGAATTTTCGGGAATACCAATTCCACTCTCCAAATCTCCCTGGATACATCCTTCTTTTTCTTCGACATTTAAAATTGTTAGATTGATTCCTTGATTACCATATTTGGATGAATAGCTATCCTCTCCAATTTCTAAAACCTCTCCTTTAATAAATTTTCGGTGTTTATGGAGAAAGTTTTCAATGTAATATCGGTCTACAGGTGTACCTATATTAAAACCAAAATCACGAAGAAAAAG
>JAQXBH010000274.1 GCA_029252505.1 Opitutales bacterium | reverse complement strand
GACGGTCAGCACGCAGCCAGATTCGAGGGAGGAAAACTTGGAGTATTACAGGGCTGTAAGACCTGGATCTTGCAAAATGAAGATGGTCAAATTAATCAGACTCATTCAGTTTCAGCAGGACTTGATTATGCCGCAATTGGACCAGAGCATGCTTTTTACCGGGATCGTAATCGTATTGAGTATGCTAATACCAATGACCAAGATGCATTGGATGCCTTTCAACTACTCTCGTCAAAAGAAGGAATTCTTCCTGCCCTAGAAACTTCTCACGGTCTTGCTTATGCATTTAAAAGAGCAAGTGAGATGACAAAAGATAAAGTTATTTGTGTTAACCTAAGCGGGCGAGGTGATAAAGATGCGATGGAAGTTGCCCGCTTGCTCGGAGAAGATAACTCATTCGCACAACAATCATGAATAGTATGACGGGGTATGGAATGTCCTCCCTTACCTTTGAGAACCTGTCGATTGAAATTGAAGTCACATCCGTAAATAAGAGACATCTTGAAACGATTGTATCTGCACCAAAAGAATGGCACCGCTTTGAATATGATGCCAATAAGCAAATCAAATCTCTTTTTCAAAGAGGTAGAATTCGAGCCGCAATAAATCTCAATAAATGTGCCGAAGAGGAGGTTACCGGTCTATTTGAGGAATCGATTATAGAGAGGGATCTTGAATATTTAGAAGGGTTTCTTCGCCAAAAAAAACAAGATTTCAAAATAACTCCCGATTTGCTTCTCAGATTGGCAGAATTACGAAAGACTCAAACTAAATTCCCTCCATTGGACAAGGTTTACAAACTTTTAGAAAAAGCACTCAATGATGCGTGTAAAAGTATGGGCAAAATGAGAGAAATCGAAGGTGCCGCAATTAAAGATGACCTTACTACGAGAATTAGCCGTGTAAGTGATTTCATCTGCGAAATGGAAGCACAATCCCAGGGCATGGATCAAGAACACAAAGATAAATTGATGGAGCGCCTAAGAAAATCGAATTTATCTATCGAGCAAGATGACGATCGAATTCTTAAGGAGGTTACTCTTTTTGCAGAAAAGTCTGATACATCGGAAGAAATTACCCGTTTAAAAAGTCACTTGAGTCAAATGTTACTGACATTCGAATCGAATGGAAGTATCGGAAGAAAGATCGAGTTTATAATTCAGGAAATTTCCCGTGAACTCAATACATTCTGTTCAAAATCGACCCGTATTCAATGTACTAACATTGCTCTCAACGCACGAACTGAAGTTGAGAAAATGAGAGAACAATCTCTAAATATCGAATAGTATGATCACTAAGAATCTTTAGAAACCTTTAATTTTTCTAAATTTCTCGCCTTTTTGCCTTCCTGCAAACCGACGAACATGTAACTAATTGCACCAATGAAAATTCCCGCGTCTGCAATATTAAAAATAGGGTAATCGTAATTGAGCAATGGGAGATAAACGTCAATGAAGTCAACTACTGCAGCCGGTTCTCTGAATATCCGATCACATAGATTACCCGCAATCCCTCCACAAATAAGACCAAAAATAATTTGTAAATTTGGTTTATCAAGCTCGAGGCTTTTTCTAAAAAAGAAAATAAGAACGAGTGCCATTGCTGCCAATCCAGTCAAAACTTCAGGAAAATCAGAAAACATACTCCATGCAGCCCCTGGATTGGTAACATAAGTAAATTCCAAAAAGGCTTTATGCCCGTTCATCCAATCCAGCACTACTATTGGAGAATTTCTGAGGTTATCAGCGTTCTCAACTGCCCAAACTTTTGTTGCAAGGTCTAAAACCCACACCACCAAAAAGAAAATCCAGAATCGAAGATAGGTCACCACTAGTAATATTTTGATCAACCCAGGAACATCAGCTATCGTCGCCTAGAGTAGAATCGGAAATAGTGGCAAAAATACCACCGCCAGCATCCCGTTCCTTCCGGTTTCTTTTCTCGTAAAGGGTTTGTCCTTCGAGCGAAAACCTAGTGAATGGAACTACTTTCAAACGAGATTTCTTGATGGGTTTCTCTGTTTCTTGACAAATTCCAAAAGTACCATCAAAGATTCGGTCGATAGCGTCTTCGATCTCTTCCAATGCTTCCTGCTCGGTAGCAACCATGGAGAGTGCAACATCCCGATTAAAAGATTCCGAACCAGAATCCGCAGAATTAATCGATAATTCTCCAGAGGACTCTCGAGCCGATGCTCCTAATGTTTCATTTGACCGTTGCCCTAAGGCACCCTTTAAAGAATGTCTCAAATTCATTAAATCATTGTAGTAAACTTCCCATTCTTTAGGCACTTTTTTCGCATCTCGAATGGGGCGCGTTGGACCAACTGAAACGCCAAAACCCAAAATATCGTCAATCGAAGCGGTTTGTAATTTTTTGACTTTTACCGATTTTCCTTTTTTCTTGGGTTCCTCACTGGATGGGACCAACTTAACTTCTTTCTCTTTTACTTTCTTTTTTGGCTTGGACGCGGCAGCATCCGCTTTTCGTTTCTGAATAATCGCCCTTACATCGTCTAAGTTGAAAGTAGAACTCTCTTTCTTTTCCTCCGCACTGGGTGATTTAGATCGAGTTTTTTTAACAATTTCACGAACCTTAATCTCCACTTCAGAATCAACTTCTACTTTAGGCTTTCGACCTCTACGTACCGGCGTTGTTTTTTCTGATTTGGAAACTGCACTTTTTTTAACGCCTCGTGTCTTTTGTTTTCCTTCTGAAGAAGATACATCAGAAGAGGTTGTTTCTTTCCTCGGTCGCCCCCGTGGCCTCTTTATCTTTTGTACAGACTCTTCATCCGAAGCTTGGGTAGATTGAGTTTTTGAAGCTTTTGTTTTTTTAGTCATAGGAAAAATTATGGTTAGATTAATTTCTTATACAAGTTTGGCAAGGACTTCAGCACAACGGGGAGAAACCTCACCCCAGGGCTCGATTGAAACAAGTTTCGGGACCCACCTCCAACTTCTGGGACACCTATGACCGCTCGCATGTCTTGAAATTACATGCAATTCTTCATCATCTGAAACCTCAACAATGGAGACATTGGAAACAATCAACATCTCAGCTAAATCTTCTTCTCGGTGTTGAAAGAGAGTAAGGAGTGGATCACATAGAGGAATCCTGATTTCTATCTCAGCTTCCAATGATTGACCGATCTCCTTACGACTACGTAAGGATTCTAATGAATCATTAACCTTAAGGTCCTTAAAATCTAAGATTTTCTGCGCATCTGATAATTCTTTCCCCTCATCCCATTCTTCTGTTACCTCCGGCCAATTTTGCAAAGCTAAGAAATCTGAAGTGATATCTTTTCCAGATTGATGGAAAGACCACGCCTCATCAGCAGTAAAAGGTGCCATGGGGCCTAGAATTCGAATCAGCGATTCAAAAATCAAGTGTAATGCAGTTTGAGTGGACCTTCTCTTTGAATCACTTGGGTGAAGCGTGTAAAGCCGATCTTTGATGATATCATGATAAGTTGAGGATAAGACATTAGAGCAAAACTTATTTATCGATTGTACACCGCGGTGAAACTCATACTTTTCGAAAGCCTCTGTTACTTCTTTAATCAAGACATTAGTCTGCCCGAGTGCCCAACGATCGATTATTGTAAGTTGTTGAACGGGAATGGCATCTTCAGAAAAAGTAAAGTCGTGTAAATTACCAAGTTGAAATTTGATTGAGTTGCGCAAAGTTCGGTATGACCGAACTACTTGTCCAAGAATTTCATCTGACAATGGAATATCACGCCTAAAATCTTCCGAACATACCCAAATACGAAGGACATCGGCACCATATTTTTTTACATAAGAGTCGGCGTTTTGAGGCTTACCATCACTTTTGGAAATTTTCCGACCGTTTCCATCAACCACAAATCCGTGGGTCAGTACTCTTTTATATGGTGCTTTTTCAAATGCAATCATACTAGTCCACAATGAACTTTGAAACCAGCCCCTGTGTTGATCACTTCCCTCAAGGTATAAGTCTGCTGGCCACTTCAAATCCTTATTATTTTGAAGAACTGCTCGATGACTACACCCAGAATCAATCCATACATCTAGGGTGTCGGTTCCTTTTTGTAATGTCCTACCTTTCCAGTCTGCAGGAATGGGCAACCCATCTAATAATTCATCTTCGGATAATGAAAACCACGCATCTGTCCCCAATGTTTCAATCTTATCAGCTAGCCCCAAGATAAGCTTTTCATCAAGAAGAGGTTCTCCCTCCTCGTCATAAAACACGGGAATAGGAACACCCCAAGATCGTTGTCGTGAAATGCACCAATCGGGACGGGATTGTAAAAAACCATGTATCCTATTTTTTCCCCAATCAGGAGTAAAATTAACTGACTGCACCTCCTCCATGCATTTCTTTCTCAGTTCATCCTTGTCTAAGGCAACAAACCATTGGTCCATTGCACGAAATACAACAGGAGTTTTACTTCGCCAACAATGAGGGTATTGATGTGCATGATCTGTTTGTGCAAGTAACTTACCAGACTCTCTCAGCACAGAAAGAACCTCTTTGTTCGCAGGACAACCAGATGACTTTTCAAGTACAGAGACTCCCACCAAGTTGGACGGGATTTGCCCATCGTCAACATAGCACCCATTGTCGTCTAAGGGGCAGTATACCTCTAACTTATTTTCAAGTCCCGTTATATAATCGTCTAAACCATGACCTGGCGCAATGTGCACGCACCCTGTTCCGGATTCGGTAGTTACATACTCTGCCGATACAACAGGGCTTTCTCGCTCAATGAAAGGATGCTGAGTGACCCATGATGTCATCTCACTGCCCGATAGTTTCTCTCCAAACTCACATGCTTGAAGCCCGCAGGATTTAATAAAAGATTCGGCAAGTTCCTCTGCCACCCAATAAGACTTCTCGGAACAAATTACTTCGACATAGCAAACACGAGGATGAACTGCTAGTGCAAGATTTGCTGGCAGTGTCCAAGGAGTAGTAGTCCAGATAACGACATTCGATTCTCTTTCGCTCTTGGAATTATTATTGGTTATAACAAAAGGAACAAAAATGGAAGGACTGATATGGTCTTGATACTCGATCTCTGCTTCTGCCAGTGCAGTTCTACACGGAATAGACCAATAAACTGGTTTTTTACTCCGATAAACTAAATCTTTTCTCACAAACTCTGCAAAAGTTCTTAAAATCTCCGCTTCGTATGTGCTGTTCATCGTTCTGTATTCACTACTCCAGTCTGCAAGCACACCCAATCTCTTAAATTGTGCTCGCTGGGTTTCGATAAATCCTTTTGAAAATTCTTGGCAAGCTTGTCTTAGAGAAAGAGTGTCGAATTCTTTTTTCTCCTTCCTCATAACCTTGCTCACTTTATGCTCGATTGGTAAACCATGACAATCCCAACCCGGCACATAGGGAGTGCGGAAACCTCGGGCATTCTTATATCTTAAAATGACATCTTTGAGAGTCTTATTGAGAGCAGTACCAACATGCACATCACCATTCGTGAAAGGAGGACCATCGTGTAGGATAAAATCTTCATTCCCCGCATTCTTTTCCTGCATTTTTTGATACACATCTTGATCTTCCCAATGGGACAATCGAATAGGTTCTCTTTCCACCGCATTTGCTCGCATGGGAAAGTCGGTCTTTGGTAAATTCAAAGTATCCTTAAGTTTTTCTGCTTGGTTCATTGTAGACTTTGGGAAATAAAAGAGAAGGCACGAAAGATGTGGGAATATATCTATATGTCAAGTGTGGAAAAGTGAGAAGGCGATTCTCCTTGCATTCTAAAGAGTAAAACTCACCCTCTTTTCATATCGAATAATGTACCACTTTTTAACTAATCTATGCTCTTCTTTTCAAGCGGAATCTCCCACCCTTTTTATTGGGGTGCTTATTCTGTCTATGGTCGTTGGTTTTTACCTTCTGACAAAAGGAGGCGACTTACTGAGTGACCATTGCTCCAATTTTGCGAAAACTCTTGGAGTACCGAGTGTAGTGGTCGGTTTAACTGTGGTTTCAATTGCCACCTCAGCACCGGAACTCTTTACCTCTATTGCTGCAATTACCAGTGGAGCGAAAGGTTTAATATTAGGAAATATAATTGGTTCCAATATTGCAAATATTGGGCTTATCTTAGGGATTTCGCTTTTTATTTCCCCGATCAATACAAGAAACGCAGTTTCTAACTCCCAAAGTTCTATCTTGTTAATTCTTAGTTTTTCTTTCACCGGATACCTTTACTTTCACCCGTCTCACTCATTAAGTACGATACCGGGGGCTTGTTTACTAATTTTCATTGCAAGCTACCTCCTATTTCTTACAAAAAATGCACTTCAGAATAGAAGTGTTCGAAAAAAAGACTCATTTAACGAAGAAGAAACAAAACCCACTTCAATTTTACTCTCCTGTACAATGATCCTAATTGCCACTGCCGCTCTATGGGCAGGATCCGACACACTTGTTTTTGGAGCTAAAAATTTAGCGTCCCTCGCTGGGGTACCAGAGGAATTAGTTGGTTTTACTTTAGTTGCAATTGGAACAAGCCTGCCCGAGTTAGCCGCTTCAATCTCACTTACTAGAAAAAGCGAATTCAGTATGTTATTGGGAAACATTGTTGGTTCCAATATTTTTAATATTGGATTAGTTGGTGGAGTCGCAGGAATGCTAGGGCCAATAACAGTTAGTACAACTTTTCCGTGGATAGATTATCTCTCACTGCTACTACTTACAGTAATCTTTGCTTCCTGGCTAAGAGGAAAACAATTAAACAAGGTGCATGGAACAATACTCTTAACTGGATATTTAGCTGCGACACTCTTTACATGGATATTCAATAGCTAAATAGGAATAATATATCAAAGTTATAAAAATGAAATCAAAAAGAAACGCAGTAATTTGATCTAAACCTAAAACTCATATCCCGGTAAAGAAATTTAAAAAAGAGAAAGACAAGATTTGTGGTAGTTGCTTGCACCTAGTACCGGTATAAACAATAAGATTGTTCTTTGTAACTAATTAGCGGACCTAAAACAGGTGAATAAGCTTCAAGACACACCCGACAGTGTCTTAGTGAATAAAACGACGCTGTTTAGCCTTCTTCTCCGACTTGAAATCGAACAAATTTTTCTACTGATAACTCAGCACCAATTTCCTTACCTGTTTTTTCAAGTAATCCCTTTATCGAATGGTCAGGATCTTTAACAAAAGGTTGTTCTAAGAAACAGGAGTTAGAAAAATACTTATCGAGCTTTCCTTGTACGATTTTTTCGATCGCCTGAGGAGGTTTTCCTTCCGCTTGAGCAAGTGCAATTTCTTTTTCCTTTGCAACTAAATCTGCAGGTACTTCTTCACGAGAAACACAAACGGGGGAAGTCGCAGCAATGTGCATGCATAAGTCCTTCGCTAATGATTTAACATTTTCATTGTTGGCGGCATCTGATGAACTGGAACCTAAAGTTAAAAGTACAGCTACCTTTCCTCCTGTGTGAACATATGATTCAACTAATCCAGTAGAATTAGGAGCCAGTGTAGAAGAACGAGAAATTCGAATATTTTCACCTATTTTAGCGACCTGTTCAGTACGCTGTGCTTCAAGGTCTGCATCAGGATTGGCCAATAATTGTCGCGCCACATCTGAAGCAAAGTTAACAAAATCATCATTTTTGGCGACAAAGTCAGTCTCACAATTTACTTCAACCAAAATACCTTTTGATCTGTCTTCGCTTAAACATTGTGCAACAATTCCTTCTCCAGCATCACGACCTGCTTTCTTGGCCGCTGATGCCACCCCTTTTTTTCGGAGTATGGAAATTGCTTCATCAAGATCGCCATTACTCTCAACTAAGGCACGTTTACAATCAATTAAACCAGCTCCGGTCTTTTCGCGAAGGTTTAAAACATCATCTTTTGAAATTGCTGACATAGGAAAAAAATTTAGGATTTACTACTAGTAAAGGATTAAGATTCTTTAGTTTCTTGTTTGGGGGCTTCAGTTTTATCGGTTACAGGGGTAGTGTCTTGAGTTTCAACAGCAACTGGTTCTGTAACTTTCTCTGCAATTTCTTCCTTAGGTTCTTCGATCGTAGTGGTTTCTTCGACCTTCGGGCGTCGATCATCGAAATCGGTCTCCTCATATCCCTCGGGTAACGTGACTTCAGGCTCATCTTCCTGATCAATAAAATCTGGTTCGTGCGTGACCGGAGTAATATCTTTTCTACGGGTAGGAGCTTCTGTCCTGCGGGATGCTCCGGTTTGAATGGCTTCAAGAATAACATCCACAATGATACGTATGGATTTGGTTGAGTCATCATTACCCGGGATAGGAAAATTGATTAAAGAAGGATCAGAGTTACTATCTACAAGGGCAAAAACTGGGATTTTCAATCGATTCGCTTCTGCAATTGCGATCGCTTCGTTGTGCGAGTCAATTACGAATAATGCCCCCGGAATGCCTTGTAGGTTAAGCATACCTTCAAAGTTACGCTTCATGCGGCTCATTTGTCTTTTGATTGCAGCACCTTCCTTACCAGGTAGCTTATCTAAACTACCATCATCTTCCATCTTGAGAAACTTTTTGTACTTCGCGAGACTGGTAGAAACTGTTTCGTGATTTGTCAAACAACCACCCATCCAACGGTTCACGCAAAAAGGCATATTGGTAGCGGCTGCAAGTTCCCTCATCGGTTCTTGTGCTTGTCTCTTAGTTCCTACTAGTAAAATTTGCTTACCATTGGAAACTACTTCCTCAATTGCTGCCGCTGCTTTTTCCAACAGATCGTAGGTCTTTTCCAAATCAATGATGGAAATACCATGCCTGTTATCGTATACATAAGGCTTCGACTTTGGATTCCATCTTTTAAGTTGATGACCGAAGTGTACTCCAGCCTCTAATAAATCTTTAACTGTAATGTTCATGATATAGTTTTTAAAGCCCCGCCGAACAAGGCAGGGAGAAATAATTTTCTTTTGGGTTTGTTATGGAATTTTAAAATTGGGAGCAGGGGCAGGATTTGAACCTGCGACCTTCAGGTTATGAGCCTGACGAGCTACCAGACTGCTCCACCCTGCTATATTTAAAAGGACATAAGTACAGTAAATAAATTATGAAGCAATCCAAAAATTTATAATTTATAATTTATAATCATTGTGATTAGAGTAACCATAAAGTAATAGCTTATTAGCATGATGATAGCTACAGAAGATATTGTAAATTATTGTAATCAAAGGACAAAACTCCAAGCAATTAAAGACTTCCCCGGTTCATTTAATGGGCTACAAGTTCAAAATTCGGGCACGATTTCTAAAATAGGTGCGTCCGTGGATGCAGGTCTTGTCCCTTTTCAACATGCAATTTCTAAGGGGATCGACTTTATTATTACCCATCATGGTTTATTTTGGTCACCTCCTCTTCCGATCACTGGTCCCACTTATAAAAAAATTAAATTATGCCTCGATCACAATTTAGCGGTTTATGGATCCCATCTCCCCCTTGATTGCCATCCAGAGATTGGAAATAATGCAATCCTCGCACAAAAACTTGAATTACTTCCGACCTCGACCTTTCTGCCCTACGAAGGAGTCGACATTGGCTTGATTACAAAAAATACACACTCCAGAAAAGACCTCTCCAATCGACTTAATTCGATTTTCCCCAAGGGGGTTAATGCAATGGAATTCGGAACAGAGAAGCCCTCAACAATTGCCATTCTGACCGGATCCGGTCAGAGTGCAGTCGATAAGATAATCGGTGCAGGGACAGATACCTTAATAACAGGCGAACTTAGGCAGCATCACTTCAACCTCGCACAAGAGCTTAAGCTTAACCTCTACGCCTGCGGACACTACGCCACAGAAACCTTTGGAGTGGATGCCCTCGCCCGAGAGGTTTCCGCCAAATTTAACCTACCCTACGAATTTATCGAGACTGAGTGCCCCCTCTAACTCAGTCATTGCGATCAACCTGTAAATTTGTCATTATTCTGAAATGAAAAAGATCGGACTTTTAAACGGACCCAATCTCGACCGGCTCGGTAAACGCGAACCTGAAGTCTACGGTTCGGTTACGCTTGCCGAAATCGAAGAGAAAGTAAAAAGCAAGGCAGCATCCTGCGACTGCGAGATAGAAACTTTTCAATCTAACCACGAAGGTGCCCTTATCGATAAAATCCACGAGTGGGGAGATGCCGGTTTTTGTGGACTAATACTAAACCCGGGCGGACTCACCCACACTAGTGTCGCACTACGCGATGCCGTGGTCGCCTCAGGCTTAAAAACTGTCGAGGTTCACCTTTCCAATATCCATGCACGGGAGGATTTCCGGCATAAGTCCCTCATTTCAGGTATTGCCGCCGCGGTAATTGCCGGCATGAGCCACCATGGGTATAACTCTGCCTTACTATTTCTTTCAGAAGAGTGCTAGAATCTCACCCCAAATCCACTAACTTGATGGCTGGTTACATAGGGGCTCAATCAATCTTTTCTTGTTAAAGTGGAAGCTGTCTATCTAAGGAGTCTTTCAAAGCTCACCGCACATTTCATCTGGTCGAACCCATTGATCAAATTCCTCACCGCTGAGAATTCCTAAATTAACAGATTCCTCCCGTAAAGTTGTACCATTTTCATGTGCTGTCTTCGCAATTTTAGCGGCCTGCTCATACCCGATTTTCGGATTAAGTGCCGTAACAAGCATTAAAGAATTATCTAAGTTCTTCTTCAGATTAAAATAATTCGGCTCTATACCAATGACACAGTTTTCATCAAAAGAAAGACATCCATCTCCAAGCAGTCTTCCTGATTGAAGAAAGTTTGCAGCAATCAATGGCTTAAACACATTTAGTTCATAATGTCCCTGCAAACCACCAACAGATAGTGCCACATCATTGCCTAAAACCTGAGCACAAATCATTGTTAACGCCTCACACTGGGTAGGGTTAACTTTCCCGGGCATAATCGAAGAACCTGGTTCGTTGGAAGGAATGGTAATTTCGCCTATTCCACTTCTTGGTCCAGATGCTAGCAAGCGAATATCATTTGCAATTTTGTTGAGCGATACGGCTAATTGTTTAAGAGCGCCATGGGATTCAACCATCGCATCGTGTGCAGCCAATGCTTCAAATTTATTATTAGCACTAACGAAAGGAAGACCTGTAAACTCTGCAATTTTTTCGGCAACAATTTCTGAATAGCCCGAAGGAGTGTTAATACCGGTTCCAACTGCAGTGCCGCCTAGAGCTAGTTCAGATAAATGTGGCAGGGTATTTTTAATTGCTTTAAGGGCATGGTCAAGTTGAGAAACATACCCCGAAAACTCCTGACCTAGAGTAAGTGGTGTTGCGTCCATTAAGTGCGTACGACCAATCTTAACTACTTGCATAAATTCTACCGACTTTTCAGCAAGTCGCCCTTTCAGTCTTTCAACACCGGGGATAGTAGTTTCAATGATCATCTTATACGCAGCAATGTGCATGCCTGTAGGAAAAGTATCATTAGAACTTTGGGACTTATTTACATCATCATTCGGGTGAAGGATTTTTGTAATATCTTCTAAGTTGCCTCCAGTAAGAATATGAGCTCGATTTGCAATCACTTCATTTACATTCATGTTCGACTGAGTTCCACTTCCAGTTTGCCAAGTAACTAATGGAAATTGATCATCATGAACACCATCAAGAATCTCGTCACAAACTTGTGAAATTAGATCCGACTTTTCACGCGAGAGAACATCTAATTGCTGATTGGTGTGAGCTGCTGCTTTTTTCAAGTATGCAAAGCCATAAATAACCTCCATAGGCATGCTTGCTGCAAGTCCTATTTTAAAGTTATTTCTACTTCTTTCAGTCTGTGCTCCCCACAACTTATCTACAGGGACTTCAACAACACCCATAGTATCTTTTTCAATTCGAAATTCTTGATTCATATCTGTTTAGATTTAAATATACTTATAAAATAATTTTGATTGATTCTAGTGCAAAGACATCCCAAAAATAGATAATTAATCTAATTACTTTTATTATTATCAGGATTAATAAATTTTTCGGTTAGATCTTTAGACTCTGATTTGGATCGTTTGTTTTTGTCTTGAACAGAACCGTACATTTTAGATTGGGAAGGTCTAGAAGAAACTCGAACCGGCACAGTAAGCTTTTTGCCAGCACGCTGGATTAAGAACTCAATAAATGTTCCGGGCCTTGCAAAAAAAGTGGAATCAACAATGTCTCCCCTTTTTAAAATTTCCGTGTTTCCAATTTTAAGGATAACATCACCCTTTTCTAAATTGGAATTATCACCAACAGATTTAATTTCAATATTAAAACTATTATGCTTGTTAATCGTACGAGATACGGTGATTCCAAACCATCCGTAATCTACATTTCCAGAAAGTAATAATCCGTCCCTGATCCTAGCACATGATTTTGCAGATAATATAAAAGAAGACCGCAAATCAGGAAGTGCGGCATAAGTAATACCAATAAAATTACCATTCAAATCAAACACTGGACTACCTACTTCACCTGGTCCTAGTGATAATGAAGTTCGTAACATTTTTGTAGGAAAAAGTGTACTACCAAATGATGACTCTTTGCTTTGTAGTAGACCAATAGTAGGTCCGATTTCAAACTCTAAAGCACATGTAATCCCAAGTAAAAATGAGCCAACTTGAACATCGCTTTGATCACTAGAAAATGAAACATAATTAAACTTCTCAGGTTTTTCTAGCGTTTTTAATAATGTGAGGTTGCAAAGAGAGTCTGATCCTATTGTTTCGGTAAGAAAAAATTTACTTTTATGCTCCACCCAAACTCGGTCTGCATTTTGTAAGACACCGGTGGTAAGAATATGGCCATCCTGACTGACGAAAAAACCACTCCCCATTTTAAGAAGTCTTTTCGTTTTGCCGTCTACTAGGTCTTGCCTAGTCGCTTTTACACGAACAAGAGAATTTTCGTATTTTTTAAATAGTTCTTGAACTCTTAATTGCGACGATAAATAATTTTGCTCACCAAAAACTGAATTAATAAAAGAAAAGAAAAGGACCGAAAAAAATTTCGTCCTAGCGAATGACTGCATTAAATTAAAAAGTAAATGGTGCTACTGAATCATCATAAAAATCAGTTTCTGAACTCAATATACGATACTGAAAAGATGATTGAAGCGAGGATGCAAAAAAATTCTGTTCGGCATAGGCTTCTACTTCTGTATCGGGTATGATATCATTAGTAGTAGACGCATATAAAGCTAGGCTTGGTTCAAACTTGATTTGTTCTTGATTGAAAGGATCTGCGGACATATTTAAAGCGGGAATTGGCGTAGTTTTAATCGCAAAATTTTCGGTACTACTAGTTAAATCGTCTGAAGCAGCCAAAAACCATAAAGAAAAACAAAAAATTGAGATCAAAGGGGCAGATATAAATAAGTGTTTATAAATTCGTGTTTTACCTTCCTCCCTTACCACTGAGGTTAAAGTTTTGCTTCGAACCTGATCCTGAAATCCATCCCAAAAATCATCTTGTGGAATGTCAAGTTTCTTTGAATCAAATAAATCGCTTAAACTTGGTTTATTTTCTTTGGGAGATTTCATTATATTGATCTAATTAACTTATATAATCTGAAAGAAGTGATTGTAATTGAAGTTTTGCATAGTGTAGTCGTGAACGAACTGTACCTTCTGTGCATTTCATAATAGAAGCTATTTCTTTATGACTTAAACCATCTATTTCAAAAAGTACCACGATTGTTCTATGCTTATCAGACAACTGGGATAAGGCTTCGTTCAATTTTTCATGTAATTCATTTATCAGAGTAGAACGAACCGAGTTAGGAACTGTACAAGAAAATCTTTCTGAATCTTTACTTGAAACACCATCAGAGACATACTGATCAAAAGAAAAAAACTTTCTAGATTTTTTCTTCTTAAGATAACTTAGAGTAAGATTAACCCCGATTCTATAAATCCAGGTAAAGAAAGAAGCTTTTTCTTTAAATTTACTGAGAGAACGAAATGCTTTTACAAAAGCATCTTGTGTCAAATCTGCTGCATCATCGTGGTTAAATGTCATGTTGTATATGACTCCGTACAAACGTTCCCTAAACATTAACGTAAGAGAATCGAACGCATCCAAATCACCAGTTTTAGCAGACTT
>JAQXBH010000272.1 GCA_029252505.1 Opitutales bacterium | reverse complement strand
CCAGTTTTCAATATCAAAATCTCTTATTTTTTGGATTGTTTCTGTATTAAAAAAAAGAATTGTTTGATAACCATTCTTGGGAGTAAATTCAACTTTTGTAAGAACGCCGTCTTTAAAAGAACAAAATATTCCTTGCGATATAGAAGTCATAAGTTGAAATTTTCCGTCTAAGAGGCTTAACCCAGTTTGGTTGTAGTACCTAAAGTGTTTAAAATTTATTTCTTTGATTTTTTCAATTTTTGTGCCGTATGAAATGTTTGAAAGGCCTACTCCAATTACACTTAAACAAACAAATGCAAAGCAAAGCAAAACGACAGATGACAGTAGTTTTGACCTATCTTTGTTTTTAACCGGGATGGATGTAGTAATTCCAAGGAGTTCTTCTTTCAGGTTATTTCCGCTGTCGAATCGTTCCCTGAAATCAGGACTTGTACAGCTATCAATAATTTTATTGAACTTAGAAAATACATTTAATTTTCCCTTATTGTTATATACTTGGGTTGGTAATTCTGGAAATGCCCTAATGTGATTTCCTGTTAACAGTTCGTATAATGTTTTCCCTAGTGCATAGATATCTGCTTGCGGAGTGCCAGGACCTTCCGGTGGGATGTAGCCGGTAGTGCCAATAAATGTGCTGGCCTCTGAACCAATGCTGACAAGTCCAACATCAGCTAACTTAGCTACTCCATTTACGAATATTACATTCGATGGTTTGATATCTCGATGAACAAGTCCTTTGCCATGGAGATGTGCAAGGCCATCACTCAGGTTTAAGGCAATGTCACCAAACTCATCTAAGTTGCATGGTGAATCTTTCGTTTTGATATAGGTGGATAAAGATTTTGCTTCGTAGGATTGCCAGTCTTCGTGTTTGTTGGAATGCAAATCATCCGCTAATTCCATGGTGTAGTAATAAAAACTGTTGTCCTCACTTTTACCCACATGGAGGATGGTGACCAGGCCTAGGTTCGATCGTGAAATTGGCAAGTAGTTCTTAACTCCCTCAAATTCTTTCCAAAATAAATCTTTCTTAGATTTTCTTTTGTAAATAATTTTGATGGCACACGGACTATCAGTGGCGTCCATGGCCACCCAAACCTGCCCAAAGCTACCTTCTCCAATTAATTTGATTAATTTGTAATTGGGTATGCTTGGGGGAGGTAGGTTGTGCAAGTCATCACTCGTTCCACGAATTGTTGAGCCGTTACTCATCTTAATTTGCCAAGCCTAATCAAAAAATTACTGCCAACCACTATTCATCTCATCAATGATCTCCTTCAAGGCTTCGGCTACACGGTGTTTTGCCAAGTAAACTTGGTCTGTCTTAATACCAAGGGCAGAGGAGACTTCTTTGGGTTTCATTTCTTTGCGGATGAGCATATCATAAACTTGGTAGTAAATGGGTTTAACCTGTTCCTTCACTTTAACTAATGCTGATTGTAGCAGTTCCTGCTGCCAGTTGTTTTCCCAGTACTTTTCAACTTCAGGAAGTTCAGTGGACAGGTTTTCAAGAAATTCCGAAGATTCTGAGCATTCGCGGGTATTTTTTTTCTGAATTTTTCTGAACTGGTCCATGATCTTCCACTTGGTTGTTTTCATTAACCAACCTTTGAATGAACCTTTAGACCGATCGTAATCAAAATCTTTGATGTTTTTTGTGACTGAGATCACCGTTTCCTGGACAACTTCTTGGGCATCGGCATCCTTGAGACCTGCTTGGATAGCGGCATGATAAATCAACTTCCAGTAGGAATCGAAAAAGCGGTTCCAGATACGTTGGTCTTCTAAGTTTTTTAGACCAACAACCAAAGTGGTTCGAGTACGGTTATAATCTAATGCGGTCATAGTAAGGAGTAGCTCCGGATCAGGTGATTAAATTCAAAAAAAAGATTCGGTCCATGAAAGATATATGAAACAAGCTCCGTATCATTTGCGAATATAAACTCGTAATCAATCCATTATGAAAATCGCAAAATTAATAATAACTGTTCTTCTCGCTTCCTTGCTTCAAGCAAATGCGGATCAAAATGTAACGAAACATGCATACAAGGATTTAAAATCAGAAATATCCTTGATCAATAGCTACTATCTAAAAGCCGAGCAAAGCTCAGAAATCGCTCAGACAAGGTTTGAACGTGGTCTCTATTCCATGTCTGAACTTTCTTCCCTCCGGGCGATGGGCCAGTTCCATAGGGCAGATGATTCGATTGACTCCTACATCTCCAAAGTCGCCGCAGCTAATATCAAGGATGTTATGCCCTGGAATAAAAAGAGGTATAAAAAACAACTATTGGATCAAGCGATGGAGTTGAGATTGATGCTCGCAGTTCAGGAGGAAGATCTCCAAGCACTTGTTACAGAGGTACAAAAACAATTAGATCAAAGGCAGGTTGCAAGTATTGGTAAGACACTCGAAAGACTTGATGAATTTATCCGGAAATTAAACCTGCACAAACAATCGGTTCCTGCAGATAAAGTCGCAGATCTCGAAGAGGCAATTGCAGTTTTAACTGGTGCAAAGTCAGCGATATTGGAGGGAGTTGATCAAGAAGCTGATGTGAGTGAGTTGGTTGAGGTGGCTACTAGCACAATGGATAATTTACAAACATCAGAATTATTAAAACCTGAGGGCGGTCCATTTCATAAGGAAAACCATTCAGATATCTCTCCCGAAAGAAACTTTTTGGACAGTAACAAAAAGCCAAAACCTAATTTTGGATCAGAAGTTTATCAAAAAGCTAGTGTCGTCCCTCCCGAGGCCGTTCGGGGAGATTCGGTCAGTAATAGTCATAAAACAAAATTTCCGTCCCTAGCTTCGAATCAAAAAGATAGTGATGGTAGTGCTTTGGCTGGTCTATCTGGAGGTCAGGTGGATAAAGGACAGGGAGTCCCAAGTCGTAAAAATGGATTAGTTTCTGAGTCTGATGGATTACGAATTTTCAATGATAGAAACTCTGCGTTCTCAACAATCGAAACATCAGATGGTAGGAAAATTCGTGTTTCAAGACCCCCTCAGGATTGGCCAAACGGGAAAGCCACCGGTTATGACAGTGTTTATGATGATCGTCCTGGTGGTAATCTAATCAAGGAAGAGGAAATTGTATTTGAAAGAGTACATCTTCCTGAAGGTCAGTACTCGGTACATCAAATGAAGGGTTCCCGTAAGGAACGAAAGTGGAACTTTAATATAACTGAGTCCGGAGGCATTGACGAACGTTACTCGATCGCAAACCTTGGGAATTTCAATGATTTCGAGATTAAATCGTGGGTTTTACGAAATCATTCGAAGGAAATTGTAGATCGTCTCGATGGAAATAACCTTCACTTCTCACCCCTTAATTTTGGTGAGGGTGATTATTCGCTCGAAGTTGAGGGGGTAACTGGGTGGTCTAGCCCCTTTAAAGTTGTGGCGAGTATCTTACGATAAGCACTTCTTAAATTTTAGTAAAAGAGGGAAAAAAAAATGAACTTACTCGTTGGTGGGAAAGAGCAGTGTTCCTTGGCTGAGCTAGAAAAAACATATCAGGAGAAGAAGTCCAAGTATCAAAATGAGCTAAAGCATACTTCCGCCAAGCCAAGAATTCGTCTCCTTGAGGCCAAGATTCAGCAATTGGATACCTTGTATAGGGCAACCAGGGAGAAGATTGAATTGAATTACGATGAACCAGAAATGGTTCACTCAAGAGAGGTCGAACCCCAGGCGGGCGAATCGATGGATGATAAAGTCTCTAATGAGGCCAATCAATCTGTCGATTCCCCGTCCATGGGGAATGCATTTCCGATTTATTTGATTGATGGCGAATTGAGGGAAGCATCCTTCCTTGAAACCAGTAAAGTAATCGTTGACGAAGAAGAAGTAGGACTGGAACAAGATGGATCTCTTAGTATTTTGCCAGGTAATCGAAAAATTAAAATCCTACATCCATTTTTTGAGCCATGGGAAACTGAGTTTGGTGTGCTGGGCGGTAAATCATTCCCGCTAATTATTAATATGGTTCCTCTGACTTGCGATTTAACATTAAAAGTTTTTCCGTCGGTAGATTTTCGACTTTTTTTGAATGAGTTGGAAACTCCACGTATATTTGGGGAAACTTATAAAATTCCTCTTGGTGAATTGTTTCGGATTAAGTTAGTTGCCCGTGGATATGAGGAAGCCCAATTTACCGTTTGCTATGATGAGGTTGGGGCGGATGAGAAGTCTCTAAACCTTTGTCCATTGCTTGAAAATACAGATCTTGTAAGTGGTGAACTTCCATTAACTTTATCCCATATGAAGACTGGGGTAACCGTAGAGTTTAGGCGTGGAAGTAACTTTGTTTTTGGAAGGGCAGAAAGTTGTGATGTAAAGCTTTCGGAGGGGATAGAGGAATTTCATTCGCACCAAGAGTTGTTTATTAGCAGGAATCATTTTTCTGTAACCTCAAGGAATGGGAGAGTATTCCTTAAGGATCACTCCGCAAACGGTACCAAGGTAAACGCGAAAGAAATCACAGAGGAATTTGAAATTCCTATCGGTGAATGCACGGAAGTCGAAGTTTTCTGGCCTGGGAAAAAAGGGCATACTGTGAGGAGAGAGCTATTTGTTCATGGTACTGATTCTGTTGAATCCGGGAGCCAGCAAATAGAGGCCAAGTTCATAGCTGTTTATGAGTTGGCTGGTAGTGAGAGAAAAATCTCTCACCTTTTGTTTTTCGAAAATGGTTTGAGAGAAAGGCAATCACCAAAGACTGTTTTACCTTGGGTTATTTCCGTAACAAAGGCCCTTGGTTCAGAGTCTGAAGAAATTATCGATGAAGCGAGAATGTGGGCAGCCTGTTAACCCTTTAAAAAAGAAAAAAATGACAAGTATCACAAAAAATAAAACTATATTAAAACACCTCCAAACAATCAAAGAATGGTACTGGGATAAAGGAGTTCAACGGGTTGGAGAGTTTAAGCTTGATCCTCACCAGTGGATAGGGAGACTTTATACTGCATGCAATAAAATGGAGCTCTTAGTTGCTGGTGAATGCCATCGGCCAACATCCGCTATATGGGGCCCATCGCAGACTGGAAAATCAACTCTTGTGGCGGGTTATATTGACGGGAGAAAGAAAGATTTCATGCATCATGAAAATGCCCTCTTTTGGGAGAACGGAAGCCGAGCGTTTTTCTCCATGCCAAGAGGTATAGAAGTTCCGGAATGTTCGCCGGACCTTACTGTCTTAAACCCTTATAACGGTGGTATGGATGCAACTGCATGTATAACTCGATTTACTGCCGGCACTTTGGGAAAAGATGTCTCCCATGTTGGGACTTTTATTCCGGATCCTAGATTTCCTGCGGAATTACGATTTTCTGGAAGATCTGAAATTATGCTTAGCTTAGCACGCGGCTATGAAGGCCAATGTGTTCGAAAAAGTTCGGACCGCTATTGGACACTTGATAGTCTACAGGATTTACTAAATCGAATGGGGGCAACAAATGCTTCTGAAGAGAAAAATCAAACGGCCAACAGAGCAGTTTTTGAGGAAGCAATCTCGTTATGTGATGTTTTGGAGGATTTAGCTTTTTCTGGTTTACCTCGCTATCGCGGACTTTCTCCCAAACCGGCTAATTCTGAAAATTTACGGAAGATTATTTTGTCTGCAGGGAGCCTCGTATCCAACCAGAGCTTAATTAAGAAATTACGAGATGAGATTTTATGGGATGGTGAGGAAACAATCAGTTTTTTCTTTGAGAAACTTATCAAAAAGTCTGAAGAATTAAGAACTCTTTGTAACGGAAAGAAGATGTACTGTTCATTGGAAGTTGCATCTTGTTTTTTGGATATGGACGGCTATGCAATGATCTCAGGTAAAACCACCCGATCTTTTAAACCAGGTACAAAAGAAGAAAGGATCAACCGGATTGTAAACCGAATGAAAATTGTGCAATCAGGTAATTTTTTATTTGTTGGCTCAAATTTGACTGAATCCAATACCGAGACATTTTTAAAATCCGCAGAGGATTTTGGGATTATTCAAGGTCTGATACAAGAGGTGGTTCTAGGTCTCAATCTGAACAATATAGAAGCTTCCCCATTTCGAAGCTATCTTGAGAAAAATGACCTGCTGGACTTCCCTGGAGTTGAGCGAGGTGGACAATCATCCAATGCGGCTAAGATTGATCTAAGCCATGAAACACGGAGTACTTCAACAGGATTACCTTGGAAAGAGCTTTTCTCCAAAGTTCTAAAACGAGGAAAAACAGCCAGCCTTTTTCAGGGATATGCTAAAAAAATGTCAATAGATGCAGTTTCAATTTTTCAGGACTTGGATAACGATAAACCAAATGCACAGGACTTAATTTGCGGAGTTGAGACATTATGGCGTACGATCGACCCAATGTTCTTACCAGGCCAGGGTGAGAGTCCGCTTCCCTTAAACTGCGTAATGACTTGGTGGGCAAAAATGTTAAATGAATCTCCCCTTAGCAGTTCGACGATCCTGGGTAAGAATCAGTCAAAATACGAACAACTAGGAATGATTGCAGATCCGGAGGTTTCTAATCTTTTTGCAATTAATGATTTCTCGCTATCACGTGGAAATCTTTCCCGAGATACCCAAAAAATTCTAAATGACTTGGTGAAAATAATTAAAACCGAGAATGAATTCCTGAAACTTTTTAATACAGATCAAAGTTCATCATCTTTTGATCAAATGATTGGGTCGCCAGATGGTGGGATGGACTTCTTTTTTAAGGCTCTTATCTCGCAATTAAGTAGCAGTAAAAACAAAAATAATTTTCTTCAAGAAAGAGCGGAGGGTTCATGTCGTGTCTTAAAAGACCTACTTGATAATAGTGGGTTGATACCTAATGAAAAATCTCAAGAGAAACAAAGAGTTGGCGCACTAAAAAAGCTAAGTAAATTGGTTGATGCTAAGGTAGAAGGTGGCTCCGCAGTTATGGCTATTGAAGCGGAATATGCACTTAAAAGAATGTTTAATTTTGATGTAAGTGACATCGAAGCATTTCCGTCCAAAGAGGATGAGTTAAACCCCTCCTACCTAAGAGCACAATTTCATCGCAAAGTTTTAATTTCGGATGAATGGAACCATTCATTAAGCGGCCTAGGTTTTGATTCACGGGAGCAGTTCGAAGAATGTTGGGAGGCACTTTGTTTGTCTATCGAACCAAGCTTGAAAGAAATGTCTGATTGGTTGCGTAGAATGGTTAAACAAAGAAACCAATTTAAACTTATGGATAATCGAAAATTTTTAGCCGTTAAAATGTCTAATCAATTCATTCCTAATGCCTCTCTTGAGGCTAAGGTTTTGAAGAGGAACGACAACGAAATCCCATCAACTAATTCATTTGTGAATGGATTTAGGAATCGGTTGAAAGAATTTATTGGCGTCACCTTGTCACCTAATGGCAGACCTGAACAAGTTGGGGATTCTCGGATTTTGGAAATTAAAAAGTCCTGTATCGAAGACCTTAAAATGGAGAATTAAAAAATGAACCAAGTTGCCTCAAAGAAAATAGTAAAAGTGTTTCCGAATTCTGGTCACCAGTATGAGAGCATGCCATTAGATGAATTGCTCCCTGAATGGACTCAGGAAAAAATTGATCGATTTGTATTAGATAATCAAAAAGAGTGGAGTGCTTGGGATTCTTTCACGCCATGGGTAATGTATCGGTATGAATCTAGGGCATGGGAAGCAGGCGGACCTCTTCTCCGGCTAGCCATTGAGACTAACTTGGGCTCTACATCCAATGGTATCTTATTTGATGTCGAGCAACTTGAAAAATCCAAGGAAGATGCAATCGAAGAGACTGAAAACCCTTACGCCAGTTTTGATGAAGCAAATATTGAGGAAGACTACGGGGTTGACCGATGCATACCCCTCACTTTCTTGCCAAATAGTGAGGATATGGAGATTGAAGTATCCATTACAATTCATTGGATTAGAGCAACGGGTTCTGACCCAGTCGATGTAGACTTGATTGTTGATTTAGGAAATACTAGAACGGTGGCTCTTCTACTGGAGCGCCCAGGTAGAGAGGCGATTCCATTCGGGCATAGGGTTCAACCTGTAAGATTTATGGCACCGGGAGAATCTTTCCATGTGCAGAATTTCAATGGCTCCGGAATTGCCTTTGATGATTTATCCATCATCGATTCTTGGTTTGTTCTCAAACGTTCAAATTTTTCCGATTTGGAACCTCCCTATGGCGATGGGAAAATACTTAAAGTGGTTAGAGAATGTGGGAGCGATGAAAAAGGAAATCCGAGTTCTCGCCTTAAAGTAATGAAGTATTTAGCCAATAGCTTTATCGAGATGTCACCCGCCGTAATTGGAGGCGGTAATCGAGCAGGGGGAGCAAGAGAATCTTTAGCGCAGGCATCTCTTGAAGAAGATGCTAGATTTACCATGGGTTCTCCCAAAAGATACTCCTGGGATGATAGGGTTGTAGGGGCATCAGGTTCAAGCTACTGGTCACAGATTCCTAAGACGAATGCGACCAGCATGGAAAGACCTTTTTATTTTGAAAAACTCAATGGAAGCTTTCGATTATTTATGGACCCAGAGGGGAGAGATTGGGATGTACAGGGCTTACCGAGGGAGAAAGATTTACTAAATGCCCCTTTCAGGGAATCTCCTCCAAACTTTCCTCGCAGGGATTCAATTTGTTGGTTTGCACTAAGTATTCTTGAAACTGCCTACAGGCAGATGAACTCTCAAAATTATCTTGATGTAGCAAAGCGAAGGACTTTACCAAGGAGATTGTCCAAGGTTTCAGTTTTATACCCCACAGGTTGGACAAAGGTTGAGAAAGACGCTTATTTTGCCCAATGGAAAAGAGCCTTAAACCTATTTAGCTTAACCCATCTCCGTTGCAAAAATGAACCCATCATTGGGCTATCCAAGGAAAGTGTTGATATCGTCTTTGAGGAACGCGGATTGGATGAGTCGATGTGTGCACAATTACCAGTTGTTTACTCGGAGGTATGTTCTCTGGGAGGATGTGGTCAGGAATGGCTAAAACTTTACGGTGACGGTAAAAAGGTAAGAGTTATGAATATCGATATTGGTGGAGGTACCACTGATTATTCCATTATCGAATATCGTTTGGACGATAGCTACAGCAGAGTGCCTAACTTGCGGCAAAATAGTAACGATTCGACATCAGCTTTAATTGCTAAGTTACTTTACAAGGATGGAAAAAGCGTAGCTGGGGATTCTCTTGTTAAGAGAATCGTAGAAGAATCCCTTTTGCCTCTGTGGTTAGAATCTTCGAATAGTGACTTAGTAAGTTTTACTGAGGAAGAGAAGAAATGGCTAAAGCAACTCTTTGCAGAGCCAGAGAGTATTGTTTTTGCAGATGTTGATGCACGACTGCCTGCAAAACTATCCCGTGTGGTCAGGCTTGTTTTTCTACCATTAGTTAATCACTTGCTCTCGGCACTTGGTAAAAAAGGCAGTGAGGGAAATCGTGTAGATGTTGAAGTTGGTAAACTGATTAATCTTGAAATCCTAAGTTCTCTTAATGAGACAATTGGAAAAGTTCTTTCACAAAAGATTCATGGCTATACAGGTGGTAAGATATTCTTTTCCAAGGACTCGGTTCTCCAGTTTGAAAAGACCCAAATTGAAAAGTTAGTGGATGAAGTCTTCGCGGAGCTTCTTGATGATTTATTACAGGTCTTTAGGGATTTTCCCAGTGATCTAGTAATATTATCAGGAAAGCCTTCCGAGCTCTCGAGGATTCGGGAAAGGGTGAAACAAGGGCTCCCATTATTACCGCAAAGGATTATTCATCTGAAAGGTTATCAGGCTGGGGATTGGTACCCTTTTGCAGAAAAGGGTAAGGTAGCTGATGCAAAGACAGCTGCAGTTGTAGGTGCGGCATTGCATCAAGATATTTTAAATGGAAATCTTCGTGGCTTTTCACTCCGCGAGGAACCACATCTTCAACAAACTCCTCATTATTGGGGCTGTATAAATTCTTCAACCGATGCGGATGATTTTTTCTCAAGCCTTATTTTCGATAAACGGCAGTTAAATGTACAAAAACCATCAACGGTTGAAGTTGAACTACCGCTTGGGTGTATCATTGGAAGAAAATCTTTTCGACGGTCTAGAAGTAAACCCGAGCCGGTTTATGAGCTTTGTTATGATGGAGATTTCGAAGATTTTTCTATCATGCCCAAGCTCAAAGGAAAGCTAAAGTGGAGCATGAACGAAACTATGGGAGAGCACATTGAGCTTTGTGATGTTTCGGAAACAGCAGAAAGTCCTGGTTTGGACTTAAGTAAGGTATTTCTCAAATTAAGAACCTTAGTTGAGGAAAGTCACTGGATGGACTCTCCAAAGTTGAAAATCGGTAGCTTTGCTGCCTAAGGAAATAAATCTATGAAAACTGAAATTTTAAGAAAATTAGAAAAGCCATATTTTTTGCTAAGAACACATGATCGGGTGGGGCATTTTATGCAGCATCAGATGGACCGAATGTTTTTTAAAGGAAAGAACGGCTTGGGTGCTTTTTTGCCGCCTGCGAAATTAGTTGAGGTCGATGGGATTAAATCCGTTAAATATTCTTTAACGAAGGTACAGGCTAAAACCCTCAGACCTATGAAATTTATTCCACTACCCGAGCTTAAAAGCTTTCAACGGGCAGCCGATGAATTTGTCCCGTCAAAAGTAGATTTAACCAAATATGAGATGGATCTGAGAAAGTCATTTAGGCTTCCTGATCCCGAGCTTGAGCCTGAATCTTATTTTCTTTGGGGGACCAAGAGAAATCCAAAGCTTTTAGTTTTATGGGGAGTTGAAAAAGTTCCTGGTTCCTCTCTTCCTTTAGTTGGACAATGTCAATCAACTCAAAGTGTTTACTCCAAACTGTCTCAGAAAGTTGTTCGAAGAACCAAGGAGTGGCTAGGGACTACCTTGGCATGTTCAGTTTTAGGAATTCTTTCTATGGTTTTTGTCCTTGCTGAAGATACATCGCCCCCGGAAATTGATTTCGTTACGGCGATTAATGACTCAAGTACAGTAAAAGTAGTATTTAATGAAGCTGTAAACTGTATGGAACTAGGGGTTGAGTCATTTCGTTTGAGAAATACCGCTTATATTTTAACTCCTCACTCAGTACCCGATGAACCCAATGCAATTTCTCTTACGCTTAATCAACCTCTTGAGGAACGAAAAGATTATTGCTTGGATTTTGGACTTTCTCAGAGACCCATGGATCTAGCCGGAAACGAAGTTGGAGAGGCAGAGATTCTCGAATCTGAAAGAGTGAGGTACTTCCGGTTTGAAGACCAGTGTGCTCCATTAATTACTGAAATTGAGCCTTTACCACCAAGCTCTTTGATTGTTCGGGTGAGCAAACCTGTTTCTCTTCGGTCTGTTCTTCGACCATCTACCTTCCGGTTATCCAACTTTGCATTGGTAGATTCTAGGATCGATGAGGTGAGTAATGGCCGAGAAATTACTTTAGAATTTGATGAAACCTTGGTGAATAATGGATCTTATGTACTTGAGGTAAATGGGTTGG
Source organism: Opitutales bacterium (assembly GCA_029252505.1). Classification (GTDB taxonomy): domain Bacteria; phylum Verrucomicrobiota; class Verrucomicrobiia; order Opitutales; family Seribacteraceae; genus Seribacter. The sequence continues at coordinate 2,016 of JAQXBH010000272.1, read as the reverse complement.
AAGATGATTCAGAGAATAGAAACCAACTAACCGAAAAATTTGAATTTAGGTATGTTGATACTTTTGGCCCAGACTTAGTTGAAACAATCCAAGGCCGAAATCAGTCTGAGATTATTCTTCATTTTGATGAATGTCTTGAACCTATTTCATCTCTTGATATTGCGAACTATCAAATTGATGGGGGTGCACATATCTTACATGTTGTTCCATATAAGCCTTACGAAGATGCACACTGGAGAGAAGGGGCATTCTCAGCTGTCCGGTTGGTCACTACTCCACTGACTCCGCTAAAAAAATATTTGGTGGAAGTTGCTTCCATAGGAGACCGGATGGAACCAGTTAATTTATCAACTACCAAGCAAGTAGGATACACATTTTCTGGTAATCCCGATCGATCACCCCCATTTGTGGTAAAGGCTAAAGGTTCAGAGAATGAATTACAGATGGATTTCTCAGAGGTCCTAGATCATGGCAAAATGAAAAAATCTGACTTGAAGTTATTAGACTTGCGAACAAGTAGAGAAATAGAAATCGGGTCAATCGATTTAGAGGTTGTCGATGACTTCACCAGAGTATCATTTAAACTGACATCCCAACAATTTCCTGGGCGTGTCTATGGTATTTATATTGATAATTGTTCCGACAGTTCAGGTAATGCTACGCACCTTGAACACACTTTTAAGGCAAGGGGAATCTTCCGGGAGCCAATCCCATTGAAAGTTGAAGGAAATACTTTCGCAGGTGAATCAGTTATCAACTTTTCATTGCCAAATGGAGTTAAATGGGACCGTTCCGCGGCTTTAAAAATAGAAGCCTATGGTGTTTCGATACAAGATTCTGAAGCCTTGGAAGTTGAAGACCTTGATTATGGGCTAACAGATCAAGGAGCATTCATTAAGCTCAACCTTAAGAATCCCATCGATTCTGGTAATTATGAATTTTACCTGGAAGGTGTTACGCTGGCAGATGGTTCAGTAGTAGACCGTCCTTATCACGCAAGAATACAGGTGGGTTCTTAAAAAGGTCGATGTAATGTTAGAAGAAATCTCAGCTAAAAGAAAATTTGAAATGGCTATTCTCGAATCACCGATGCCAATAACTTCGCTAGAATATAAGGTGTTGGCCCAAAGATATGGCTTGTTTTCAGAAAAAGATGTTAAGGCGGTTACATCTTTGGATTGTGGTGAATCAGGAAAAATTCTTCAAAGTGCTTTATTAAAGTGTCTGCACTTGCCAATCAAAACACTCATCAAGGAATCAAACAACAGGGTTAAAAGATATTTTCGTTATGATGAAAAAGACGGGAAAGCTGATTTAGAATTAGCCTGTATTATGCTTAAAAGAGCTGATCTTTTAAACGACTGTAGGATTGCGTTCGGCATTAAGTGTAAGTGAGTTTTAGATATTTGAATTTTTGGGGAATCTTACTTTCCTTTATCTCTTGTTCATACCTTTTTGCTGGGAACTCTGAAAGGTATTACCAAGAGAAATTAGCCAAAAAACTTTTGGCCAAGCAGGAAGTTGTAATGTCAGATGGAACAAGATGTGACCTCGTTACTGAGACTCATGCAATAGAAGTGGATTTTGCCCGAAAGTGGGCGGAAGCAATTGGGCAATCTTTGAATTACGGCCGAATGACAGGGAAGACTGCAGGTATCGTATTGATTATTGAAAAAGACGGGGATAGCCGACATGTGGTAAGGATAAAAAATATCATTCGTACTTTCAAACTACCATTGGATTTATTTGTAGTCCGGATGGATGCAAGCTTTTCGAAGAGTTAATATCTTAAAATTCCGTTTACAGAAGATATCAATCCCGATTTCTGAGCCAGATTGTTGATACTTATCTGAAAACAACATATCAATTTTGACAAATTCAATGAATTCAAATTCGGGTGTTTACATCAGGTATTCAGAAGAAGAAAAGCTACGCAGGGGTAATAAAAAGTAAAAATTAAGGGATTCATTACGAAACTTTTAAATTGCCACACGACAGATTCTTCTGATTCAACTA
>JAQXBH010000249.1 GCA_029252505.1 Opitutales bacterium | reverse complement strand
CAATAATGTGGGCGAGTACTTGGGGGTAATTAAAAAGATATCCCCTTCTACTCCACGGTCATGGTGGAATGAATTACCCGAAATCGCTGGCGGTTGGCGAACCTCTACCTGGTTTGGTTCTTTCCGCCCCTACTCTAATGGTTGGCTCTACCATGCCGATCTGGGCTGGCTTTATTCGCATACTGGAAAAAGTATGGATCTCTGGCTCTGGAATGAACAACTGGGCTGGCATTGGACAGCACAGGGAGTTTACCCGCATCTTTTCCAACACTCCTCGGTAAATTGGCTCTATTTTATAACCAAGAAAAACGGAAGACCCTTCTTTTATAACTACAGTACCCGTAAATTGAACTAGGTGTATTTGATGATTTGCTTTTTTTAAAGCGCGAGAATAATTATCTAAAATAGTTTGCTGTACGATTAAATAATTTCACCAATTTCCTCCCAATAAAATTTCTGAACTCTTTTTTCTTAGGTGAAAATTTTGTATTATTTACTGAGTTCAAATAGTCTAAATGGCTATCTATTCGAAATAAAAGTTTACAATTGAGTCATATCTGATCAAATTATACATCTTCTATCCATCCTACAACCAATGAAACACTACAATATTCAATCCCTGTGCTTTTTATTCCTGGCATGTGCCTGTTGTTTTGGAACCCCCTCCAATCTTGACGCCCAAGCAACCAATAACCAAAACCAGCAAGTCGGAAAATCTGAGTCGAGTGTGGCAAATCCAACCACTGCAGCCATTTACGTTTTAAATCGTTTGGGTAATCAATACAGCAATCAGGCAGATTCTTTTTCCGACCTGCTTACCGCAGAAATTTCCGATTTTGGCTTGCAAATCATTTCACCGGAAATGATCACCCGTGGACTGTCTCAATTGCAAGGCCAGTCCAAGGAGGAAGATTTACTCAGTTCATTGTCCAATAATAGTGTAAAGGAGCTATCCTCTATTCTGGGTGCTGATTGTTTTGTAATTGGCACTTTAAACGACTTGCAGGAAAGTAGCGTTGAACTCCCAACCTTAAACCGAAAGGTGACCACTTACCAACTACGGGCGAGTTACCGAATACACTCAGTTTCAAATGGGGGTTCTTTTTTGGGGAAGAGTTTTCGGGTGGAAAAAAAGTTTCCGATTACCCGCAATGTATCCATCAAATTATCCAAGGAATCAATCTTATCTGATTTGATTGAGGAGGCAGTCTCTGAGGTGGCAAAGCATCTCTTTGAATCGGACCTTCTCGCCGCCCGGTCAGTGAGCCAATTCAAAAATGCAAGTCAGAGGGAAATCAATAATCCGATCGTAGTACAAAACTTGGGGAGTGAAGGAGTAAAGGTAGTGATCGAAGCCAAGCTCCAGGGAATGAAAATGCCCCAGTTTATTAAAAATGAAAAAGGTGATTTAATTCTATCGGGAAATGAATTCGATATTATTTCCACCAGTGCCGAGGTTGAAATTGACGGGCTCGTACTGGGGAATTCATCCGCGACGCAGAGCCTATCGATGTCCAAAGGAATACATAGGCTTACCATTCGACATGCTGGCTTTGCATCAGAGGAAAGAATGATTAATGCATATGATGGCATGAAGATTTCAATCGCAATACAACCCAGCTCCGAGGAACTTGAAAAATGGCGTTCACAATTACTGTTTTTAGAAAATGTGAAAAGTGGATCAGTATTAACTGAAAATCAGCGAAAAATTGCCGAAGGCACAATGGAATATTTAAAAAACTCTAAGTTTGAAGTCCCTGAAATTAATCTTAATAAATCACTTTTCTAATGAAAATTCTTTCCCTTTCCATACTCGCTTTTGTTCCTCAATTCTTTCTTTTTTCTCAGAAAGAACCAATCGTTCTGCGGAAAATTGAAGCAACTCCTGCTGTTCAAAAACTCGCCCCTCCTTCTCTCGATGCCTATCTTCAAGCACTCCCTGTCCATTTTGTAACTTATTTGAATCAAACCGGGAAGTATGCCGTTGTCGAACTCGACAGTATTGTCAGTGAATCAAATTTGGATGCAGAATTAAGTTATTCCGATATTTTTGAAGCGGTTGAAAAAAAGATGATTCGCAAACCAAAATATATCCTCAATTGCCGGGTAACTGCATTTGTTGAAAAGCAGACCAAGCTGACTAATCCATTGGATGATTCCACCCGTTTGAACCGGGATATTTTTGTCTCCGCCAGTATGCAACTCATTAACCGTGACCGCCCGGAAGACCAGAAAACCTTTGAAGTACCGGAATACAATGGTCAATGGGACGAGGATTTATTTGGTGAACAGACAGGGGGAGATTTGAACCGGATGAAAAAAGTGGAACAATTTGCCAAGGATTCAGCACGGCAAATGGCGGAAAGTTTTGCAGCCAATTTTGAACAAAAGATTTATGTCTATCAAAAAGTCGGGAATCAATGCACCATTTTGTCAGGCTATCAAAACGGGATTGAAAAGGGACAGGTTTACGATGTCGGAATCGCCCAAAAAATAATCCACCCCATTACCAAAAAAGTGATGTCCGGTACGACTTTTACCAAGATCGGACAGATCGAGGTCATTGATGTACAGGCCGATGTGGCCACCTGTAAAATCATTGAGGATCTTGGAATCGATACCAATGTCGAACCAGAAAATCTTCCTCTTGCCAGACTAGCTGACTAATCAAACATTTTATTTTTCGAGATAATTCTTAACCACATGACAACAAAATCTTTACTACGACTCTACGTTCTCTCTTCAATTTCTTTCTTTTGTTCCTGTGCATCCTATAATCAAAGCACCCAGGAATTCCGGAATTCCTGGGACCAGGGTGACGAGGGCTCTGCTCTCGTTCACCTTGAAAAGGCAGGCCAGTCTATCAAACCGGGTCACGATGAGGAATTACTTTGGAACCTAGAAATGGCCACCGTGGCCCGTGCCAATAACAATGATGAGTTATCCGACATTCACGCCGCAAATGCCAAATCGATTGCCAATGAGAAGTTTGCCGGGGGTGCAATCAAAGCGAAGAATAAAGGTCTCGGCGAATATGTTGGGCATTTTTACGATCGAAACATGCTTGAGATTTACCGGGCATTACGCTCCTTGGAAAAGGGGGATTCTACCGGCACCCAGTCGACTTTTACCGAATTGAAATTCAAGCGTGATGAAGCGAAAGAAATTAATCGGAAAAAAGTAATTGATGCTGAACAGGAGGCTTTGGAAAAAAATGATTTAAAGTACAAGAGCTTTATGGAGTCAGATACGGTCAAAATTTCTGAATTAGTCGATGAGGAGGTATCAAAGATTTATCAGGATTTTTATAACCCGATGGGAGACTACCTCAGACTGGTATTAAATAACCGGGGGGGACAACAATATGATTTTGGCAGCACTAAGAAAAATCTGATTGATGTCCTGGGCTCCGATAAAAACTTTCTTCAAACCGAAGAAAAAATTTCCTCAAGCAATTCTAAATCAGCCACCTATGTATTAATGGAAACGGGAAGTGCACCTTACAAAGAAGAAAAAAAGTATCGCCTGCCACTTTTTCTTTTCTATAGCGGCCCCCCCCCTGGTGGAGTCCTTTATGTTCCCTTTGCAATTCCAAAACTTGAATA
>JAQXBH010000242.1 GCA_029252505.1 Opitutales bacterium | reverse complement strand
CTCAATCAAATTCTCGGACGGTACAGGCCAATGGATTTGATAAAGGTCGATCCAATCGCGTCCCAATCTTTTCAATGAACCATCGACTTCTTCTAAAATTGTTTCTCTCGAGATAAATCTTTTTGGCTTATTATCCTCCTCCGGAAGCACGCCACATTTTGTTGCTACAATAATGTTGTCATCGTTAAATTCTCGAAGTGCCTTTCCGACTGCTTCTTCAGCAACCCCAAAACCGTATGCATGAGCGGTATCGATCCAATTAATGCCTTGTTCTAAAGCTTCCAGGATACAGGAAATTGAATCTTGCTCGTCTTGCTCGCCCCACCCCATTCCCCAATCACCACCACCAATTGCCCAAGTGCCAAGGCCAATTTCAGACAGCAAAAGATCGGAGTTTCCTAATTGATTATGTTTCATCGCAAAGTTTGTTTTTTTAGTATTACTTTTAACTCCATATTATACTAACCTGACACTACGCCTTGATCTAGAATATTCTAAGAGGAATCTGAAAAAACATGAAACGAATTTTGATAACGGGAGCCAATCGTGGCATTGGACTTGAATTAACAAAGCAATACCTATTACAGGGCAATTTTATCTACGCTTGTTGTAGAGATACTGGTGGGGCTAATGAACTTCAATCATTGCAACTAAAATATAAAGGGAGAATTGAAATATTGTGCTTAGATGTGGAAGATGAAGTGTCGGTAAAATCTTGTTTTGATTCGTTGGAAAGAAACCAACAATGTATTGATCTTGTCTTTAATAATGCGGGCATTATTGACTGGAGTAAGTTGGACGAAGTAACAGGTTTATCAGTTGAGCAGGTTTATAAAGTCAATCTACTGGGTGCTCTTTTAGTTACTAGACATGCAGTTTCATGTCTCCAACGTTCAACCTCACCTTTAATTATCAATTTATCTTCACGCTTGGGTTCCATTCATTTGCGTGGTGATACTCAATTGGGTGGAGCGATTGCCTATCAATGTTCAAAGGCAGCCTTAAATATGTTAACTCGACAGACCTCTATCGATCTTAAGCCATTCAACATAAGAGTGATTTCACAGAGCCCGGGTTGGGTAAGAACTGAAATGGGAGGAAAAGAAGCAAAATATGAAGTACAAGAGGCAGTTTCGAAAATGCTAAATGCACTAGAAAGGCTCCCCCATGACAAAACCGGAATTTTTATCGGAGAGGACGGCGAACCAATTCCTTGGTAATAATAAAAGAATTCTTGTTTTCACGGAATTTTAAGACCAAAATAAGCATAATGAAAATCAATGTGGTCCTACTCTCTGCGCTTTTTTTTATTTCCTATTCCTTGAGAGGAATCGAAATTCATGAAGTTGTACCCAACTTTCAGGCTGTTAATTCAGAAGGAAAAACTTGGAACTCGCAAAAATTCTTAGGGAAAAAGCAAATACTTTTATATTTTTACCCGGCTGCGATGACAGGTGGGTGTACCAAACAGGCATGCTCCTACAGAGAAGACTATCAGAAGTGGAAAAAACTGAATGTGGAGGTTGTCGGTATAAGCGGAGACCAAACCAGTAATCTTTTCTTATTTAAGAGGGCAGAAAAACTCCCATTCACCCTGCTTTCTGATCCTCAGGGTAAGGTTGCCAAATTATTTAATGTACCGATGAGCGAGGGAGGTATAATTGAACGTTTCTTCCAGGGAGATAAATTCACACTTGAAAGAGGAGTGACTTCAAAACGGTGGACATTTCTTATTTCTAAATCTGGTAAACTCATTTATAAGAATGATCAAGTTACTGCATCAATAGACAGCAGCAATGTAATGAAATTTATTAACAAATTAAATTAATGTCCGAAGAAAATAATAAGAGTGGAAGCGAAAGAAGACTGTTAAAGTCCTCCGCAAAAGTACGAGAAGTCGATGTCAAAATTGGAAAAAAAGGATTAACACAAAATGTAATCCTTGAAATTCAACTCGTTTTAAAACGAGATAAAATGGTAAAAGTTTCTTTTCGAGACGAACGAGAAAAAAGAATTAAATTAGTAGAAACCATCCAAGAGAAGATTGATTCTACCTTGATTGAATTTGTCGGAAAAACCGCCACCTTTGCATTGTAATCAACATGCAACAGATTTCGCCTCTTCAAAAAAACGATACCGTACCCAATTTTTCTACTACCGACTCAGAAGGAAATCCTTTTACAAAAGAATTTCTTTTAGGTCAAAAATACTTACTTTATTTTTACCCGCGGGATAATACTCCCGGTTGTACTGCACAAGCTTGTGGGTTTCGGGATCATTATTGCTTCTTTCAAAACAAGGGAATCAAAATTTTTGGTATTTCCGGGGGAAGTAAAAAATCTCATGAAAATTTCAGGGGGAAATTTCAGTTACCATTTCCTCTCCTTCTAGATGAGCAAAATAAAATAGCCCAATTATTTGGCGTCTGGGGAGAAAAAAAATTTATGGGACGTACCTTTGAAGGGATTCACAGAATTTCTTATCTAATTGATAAAATAGGAAAAATTGAAAAAACCTACACAAAGGTTAAAGCAAAAACTCACCCCGATGAACTTGCTGAAGAATTAAGGGACATGAATGAATGAATCTATATTCACCCAAAAGCTACTTACCAATTAGTAAGCAGATTGAGCTGCCTCAATAATTCCCACAAAGGCGCGCGAAGTCAAAGAAGCACCTCCAATTAAACCACCATCCACATCTTTTTGTGCAAGTAAACCGGCCGCATTTTCAGGTTTCATTGAACCTCCGTACAGTATACGGATACTGTTCGCCGCACTATCACCGAACATTTCTGCAAGAACTTTTCTAATCTCAGCATGAACTTCTTGTGCCATCTCGTCAGTAGCGGTTTTGCCAGTTCCAATTGCCCAAATGGGTTCATAAGCAATAACTAAATTTTCAATTGAATGAGTAGGGAAATTTTCTAAGCCTTCTCTCACTTGCGTCCTGACAATATCTAGAGTTTTTCCCGCCTCTCTTTCATCTAATGTTTCTCCGATACAATAAATCGGTTTTAAATTGTTCTCAATCGCTGCATGGATCTTTTTATTTACAATTTGATTTGTCTCTCCAAAAAACTGCCTTCTTTCGCTGTGACCAAGAATAACAAAACTCACGTATAAATCACGAAGCATTTCGGCAGAAATCTCTCCAGTATATGCACCAGATTGAGCGGCGTTCATATCCTGAGCACCGAGAAGTACTTCAGACTGTTCTACCGACTCTGATGACTTGGAGAGTGAAGTAAAAGGTGGACAAACACAAACCTGTACAGAAGTTTGATCGCCTACTGAAGACTTGATTTCTTCAATTAAATCAACCGCCTCTGAAGCAGTTTTATTCATTTTCCAATTACCTGCGATGAGATATTTACGGGACATAGTAGTAGTTTCTAATGATTAACAAATTATCGGCGATCTAAAACGGAAACGCCTGGGAGAGATTTTCCTTCCAAGAATTCTAATGATGCTCCCCCACCAGTACTCATAAAAGTAACCTGGTCTGAGTAACCGCTTTGATTGATTGCCTTAACAGAATCACCGCCACCAATTATTGAGATAGCATCTCCCTCGGCAACTGCTTTTCCGATTGCGAAAGTACCTTTGCTCGAGGCCGGGATTTCGAAGACACCCATCGGTCCATTCCACAAAACAGTTTTGGCCTCTCCGACTACTTTAACATATAGTTCGGTTGTTTTAGGACCAATATCAACACCTTCCCAACCATTTTCAATATCTCCTTCAACGACTTTGCTCTCCCCTAAAGTTTTTGCTCCAAAATCCAATGCATTCGTACATAAAGTATCAATAGGAAGAAGAAAACGAACCCCCTTCTCTTTAGCCTTTAGTAATGCAGACTTGGCAAGGTCAACTTTATCAGGTTCGCTCAGACTATCGCCCACTTTCTTTCCATTTGCTAATGCGAAGGTGTATGCCATTGCCCCACCAATAATGATCACGTCAGCCTTGTCCAATAGTGAATCGATCACCATAATTTTATCACTCACTTTTGCTCCGCCCAAGATCACCGTAAATGGACGATTGGGAGAGGCAGTTTTTTGGCCAAGAAATTCAAGTTCTTTCGCGATGAGGTATCCGGATACTTTAATCGGTAAAAGTTCTGCGACTCCATAGGTCGAAGCATGCGCCCGATGAGCTGTCCCGAAAGCATCACTAACAAAGGCATCAGCATGTGCGGCAAGATTTTGTGCAAAATCCGGATCATTTTCAGTTTCTCCCTTATGAAATCTAAGGTTCTCTAGTAACACTATCTGACCATCCTGTAAATCTTGGAGGGCTTCTTCTACTTCACTACCGATACAATCATTCAAAAACAAAACAGGTAGTGACAACTTGTCAGATAGCAAAGGTGCAACAGGTGCAAGGCTCATCGATTCAACTCTCTGCCCCTTCGGACGTCCTAAATGACTGGCAAGTATGACCCTTGCTCCTTGTTCGTGCAATTTCCTGATGGTCGGAAGAGCCGCATTGATTCTCGTCTCGTCTGTAACGCTTCCGTCCGCATCCAAGGGAACATTAAAATCAACTCGTACAAAAACGCGTTTACCTTGCAGGTTTACATCATCAATGTTTTTTACATCATTCATAATAAAGTACTGTCAGAATGGAAATGAAATTAAGCGGAATTTTCCGCCTGTTAGAGAAGAACGAAGATCTAAACTCTAGACAAAATTAGCTACCTTCTTCAGTAAGTCGACACAACGATTGCTGTATCCCCACTCATTATCATACCAAGAAACCAGCTTAAAGAATGTATCACTCAATCCCATTCCTGATCCTGCGTCATAAATAGAAGAGGCGGGGCAATGAATAAAGTCAGAAGAAACCACTTCATCACCAGTATATTCTAGAATACCGGCTAAAGGTCCTTCAGCAGCTTCTTTCATTTTTTGACAAATTTCTTCGTAGGAAGTTGATTTCTCAGTTTTGACGGTTAAGTCCACTGCCGACACGGTTGGAGTTGGTACTCGAAACGCCATACCTGATAGCTTTCCTTGCACTTCAGGAAGAACCAGCCCAACCGCCTTTGCGGCACCAGTCGTCGAAGGAATAATATTAATTGCTGCTCCCCTTCCACCCTTCCAATCTTTCATTGATGGACCATCAACAGGCTTTTGTGTGGCGGTGTAGCTGTGCACTGTGGTCATTAAACCTTCCACGATACCAAAATTTTCAAGTACCACCTTCACCATTGGGGCCAAACAGTTCGTCGTGCAGGATGCATTGGAAACAATCGCATCGTCTGCTTTCAATTCATCGTCGTTTACTCCAAGAACAATTGTTCTCACATCTCCCTTTGCGGGTGCAGAAATGATCACCTTCTTGGCCCCAGCTTTTAAATGGCCTTCTGCGGCATCTTTACTAACAAATAATCCGGTCGATTCAATCACGATATCAACTCCAAGATCTGCCCAAGGCAAGGCGGCGGGGCCTTCCCGAACTGCTAAACACTTAATTGTATGACCATTGACGACCAAAGAATCTGCAGTAGGTGCTTCAACGCTTCCATTAAAACGACCTTGAGTTGAATCATACTTTAACAAATAGGCGAGGTTGTCAGATGGAACCAAATCATTGATTGCCACAACATCAAATTTGCTGCCAAGCAAACCCTGATCGACAAGAGCGCGAAAAACTAAACGGCCGATACGACCGAAACCATTTATTCCAATTTTAATAGACATTGACTGATTGTATTTGAGTTAAAAATTAAGAAACCAAAAATTGTTTGAAGGTAATACGAATGAGATTTAATACCAAAAATGGCAAGTACATACGAAAAAAACTATCCAAAAGCACGCTCAATTAGATTCAGGAAGTTACGGAATTCCTTAAAATTTTCCCGCGTTTCCTGTTTAAAATAATCGAGTTGATCTTCATCTAAGTTTAATCGAGCCATAATCTCCTCCGAGAGTTTACCGTGAGACCGATGACCACTAAATCCAAAATGTAATGAATGAGAAAGCCAATTCCCAACATAAACTACATCAATTAACTTATTTAAATCGTCTTCTCCTACCGTTCCACGCTCAACAATATCGGTTTCATGATGCCAGCGAATAACAGATTCCACATCTCGATTTAATCCCCATTCTTTACAAACAATCTGCCCCACTCGATCATGAGTCGGGGAATTTTTCTTTCTTTCCACATCGATCAATGGAATTTCTTCATAAATTGCATCCCCCACATCTTCGCAAAAAGACTCTGGGTGTAATTGAAGTCGTGCAACCTTTCCGATATCGTGGACCAATCCACAACTATATGCGCGCTGCCTTTGACAATGATTTGTTAACTCAGCAATTGTAGATGATGCAACTGCTACCCCTAAGCTGTGTTTCCAAAGTTCAACTGGGTCGTAATTTAAGTCTTTCGCATTCTTAAAAGAAAAAGCTTTAAAAACAGACGCAGTCAAGATAACCATGTGAATCTTATCAAAACCGAGTGTACCAATTGCTTCCCCCACATCTGTCACTCTTTCCCGTTCTCCCCGATAATGAACGCTGTTTGCAACCCGCAGGACTTTCATGGTTAAAGTTTGATCCGACTTCATTATCTCCTGAATAGAATGAGTAGGAGAATTCGGATCTTTTAGCATGTCAGAAAGAGATTCGAAAACACTAGGAAGTGTTGGCAAGTTATCTTTTAACTCTTCACCAATAGAATTGTAGTCTATAAAATCACCAATACTTTCCGCACCCACGATACCATGTTAAATAATTCAAATATAGGAATCAACCTAAATTGAAAAAATTTATCTAAACGCCGCCACTATCGAGCAGGTCACAGAAATCCTCGGTCATTTTTAATTCGTTTTCTATGTCCTTGCATAGATGGTCTGTTTGAGACGGAATCAAATTGAGCCGGGCCAACAACGCATCTGATGGTTTATCGGGGCTTTCATGACCACTAAAACCAAATTTTTGATCGTTCACTGCCCAATTAGCAAGAATAACAACATCGATAAGTTCGTGTGCCTCTTCTGATGTCACCTTTTGTCGACGCTCGGGTTGGGGTTCATGGTGCCACCTCACTACCCCTTCAACAAAACTCGATAATCCCCAGTTTTTGCATATTAAGTAGCCAAGATAATCGTGTCGGGGTGATTGGTTGATTAGTTCAGACTTATAAAAGTTAATCTTCTTATCAAGGGAGGTTTGTGAATCAGTAATAAAATCTTGGGTTTCCTCTCCTTCATCAAGTTTAAACCGAGCCACTTTTCCAATATCATGAACTAATCCACAGGTATATGCTCTTTCATGCCAAGGTTTACCTAAAAAATTGGCAATACATCGAGATGCTGAGGCAACGCCTAGGCAATGCTTCCATAAACCCTCGAGTGAAAACTTCTGTTCAGCGGATGGCCCAGCAAACATTTTAAAAACTGATGTGGTCAAAACCACATTTCTTATTTTCTCAAAACCCAGTGTACCAATTGCCTCGTTAGCATCAGTTACCCGCTCTCTTCCCCCTCGATAAAAAGAAGTGTTTGCCACTCGCAAAATTTTCATCGTCATTGATTGGTCAGCAGTCATTACATCTTCAACGGCAAAGGTGGAGGCGTCTGGATTTTGCAAGACATTGGTCAATTCATTTACAATAGTTGGAAGAGTGGGTAAATTCCGCTGAATTTGCCCGACTAAATATTCATAATTGATAGAATTGGATTCCATTTGTATTTTATAGTTAGATTACAACACCATTTGATTTTAGTATAATTGAACTAGTATCAAAAAGTTTCAAACCAAAAAAGTTAGTTTTGTTTTTTTCTCAGAACGAACGGGAGCGAAACTAAGATCAACAACAAACACAAATAAGCAAACCAATCCCCATGGCGGACATAAAAAGATGCTTTGGAAATTTGATTCTGATTCATTCTAATCGTAAGCGTGGTCGCACCTTCAAAATAAATACTGCCCCCCGCATCCCTCAATACTTCACGCTGGTATCCATTTGAATCGATCCACCCCGACCACCCTGCGTTACCACAACGAAGAACAGGTCTTTGTGTCTCGATCGCCCGCAAAACTGAATGGGCAGCATGCTGCTCGGCACACCCCTCCCTCCCAAACCATGCATCATTAGTGGAAACGAAGAATAGGTCAACTCCCGCGAGCGCGGTTTCTCTGCACAATCGGGGAAATATATCCTCGTAGCATATAAGAGGTCCAATTTTTAGTTCCAAACCTTGATTCTTTTTTGAACGAACGGAAAAGGTTTTCACCTCACTCCCCTCTTCAAAAGTGCCAACTGGCCCCACTAATTTCCTTACTCCAGGAATCCATTTAAACGGAAATGGTACATACTCTCCAAAGGGAACTAATACTCTCTTCGCATACCAATTATCTTGAACTCCTGTTTCAGGCAAAATTTCAGAGATGGTATTGTATATTGAGTCTCCTCCCTTTATTACCGCTCCAATTAGCAAAGGAGTTTGGGTTTGATTGGCAAGTTCTTCCACCCATGCAGAATCTTGGTTCAATGCGTAGGGAGTGGACGCTTCAGGCCACACAATTAGGTCTGAATTCATTAAACCTAAAAAGAGGGTCTGCCTCTTAAGAGTATCTTTATGGATCCCCGCATTTCCACCCTTCCATTTTTCCATCAAATAGGGTTGAGAGACTCCAACCTGAAGTTCTACTGGATCGATTGGTGTTTGATTTTTAAAAAGAAAAAAGGGACTCACCATGAAAACGAAAACGATCATTGCTACATAAAAATCCGGGCAAATATTTCCCCAAACGCCTCCATTTGATTCCCTTCTCCTTACCAGTAAGTGATGCAGATAAGAACAGAGACACAAATTAAAGAGAATCAGAAAAAAAGATACCCCCCACGAACCCAACCATTGAGCAGTTTGTAATAAAACTGGACGTTCCCATTGAGTGACGGACAGTGGACACCAAGGAAAACCTAAAGTAAACTGACACCTCAACCATTCCATCGATACCCAGGCGGACGGTAGAATAAGAAGAATTAACAAACGAATTTTAAAGGATCCGGTTGCTGCACGCGGCACCAAAACTCGAGCCAGTAAAAACCAAGGAAGGTAATAAAGTGAAAGCAGAGTGCATGCAGACAATAAACCACCAAGGGAAATATGCCTCATCCATCCAACCAATGATAAATGATACAATAAACCAGCTAAGAAAAAGTTGAATACAACTGTCTTTAACTTTGGTTTAAAGCAAAACCAGATAATCGCAGGTAATAAGAAAAAATAGGCACATTCCGGAGACTGTCGGGGAGGTTGGGCGAGTAGCAGGAGAAAGTAAGTTCCCATTGAGGAACCCAACGGAATCCATATCTTTTTTAAAAACTCTGTAAAAGAAAAATCCGGTTTCATTATTTCATCCTAGTTGGCAGGGGGAATAAGAGGACTCGGAACTAGGTCTCGCAACTAGACCCTCAAATGGTTCAAGGGAGTAAAACTGACTCTCTCGCCCACTGCGGAGTAAATAGTCGGCACAAACTTCAAACAAATCTTTTTTATTTTGGGTTCGGCGCATTAAGTGAAGAAATTGACCTTCCGCATCTACAGATAGTCCGACAAAATTGAGAAACTTTTTCATCCGACCCACATTTTTCCTTTCTTCAATTTCAGGTTTTTCAATCGAATCATATAGATCTTCTACATACTCGTACACATCAGACAGAGTGGGGCGAAAAACTGCTTCCCCCCTCTGTGACTCTCGAATTTGTCGAAAGATCCAGGGGTTTCGAATTGCAGATCTTCCAATCATTACACCATGGGAACCAGTGAGTTTTCGTAATTTATTGGCACTTTCAAAAGAAGTTACATTCCCATTTAATAAAACCGGGCAATTCACTTTTGCTACCGCAGTTTCAACATGATCGTAACTGGGTGCCGACCGATAACCACCCAGCACAGTACGAGCATGCAGGCTTAATAGATCGACTTTTGTTTCATTCATTACTTCCAATAATTCTTGAAAGAATCGATCATCTTCGAAACCAATTCTCATTTTTACTGTTAGCAGCGAAGTTACTTCCTTTCGAAGCATTTCCAAAATTGCTAGGATTTGATCAGGAGAGCGTAATAAACCACCGCCCACATTTTTCTTAAATACACGAGGCGCTGGACATCCTAAATTTAAATCGATTCCCGCAATGGGATAAGGAGCAAAATCTCGTACAGTACGCCTTAAATCTTCAATATTTTCACCAATTAATTGGGCAAAAACAGGTTGTTCGGTCGGGTTTTCAGTAATTGCGAGAAGAATATCTTTATCAATTCTCGAGTTTCCATGTACTCGAAAAAATTCTGTAAAGAAGAAATCAGGCGCCCCTCGTTTTGCCACTACTTCCATAAATGGCAGGCTTGTCACATCCTGCATTGGGGCAAGAGCAGTGGGCCATTGCCCCTGAATTAAAGACTCGGGTATAGATTTCAATTGATTAAGCGGGCATGACTTCAATTCTGAAATCACTAACCCAATCGCCCCGATGTGTGCTAATCTTGCTTACGGAGTATCCGTTCGAGAATCTCAGACATATCCTCCACATTCTCCAATACTTTTTGGGATACATGAATCGGTTGTTTCATCTGCAGGGCAAGCACGATTGAATCACTCGGACGGGCATCCAGTTCAATGATTTTTTTCCCCAATTCATTTTCCATTTGTAAAATAATCCGGGCGAAAAAAGTACCCTCATCCACATCGTTAATAAGTACCCGCTCAATTTGCGTTTCTAATCCCCTCAGAATCAATCCAATTAGGTCGTGAGTTAAAGGTCTCTCCTTTTTAACCTGGTTAATTGTCATGTTAATCGCATTACCGATTGCCGGGTCTACATAGATTACAAAGGTCTTTTCATCATTACCCAAAAAGATTGCGCATCCGTTAGATGTTGGCATTACTCCTTTTACTGTGACTTCCACTGAGTCGTTATTCATAAAACTACCATCACTATTTTTTCTCTGCTTCGCAAGCAATTATCAACTTCTTATTTGCCCACTGGAATGAATCCAAAGAAAAAAAAAGTTAATCTGCCCAACCTTTACCTAATTGGCTTCATGGGAACGGGAAAAAGTTCTGCCGGAAAATGTGCCGCTCAAAAGTTAAAAATGCAATTTCTTGATTCAGATCAACAAATAGAAGCAAAATACGGCTCTACAATCAGCATGATCTTTGAAAAAGAGGGAGAGGTAAAATTCCGTGAACTTGAGAAAAAATTTATCCAATCAGGTTGCCCAAAAACAAATTGCTTAATTTCATGCGGCGGCGGTCTTCCGATTCCCCAGGGAATGATTGAATTATTGAAATCAAAAGGAAAGGTCTTCTCACTCGATGCCTCTGTCGGTACAATTCTCGAAAGAACTTCCGAAAATAATTCTCGCCCGCTTCTTCAAACTGAAAATCCCAAAGACGCCATCCAATCGCTTCTTAAAATAAGGGAACCCAAATATCTTCTCGCAGATCAAGTCATCTCTACTGAACAGAGAAATAGCCAACAGGTCGCAGATGAAATTGTTAAGGAGTATTTAAAATTAACGGGATAGACTAATCTATAAAACTTTTTTTCGCGAGATTCAAAAAATTACCGGGTGGCCGAACTACCCGGCCGTCACCGGAGACAAAAGCATGCTCTGTTTCCCCGGTCACCAATAATTCCTCCCCCCTTTTCACTTCATAAATCGCTTGAATTCGAACCATGGGCATTTTTGTAATTTCCACTTTTACTTGGAGTCGATCGTCAAAAAAAGCGGGTGACTGAAAAGATGCCGAGCAAGTAAGCACCGGTAAGAAATAATCTTTTTTTTCCAGATCAAGGTAAGGACAACCCATTTGATCGAGCAATTCGATCCGGGCAATTTCAAACCATGTAAAATAATTTGCGTGGTAAACCACTCCCATTTGGTCGGTTTCTTTATAACGCACTCGAATGTCAACGCTTGCCGAAAGCATAATCTTTGTTTACAGCAAAACCCCAACCTATGCAACGAACGAATTTCTAATGTCTATTACAAAAAAAGAAAGGTCTTTCTCCATTTGGATCGGTATTGCGATCGGAGTGGCACTGTCTTCCATGCTCGTTCGCTATGCTTTGGAGAAAAAAGCAACCCAGACCAAAGAACGACCTGGTAATTATGAATCGCTTCAATGTGCCTCCGGAGGGGAACCATTCCTTCCTCTCCCCGAACCGATCAAGGAAAAAATTCCTTATGGCATTGTGGTCTATTTCGAAAATAATCAAACCATGGGGGATTTTAATCAAACCGTATTTCAACGATCGTGGATTATTGAGTCGGCCGGCTCTTTTCGCTCGGAAAGACTTTTCATTCTCGCTCAGCAACAATCTAGCAGTGACCAATTCGATGAAGATAAAAAGTTCTTTTTTTATCGTGCTTCTGAAGTTTATCTACTCCCCCACCCTGGTATCAAAAGAGAAGAAATTGAACAAAAACTAGATCCTGAAAACTACAAAATTATCGGACAAAATTCTCAGTCCGGGGAGTGGATTCTTCAAATTAAAGACTTCTCACCCATAGAATTGCGTAGTTCTTTATCGGAACTGTCCAAACTGACCAGACTGATTTCAAGTGTTCAACTCATTCACTGGACTCCCAGTCGCTGACATAAGGCGTGCCTTTATCTCGTTGACCCTAAGGGTTTTTTTTGATGACATGATACTTTGTGTTGTGCTTGTTGCATTTCCACATAGACCATCATTATTACCAATCCATATTCTTTGACCTAAAGCCGTGAATCTAGAAATAAAAGAGGCGGGAGACGCTCGCAAAATAGTTAATGTGTCCTTTGACGTGGACGAAATGTCTGAAAAAGGAAATCAAGTATGCAAAGAGCTCAGTCGGATCGCAAACATACCCGGTTTTCGAAAAGGGAAAGCACCCGAGCAGGTCATACGCAAAAAATATGCGACTGAAATTGTTCAAGAATTAAACCGTAAGGTTTCTACATCTGCCTATGAAGCGGTTCTGGAAAGTAAGGATATAAAAGTATATTCTATCCTCAAAGTGGATGCAGGAGATGTGCAATTAGGAAAACCGGCCACAGTCGAAGTGACTGTGGATATAGAGCCCGATTTTGAACTTCCTAAATATGAAGAATTTGAACTCACTACGCAACCCACCGAAGTTCAGGATGATGAGGTAGATAAAGAATTAGATTCCCTTCGAGATCAACGTGCCTCCTTCGAGGAGGTAGAAAGAGCGATCGTAGAAGGCGATTATGTAAAATGCTCCTATGAAGGGATGCTGGATGATTCACCGGTTGCTGAACTTCTTCCCGACAAACCGATGTACGGTAAACAAACCAATACATGGGAGGAAGCCGGACAAGCAAAAGGATTAGGGGTCGATGCAATTGCGCAAGCAGTAATTGGCATGAAGAAGGAGGAAAAGAAAGAAGTGGATGCGGATTTTGAAAAAGACTTTGAAGTCGCACCCCTCGCTGGTAAAAAGGTGGTTTACTCTCTCGAAATCCACGAAATTCGTGAAAAGAAAGCACCGGCGGCGGACGACGAGGAATTCTTAAAGTCCTTGAAGGTTGAAAATTTAGATGATTTAAAAAAGAAAATTAAAGACGACCTTCTCTCTCGAAAAGAAAGAGAAAACATTGACGGTAAACGAAGCCAGGTTACCCAAAAATTCCTTGAAATGCCTGACTTTCCTCTCCCTCAACAGGCAGTGGAAGATGAATCCAAATCAATTTTTCAGTCGAATATCCAACGAGCGGTTCAACAGGGTGCCAAACAAGAGGATATGGAAAGCAAAAGAGATGAACTTTGGAATGAAGCTCAGGTACAAGGCAAAGCGAGAGTCAAAATCACCATTACATTGGGTAGAATTGCAGAATTAGAAAAGATTGAAGTTTCAAACGAAGACTTGGCTCAGGCTGCTACCCGCGAAGCAATGATGATGCGAGCAGACCCTCAGGTTTATGTACAGGAATTAGCCAAAGACCAAGCTCGTATCAGTCGGCTCCGTCAAGATGTACTCCATGACAAAACCCTCGAACTTGTTGCATCCAAAGCGAAGGAAAAAAGTTTGTGATATCGTAGACGATCACTATCAATATTAAATTTAATTAACGAATAACCAAACTGAAGACATGGGAGCTTACTTACCATTACCATATGTATACGAACGCGAAGGACGCCAAGAGCGTGCCTGGGACATTTACAGTCGATTACTTCGCGACCGAATTGTATTTATCGGCACGCCGATAGATGACTATGTGGCCAATTCAATCATTGCCCAATTGCTTTTCCTTCAGATGGAAGATCCTAAAAAAGACATTCATGTCTACATTAACTCACCTGGAGGAAGTGTATCCGACGGAATGGCAATATATGACACTCTAAACTTTATGGAGTGCGATATAGTGACCTACTGTATTGGCATGGCGGCGAGCATGAGTACTGTTCTTCTTGCCGCAGGAACTCCTGGCAAACGATTTGCATTACCCAACAGTAGGGTTATGATCCACCAACCGAGTGGTGGAGCAGGTGGACAAACTTCTGATATTTCAATCGCGGCGAAGGAAATCCTTCGCTGGAGACAAACAATTAACGAAATTCTATCTCAACACAGTGGTAAATCGATTAAGCAACTAGAAAAAGACTCAGACCGCGATTATTACATGTCCGCAGACGAAGCCAAAGAATACGGTATTGTAGACGAAGTAATTTCGAAAAAGCCTAAGGAGTAAAAATTAGCTATGGCGAAACCGACCAAAATCAATTTTTGTTCGTTTTGTGGGAAACCACAAGGCGAGGTAAAAAAAATGATTGCCGGTCCGGCGAGCGTTTACATCTGCGATTCTTGCGTTCGGGTATGTAAAACGATCATCGATCGCGAATTGGGTGAAAAAACTGCACCTCCCAAGGGTTCAGAAGAGAAACCAGTTTTTAATCTTCAAAGACCAAGTGTGATCAAGGGTTTTCTCGATCAACATGTGATTGGTCAGGAACATGCAAAAAAAGTATTATCGGTTGCGGTTCATAATCATTACAAAAGACTGGCATCCGAATTGAATATTGGGGATTGCAAGTTGGACCAATTCTCTTCAAGCGAACTTGATGATGTGGAGATTGAGAAAAGTAATGTACTTCTTATTGGTCCGACTGGAAGTGGAAAAACTTATCTTGCCCGTACCCTCGCCCGTATGCTCGATGTCCCCTTTGCGATTGCCGATGCCACTACCCTTACCGAAGCTGGCTATGTGGGGGATGATGTTGAAAACATCGTTCTTCGCCTTCTTCAATCGGCAGATCAAAATGTGGAAAAAGCTCAGTGTGGTATCATTTACGTAGACGAAATTGATAAAATTGGTCGCAAGACCGATAATGTTTCGATCACTCGTGATGTATCCGGAGAAGGTGTTCAACAGGCACTGCTCAAAATTTTAGAAGGTACGATTTGTAACGT
>JAQXBH010000201.1 GCA_029252505.1 Opitutales bacterium | reverse complement strand
TCCTAGTTGAATGATGGAGAAGTTAGCTTTTAGATTTTGGATTAACTCTGACCAGTTTGTTTCAGGCCAGTTTTTAACGGGTTCTTTGCTCTTGGTGCAAATAGCTAAAATGGGTTTTTCAAACTTGCTGGTTTCTTGTTTTGCCCATTCTTTTTCTTTTTTACTGAGGTAATAAGCAGCCTTGTAATTATACTTATTTATTCCGAGTCTGAGCATGTTGTGCTCAATGATATTCTGGCTCTTTTCTTTGCGAACAATTAGTTCCCAGTAAGTCGAGTCAAAGGAATAAAAGGTTTCAGCTTGATTGATTGTGTCAATTTGTGGGTCAAGGCGGACTAGTTTTGGGTGTGGGGTGATGCAGTTAATCTTCAAATTAGGATAGTTTTCCTTAATGCATCGGATGACATTTGTAGTGATAAGGGCGTCCCCTGGGGCACCCAATCGATCGATTACAGTAAGCCATTTCCTCTTTCTGTTGAGGAGCGGTAAAAGAGATTGGAGACGAGAATTCCGAAACCATCTGTATTTTGACCAAAGTTTAAGGGGATAGGATCGATGGAATGGATAAAGAAGGGCTTGAAGTTCATTTTTTCCGCCGGGGATTTCTCCATAATCCTTCAATTTTGAAAGTTAAGATTTCTCGCAAGGAAAAGACCGACTTCTCCATCCCGACCAATTGCTTTTTGTGGTGAACTAGACTTAATAATATAGAGTCCAATCTCTGTGAGTTTCTTTTCAATCTGTGGATAACCGCCACCGCCTTGGTGCCAGCTATGCCATTCCATAACCAGAAATTTAGATTTTTCTAAAAGCGAAGAATAGTGAATGAGGAAATCCCACTCTGCTCCTTCGAGGTCGCACTTGATGAGATCGAAAGATTGATCTCGAAGATTTTGCTCATCTGGTAGGGGCAGGGTCTTTACTTCATAGCTGCAATTTTCAGGGGATGAAGAAAATAAAGATCCCCCCATAAACGGGCGTTCAAAAAATCGAGTGCTTTCTTTTTTTGGGTTGCCTACGGCAGCTTGTAAATATTGGAACCTACCACCGAGCTTTGGGTATTGAGCCATTTTTTCTAGAGATCTTTGGCATCTCTGGGAGGGTTCTACCATTAGGGAATGGATTTCGTCCTGCGGTCTTTGGGTTTGAAGCCAAAGGCTGAAATAGCCGTAGTGGGCACCAAGGTCTAAGATATTTGTGATGGTTTCATCTGGAATGAAATCTGCGTATTCTTGTTGGATGAAGATTTCGGAAAAAGAGTCGTAGGCATCACTCTCCCAAAGGTGAGCCCAGTAATTGTTGCCTAAGGGAATGGAATGATGAAACTCGTGAAAGTAATCAAGTCGAAGGTGGGCCAAGATAGCCCTACGAAAAGCGCGGATTTTTAGAAGGCTGGACCAAAGAGCCTTCAATTGAGGGAAAGTATCTTTCTAAGTTTTATTCTGACGCAATCTGCGGAGAATTTTTCCATGATCGTTGGGGAGACTGGAGCGAATTTTTGGATGCTTTCCTGATATTGGCTAACCAAAGCCTCCAAGGAATCTACCAACTTTGGTACCGATCGGTCATGGATGCACAGGCCCAGGTTGTTGGTCTCAAGTATTCTATTTGTTGCAGTTTCCTTGGGACCGTAAGACAAGATCGGGCGACCGGAGGCAATAAGTTCAGGCAGTTTAGTGGGAAAGGAGTAGCGATAGTGCCGGTGTTTCTCCTCCTTGAAGGAAGAGGGAATGACAAAGCAATGAGCTTTTTCCATGATTTCAAACTTTTTCTCAAGAGGCATAACGATGCCATGATGGGTGAAGCCATCCTTATGGATTAAGTCTTCTAGGAAATTAGCTGGTTGCCTTTGCCCGTATAAATGAAACTCAACGTAAGGGTACTTTACACGAACTTCTGAAACCGCTTCCCACAGGTCTTCTATGCAATCACCGTGAAGGTGAGAGAAGAGTCCGCCGATAAAGCATATTACGAATGGGTTTTCTTCACTAAATGGTTGAGGGCGGGGAGAAGCGAGTTCGGAGCAAGCTTGCTCGGCCCCGTTGTGCAAGACTTCGATGTCTTTTCTGCCGAGTGTTTGTTCATATATGGACTTCATTTCTTCGGTTATGCAAACGAGTTTCGCTGCTCCTCGAAGGATATTAGCGGAGGAGAGTCGTTTAAATTCTGGTGAATGGTCTGCCAAATGTACAACCAAGGGGAGTTTGCCTTTTTTTGCTATCCAATGAGCATACTTCATGCACTCAGGTGAATAAACGAAGGCATATACAGAGGAAAATTTTTCAGAAAGGTGTTTTTTAAACCAAGATGACGAATATCTCCCCCGCCATTCAGGGATCTTCCCTGCCAAAAAAGGGAGAAGAAAACGACCGGATGGATGATAGGGCACCTGAGCCAGTAAATATCCGAGCGTATCGCCAAATTCTTTGAATGCTGCATCGGTATAAACTACACCATGTTCAATTTCCTTAAACATGCAGTCGAGAGTAACGCCAAAACCATTGGGGGTGCCTGGGGGAGTTTCAGTAACTAGCAATAATTTAGAGGACAGATGGCTCAATGAAAAATTAGGAGCGACGTTTGTGTGCTTCTACGATTTGTTTAATGGTGTCGTTCAAGGAGTGACGCAGAGAGAAAGTGGAGTAGTGAGATTTGATTTTCGTCTGGTCGCTGTAGTAGCAAATATGATCTCCGATCCGGTTGTCTTCCAAATACTCGTATTTTTGAGAGATTCCCGAATGGCTTTCACAAATCTCGAACGCCTCCAGAATCGAGCAACTGTTGTCCTTTCCTCCGCCCAGATTGTAAACTTCACCGGAACGAGGAGACTTTACAAATAAATCGATGAACTGTGCCACATCTTCCGAGTGTATGTTGTCGCGGACCTGCTTACCTTTGTATCCGAATATCTTGTAGGTCGTACCAACCAGGTTGCATTTGACCAGGTAACTCAGAAAGCCGTGTAACTCGACGCCCGAATGGGATGGGCCGGTAAGGCATCCTCCTCGCAGGCAACAAGTAGCCATACCAAAGTAGCGACCATACTCCTGCACCATGACATCTGCAGCTACCTTGGAGGCTCCGAAAAGGGAATGTTTGCAATGATCAATAGAGAAAGATTCAGAGATACCATTTTCGTAGGCTGGGTCGGCATAATCCCAACGGGTATCTAGCTCCTTGAGTAGAACCGAGTTTGGACCGTCTCCATAGACCTTATTGGTGGACATATGGACAAAGGGAGAGTCCGAGCAAAATTGGCGGGTTGCTTCGAGTAAATTTAGGGTGCCGACTGCGTTAACATCGAAATCATCAAAAGGGATGGAGGCAGCTTTGTCGTGCGATGGTTGGGCTGCTGTGTGGACAATGGCATCGGGTTTTATCGACTTAATGAGATCAAGGACCTTTTCCCGGTCCCGAATGTCCAATACATGATGGGTAAAGTCGCTCAGGTTATCGCTTAATTCCTTCTGCCTCCAAGAAGTGTCACCCTGCGGGCCGAAGAACTCCATCCTCTGGTTGTTGTCGATCCCCTGAATGCTATGTCCCTTGCTAGAGAAGTAGGTGCACACCTCCGAACCGATTAGACCTGAGGATCCAGTAACGAGAATTTTCATAACATATAAAAAGAGCGAGGTTAGAGAGTTAGCGAATTCTCAAGAGACTAATCCTTGGATGAGTTCCTTGTATTGTTTCTCAATTTCTTTGGGGGCGAAAAGTTTCTCAGCGAGTTCTTTGGTAGAATTCCTCAAATTGTTGTAGGACTTTGATTTAATAATTGAATGAAGCTCCTGAGCCATGAGTTGAGCGTTAATTTCCGGAACCAGCCACCCGCTCTTGCCTGGAACTACCATCTCGGGAAGTCCTCCAGTCTGAAAGGATAGAATAGGGGTGCCTGCACTCATGGCTTCGGCTACTGTGTTGGGAAGGTTATCTATCGGAGCTGGATGTAGGACAAGATCGGCAGCATGGTATGCGATTTGCATGGTCAGTTCGTCCTGAATAAATCCTAACGAATAGATATTTTCTTTATGATCAGATATGGATTTAGTAGTGCGGCCAATAAGAAGGAAATGAACATCATCAAATTCGGAATTTAAGATTTCTCTCAATATATTTCCGCCTTTTCTTTCCTCTTCTAGGTTCCCGGCAATGCATAAAATAAGAGGCTTTTCAGTTATTACTCCCAAGGCCTGCTTGCATGCACCCTGATCACGTTTTTCAAAATAAGAGGAGGAGACTGGATTATGAATGGTTTTGACTAAATGATCTGACCAAGATGAAGGTTTTGCCTGATTGTTCATCCATTCTGATGGAGTAACTGCACACAGGGAGAACCTTGTTTTCTGCTCTGAAAAAGAATCCCAATAAGCTCCCAATCGCAGTTTTTCCTCATCACTTGGCAGCGGAGAGTGTGAAGGGTAGTAGGATCCAAGAAAACTGGAACAATCATGAAGTGTCCAGGAAGTAGGGCAATAATTGGCCGCCACTCTAACAATCTCCAAAGGCCATCCCGCACCATGAATATTATGAAACATACAGAATTCGGGATTGTGCCTTTCTAAAATTAAAGACATCTGCCGGATGTACCCTTTCAAGTAAATAAGTTTCACAAATGCGGTTAATTGAAGAGATTTAAAAAGATTTAAAAATGACGATGTTCTTCTTCCTAATTCTAATG
>JAQXBH010000187.1 GCA_029252505.1 Opitutales bacterium | reverse complement strand
ATTGACGAACTTGCACCCATGGTTGTGACTTCTAAAGGTGGATTCCCTGAGCCTTTGAATTCAACCGCTTGGTCGATTACTACTTTGGAAACTGATGCCATACAGAGGACAGCCAGATCGTTGCCCGAAGCTTTATCTGGAATTCCTTCAGTCATGGTTCAAAAAACTGCGCTCGGACAATCTTCCCCTTACATACGTGGTTTTACCGGTTACCACAATGTTCTGTTAGTTGATGGAATAAGAATTAACCATTCCGCAATGCGTTCAGGTCCAAATCAATACTGGAGTACGGTGGAAATGCTCGGGTCGGATCGTGTGGAAATTGTTCGCGGTCCCAATGGTATAATACATGGCGCAGATGCGATAGGAGGCGTTGTTAATATCATATCAGAAGAGCCCCGATTTACAGATGGTGAAATGTCACATAACGGAGAGATCATCGGCCGGCTTTCATCAGCCGAACATTCATGGACCGCGGGAGTCAAAGGCAATTTGTCTACACCCGATTGGTTTGCCGAACTATCCCATGCCAAACGCTCTTTCGGAGATCTTGAGGGAGGGAGGGATATCGGTACGCAGAAAAATACTGGCTACGATTCCAGAGGTTCCCAATTTCGATTATCTCGTAAATTGAATGAAGATACCCGATTCACAATTGGCTTGCAGAATGTGTTTATGGATGACGTTCCTCGTACCCATAAAACGATTCATGGTTTAACTTGGGAAGGGCTCACTCCAGGTTCCGAAATCTGGCGACAGTTGGATCAGGAAAGAAATCTTTTTTACGGAAAATTTTCCTGGGAAGATGCAGGGGGATTGGCCGATGCAGGTCTGCTTACACTAAGCTTGCATAAACATGATCAGGAACGCAACCGAATGAAAGGATCAGCGAGTGGTTTGCCTACGGGTGGAGATTTTCAATATTTCGGACTTGAAGACCTCGGATTTTCATCCCGATTTGAAACCGATGATCCATGGGGGGGGCGATTGGCATATGGTGCAGAATGGCAAAGAGAATCCCTGCATTCCGGTGGTTATAAATTTAACAGTGTACAGGTAAAAAGCACGGATTTAGTGCAAGGCCCCCTAGCGGCAGACGCCCATTATAACCGATTTGCTTTTTACTTAAGTGACAACTCCCTACTTGGAGATTGGAGTGTTGAACCAGGAATTCGCTTTTCTTCGATTCATGCTGACCTTGAACGCTATTATCTCAAGAACAGTGACTCTTCGACTCTTCAACCAACCGATAAAAAAAATTACAAGGAACTGATTGGTAGCATACGGGCAAACAAAGAGATTACGCAGGGTAACTTTCTCTTTCTTGGTTTGTCTGAGGGATTTCGTTCGCCTAGTTTATACGACCTTACTTCCACAGATGAGACCAGTGCGGTGGAACGCCCAAATACCTCACTTGATTCAGAAAATTTCTTGCAAGCAGAAATGGGCGTTAAAGGAAGATCCGATTCATGGAACTGGGAAGCTTCATATTATCATACTTGGATCAAAGATATGATTGTACGTTCGCCCATTGAGTCTGGAAAATCAGATGTTTTGAAAGCCAATGCAAACGGCTTCATTCATGGATTGGAAATTCAAGTTGGGCACAAATGGTCTCCTTCATGGAGCTCACAGTTTCGCATTTCGTTAATGGATTCAGAAGTGGAGCAATTATTAGACAACAACGCAACCGGGTCTATTACCATTGATGGTCGAAACTACGATCCAGTTGATCGGGTAACTACCCGACTTCTGCCCACGCAATTTCATTTTGTTACCCGCTATGCTCCTCCACAATCTAATTGGTGGGGAGACTTTTCTATTTTGACAGTGGGGAGGGCGGATGATCTTTCATTAAAAGATGAAACTGATTCCTCACGTATTCCATCGAATGGAACACCTGGTTATGCGTTATTCGGAATAAGTGGTGGACGAAAATGGGCAAAATATTCATCCGTTTTCCTTGCGGTGGAAAACATAAGTAATGTCGATTACCGGGTGCATGGTTCCGGCTTAAATGGAGTGGGTCGAAACTTTATATTTTCATTCTCCCGTTCATTCTAAAGAATTCTGTAAGCACTGTAATTTTTAAGAGAGGTTTTCTGCCTGCAGGAAGTTAAATTAAGAATTATCTGAAAAGATTTTTTTGATAACCCCAATAAAACAAGGAATAGCCTCCAAAAAGATTCTAGGTTTTTTATTATTTTATAGGTGAAACTTTTTACCTAAATTTGTAGTTTATAGATTATAATGAAAACTATATTTTTTGCCCCTCTGGTTTTTTTGATTAGTCTACAGTTCACATTGTATGCAACCCTTCCTGAGGATAAATTTTCTCCTTCAATTATCCGAGCTGAAGCAGAGGCTATCGATAAAATCCTCAACAGCACATACCAAAAAAGACAGATCAAAATTCCTGCTAAAATAGACGAAGCTGCATTGGTTAGAAGATTGTACCTTTCGTTGTCTGGAAGAATTCCTACTTTTGACGAAATAAATTCCTACCTATCCAATACATCTGTCCAAAAAAAATCTCAACTTATTGAAGAACTGACAGAGTCTACAGGCTATGATAGTCACATGTTTAATTGGTGGGCTGATTTGCTTAGATTAAAATCAAGAATGCGAGGCGGTAACCAGATACAAGCTGGTCAACTTTACAACCACTGGGTAAAAGAACAGGTCGTACAAAACGTACCCTTTGACCAGATGACATATTCTTTGGTAACTGCAGAAGGGTACCCATGGGAAAACGGAGCCGTTGGGTATTACCTGCGGGACTCAGGCATGCCACTGGATAACATGTCCAACACCGCTCAAATCTTTCTTGGAACACAAATGGTTTGTGCCCAATGCCATAACCACCCTTTTGATAAGTGGACTCAAATGGAATATTACAAGATGGCTTCCTTCACTTATGGGATTTCCACCCGTATGGGACAAGACATACAAAATAAAATCAAGCAGTATTTTAATCAACAAACCAAAGGTTTATCCAAAAAAGAAAAAAGTAAGTTGGGGAATTCTCAAAAAGCACAAGCCCTCAGAAAGGCGATTCAAGAAATGGTACAGCCCCTTCGGTATGGAGCCACTCATACTGGCAAAAAACTCAATTTGCCACATGACTATCAATACGAGGATGCAAAACCCAAAACTGCTGTTCATTCCGAACCTATTTTTGCACCAGACCCCCTGAATAAAGAAATAAAAAATCCTGTAAATGCTTATGGACAATGGATCATCTCAGAAAATAATCCACGCTTCACTAAAGTAATTTCCAATAGAATGTGGAAGAAAGTATTTGGCCGTGGAATCATAGAACCTGTGGACGATTTACGTGACGATTCAGAATCTTCCATCCCTGAATTATTAACTCACTTAGAGTCGCTCATGGTGCGCGTGAAGTATGATCTTAAAGAGTTTCAAAAGATTCTACACAATGTGGAAGCTTTTGAAAGAGAAGCAACCGGTCGTGAGCTTACCAGTGTCGAAAAATATTATTTTGAAGCCCCTATTCTTAAACGTATGAGTGCAGAGCAACTTTGGGATTCGATTGTAGCCCTGTCCATTCCCGATGTTGATGAAAGAAAAGCTGATTCATCAAAAGTTGAATTTCGACTCAAGAACTTTGCGAATTATCAAAAGCAGGTTGACGACTTGAGTGATAAAAAATTCGTTCAACTTGCAAAAAAAGGTGCCAAAGAAAATGACCGAATCAACAATAGCATGAATGAGATTCAGCTTAAAATTCGAGATGCACAGGAAGCAGATGATAGG
>JAQXBH010000175.1 GCA_029252505.1 Opitutales bacterium | reverse complement strand
GCCGTCCCGTACATCATGGGCTTCCACACCAGGGTCTACCCACGCGACGCCCTGCAACTGCGTGATGTTTGCATCCCCGATGATTGACATCTCGGGGCTAGCCACATCTGCAGACTGCTTTTGGAAACCGACACGGAAGCCATGGTTGTTGCCGCGGAGGCTGGGGTTGCCGCCGTAGTTGCGGAGGGCCGACCGCAGGTTCGCGCCTGAATTGTTCCAGGAGCCGCCCCGAGAGACACGGGAGGAGCCCGTAGCTGGACCCTCAGGATCAGTCTGTGCTCCCGAACTGTATGCTGCGTACCTGTCCGCCGTCCACTCCCGCACGTTTCCGTGCATATCAAAAAAGCCCCAAGGGTTGGCACTGTACTGCCCCACATCAGCAGTTTGTCCAATATTGTTGTAGTAATTGGCATTGCTGGTGGTTATGCTATCCCCCCACGAGTACGCCGTGGTCGTGCCTGCTCGGCAGGCATACTCCCACTGCGCTTCCGTGGGCAATACATAGGCCCAACCAGCAGGAATGTTCCCTGCCTCCTGAGCATTCAAACGGGTGAGGAATTTTTGGATGTCATCCCAGGATACCTTTTCCACCGGACGATCAGCGTTGTTCGGCCAGTTGCTAGGGGTGGCACTCAGGCTATCCGTATTACCCGTCATCACCGCTTCATACTGGGCCTGGGTAACTTCATATTTACCCAGATAAAAACCCTTGGTTAATGTGACATTGTGTTCAGGTGAAGCATTCGATATGTCACTCTGCCCCATCATAAAGGTTCCTGGTTCCACCCAGATCATTTCCAGGTTCACGGTGGCGTTTAAGTCCACGAAGTGATTAGGTTGGTAGGGATGGTAAGCGGGATAAACTAAAGGCGTGCCTGCCGAACTGACATTGTGCTCGAAACCTCCCCCGTCCGTATATCCAGCAACCACCGTTATCGTTTTACCAATATCCGCCAAGGTCAGAGTATAGTTCGCGTCATTCGCCGATCCATAAATCAAGGAACCACTCTGCGGGTTTCTAGAAAATCTGCTCAAAGCATGCTCACCCCAACTTGTAACATATACACTCTGACCATCTGCTGACAACGAAATCGAACTAGGAGTTGCAAGGCCATCTACGCCATGTATTCCATCCTTTAGAATACCTCCGAAATCAAGTTCTCCCGAAGTAGCGTTACGGTCATACCAACTGACAGCGTCATCCCCCCATCCAACAACATAAACCTGCTTTTCGTCATGGGATAAAATGAAATGACTGGCGGCTTTCAATCCATCAACCCCACTCACACCATCTTTCAAAATGCCCAAAAAGGTTAAAGCACCGTTTGAGGCATTGCGTTCGAACCAACTCAAGGAACCATCCGAAGCCGCCGCCAAGTAGGCGAATTTTCCATTCGATGTGAGCTCGATCGAACGAGCACCATCAAGGCCGTCGACTCCATTGGCCTGATCTTTGAGCATACCAACAAAGCTTAAATCTCCGGTAACGGGATCTCGCTTAAACCAACTTACCGAATCGTCCCCTGCTGCAGTAACATACACATATTCGTCATCTGGAGAAATAGCCACTCCATAAGCAGCAGTTAGCCCATCAAGTCCATTCATACCATTTTTGAGCAACCCAAGAAAAGACAAGTTACCTGAGGTAGCGTTCATCTCATACCAACTGACTGAATTGTCATTCCAGGCAGTAACATACGCATGCCTCGAGTCCTTTGATATAACAATATTATGAGGACCGTTCAATCCATCCACTCCATTCACGCCATCTTTCAAAATCCCCAAATAGCTCAACGCACCACTGGAGACGTCCCGCTCGAACCAACTAATCGAATCATCCTCACCACCAGCGACAAATGCGAATTCTCCATCCTCGGAAAGCACGATATCCCTTGGACCATTCAAGCCGTTCACTCCATTCACGCCGTCTTTCAATATTGATTTTAAACTGAGTTCTCCAGTTGTAGCATTTCGCTCGTATATGGAGACGCTATCATCAGCAAACCCAAGAACATAAACATGCTTATTGTCTGGAGAGCACAAGACATCAATCGCCTTGTTCAATCCGTTCACTCCATTCACTCCGTCAAACAAAGTTCCACCATATATGATCGGCTGGCCTTCGCGGTACCATTGATAAGACAAGACTCCGAGACCATCTGGATCGGATAGATTATTCGATACGTTCAAGGTTTGCCCGACCATTGGCGAACCAGAGATGTTGACATTACCATTTGTGGGCTCATTCAGGTTAGTCAAAGTGACGGTAAAGTTACCTTCGACAGAGGCGTTGAATTCGTCCCTGGCCTGCACGCGGATCGAATAAGTCGAGGCATTGGATTCGTAATCAAAAGTAGCGGCGGTCTTGAGGGTGCCGTTGGTTTCGAGAGTGAAGAGGGTATTGTTTCCGTCCCCTGCTCCGCTCACGAGATGGTAAGTCAAGGTTGCATTAACATTAGGGTCGGTGGCGTTGAACTCGCCCACCACGGTGCCGATTGCTTGGTTCTCGGCGATGGTCAGGGATGCGGTGACATTGAGGTTGGCGGGTGCTCGGTTGATCTGGCTCGCAGCAGAACGGAAATAAAGATCGCGGTGGGGCATTAGGTCGGCCGCGTAGACTTGGTTCGTGTAAAAGCTACTACCTAGATCTCCAGAGATCATGAACACTTTATTACCTAATATGACAGATCCGGAACCGTGTCGTGGAGAAGGTACATTGCCAGTAAAACTCCAACTTTGGGATACAGGATCAAAAACTTCGATGGATGATTCGAAGTGACCGCTATTTCCACTGGCAGCATAAATAGAACCTTTATTAGACCAGACAAAAGGGTATGCCCTTCGAACCAACATATCGGGAAGCGAAGTCCATGTATCGCTTACAGGGTCATACCTTTCAGCTTTAGGAATATTTCCCCCCAAAGCATATACTTTACCGGCCTCCACAACCATTCGTAATCCGTTCCTTGCCGATAACATAGAAGATTTCTGTGTCCATTGATTGCTAAACGGATCAAATTCAAAAACTTGGTTGGATGACCCTCCAGAATTTTGGCCACCAGCAACTAATATTTTTCCTCCTACAACAACCGCTGATAAATGAGTTAACGGAATAGGCAACGAAACTCCTGAAGACCATTGATTACTGGATGGGTCATACACCTCTACAGTTGCAAGATCAACGGAGGAAGTGGTACTTCCTCCTATACAAAAAAGCTTTCCATTAAGGGCAACCAAAGACGGACCATTACGAGGAGTGCTTAAACTTTGTAATGACTCCCATTGATTGGTCGATGGATCATAGCGTTCAACCTCTGATCGCGGTGTATTGGTCCATCCACCGGCTACATATATTTTTCCATTTAGGACTGCAGATCCATCATGAATATTACGAGCCACGCTCACCGGTGCCATTTCCTCCCAGACATGGGAGGCGTTGCGATCGGTGCGCTCAAGGATTCCGTAACCGGAAGGTACCTGGTCGCCTGTATTAATAGCTGCAACCAAGCCCTTGGGAAGAGTTACCGACTGGGCCGCATTCATTTTGGCGGTCAAATCAGCATTCAGATTACTAAGTTCAATCGGTCCACTCGCATTGGCCTCGCGGTAGTACAAATCCATCGGCGGGGTGATATCGGCAGCGTAGACTTTTTCGGAATGAACTCCATTGGCAGTTGAACCAGAAACTTGAAAAATCATACCCTCTATTTGGGCATAACCGGCATAGGCTTTTGGCTCAGGTAAAGTGCTGACCTGTACCCATTGATTCGTGCCGGTGTCCAATCTAAGGACTTCGGAACGATAGTTTCCGCCTTGGTTATCATTTCCTCCCGCAACATGAATATTTCCATCAATCACCCATGCGGAAGTCCACGCTTTCGCAATATCAAGTGCTGGACCATTTGACCAAGAATTCGAAATCGGATCATAGACTTCCACTTTATTGGTTGGCACATTAGAAGGTTGTCCAGTCCACCCACCCATCGCCCAAATTTTTCCATCCAGAACCACTAAGGAAGCTGCATGACGGGCCGTAGGCATATTACTTTTTTCGCTCCAAGTCTGTGAAATTGAATCATATGCAAAAATTCGATTAGAGTTTGTATCGGAAATCTTGCATCCAACAACATAGACAACACCGTCGAGGGTAATTGCAGAAGAATATTTTATAGGCTGTGGCACCGTAGAACCTGCTGTCCATTGATCCGATGCGGGATCATAAATTTCAAAGGAAGTCGGATTGGAGGTTCCGCCGATCGCAAATACTTTTCCTCCGGCAGTTGCAAAAGCACCGGCGGCATGGGGGTTAATCATATTTGACTGCCGGCTCCATGTATTTGTCGATGGATCATAGGAATGGGTCGCATTATTGTCTGAACTGATTCCGCCCATCAGATATATTTTCCCATTTAAACCAACCGCTCCATCAAAGGTACTTCGAGCAGCACTCACCGGTGCCTTCTCCTCCCAGACGAGAGTCCCGTTTCGATCGGAGCGTTTATAGAGAGCATATCCTGGTGGTGGTTGCGTGCCACGGGGGACGGCGAGCAGGCTTCCCTCCGCCGTAGCTGGGTTATAATCCAATCCAATCTTGGTCAGAGCATCCGGTGCCAGTTGCCCGAGGGTGACTGATCCGTCCGCCATGCCAAGAGTAGACAGTTCCGCCTCTGCAGTGGCATTACCCTCCTTGAAATAAAGGTTCATAGCGGGAGCTGGGAGATCGGCCGCAAAGACTTTGTCGGAGTAAACACTACTCGTTTTCTGTCCACCAACCACAAAAACTTTTTCACCAATAATTTTTGCTTCTCCATAATAAGCAAATTCCGGAAGCGATCCAACCGCACTCCAAGAATTAGAAATTGGGTTAAAAAATTCAAGAGATTGATGAATTGTACTATTGCCAGTCTTAAAGCCACTCCCAACAAAAATACCTTCAGGAGTAGACCAAGCTACAGGCCAATGCCTTTTCTGTGTCATATTAGGAGCAGCAGACCAGCTATCTAAAACAGGATCATAAATCACAGCTTTTGCAGATGATCCAGTTCCAGCAACTATTCCTCCGATTGCCCAAATCTTGTTTTGGAAATTCACCAATTTATGACCATCACCACTATTTGGCATCGATGTTTTGCTAATCCATTGCCCAGTTTCTGAACTCAATTCTAACACTTGATTCAAATAACTAGATCCATCATACCCACCCATCAAGTACACCTTCCCATTCAGGGAAATAGCTGAAACTCCACTCGTTGCCACCGGAAGTGCGGGACCATACGTCCACAGTTGGGTTGCTGGATCATAGAATTCTGTGGAAGCATGCGTGACACCCCCACCAGAGCCTCCGATAGCAAAAATTTTCCCATTAAAAGCAACGGCCGCGACGAGTGCTCTCCTTTCATTCATTGAAGCTATTGTAGACCAAGTATTAGTTTTTGGATTATACTTTTGAACACCCTTTTCTATTTCTTCCGATCCATTGCCACCAACCAAATATATTTCGCCATTTAATACTGCCATTCCATTGTACGCGCGACGAGTACTTGAAATAGATGCCTTCTCCTCCCAGACGAGGGACGCATTGTATTCATTGCGTTGGAA
>JAQXBH010000172.1 GCA_029252505.1 Opitutales bacterium | reverse complement strand
GTGGGAGATATTGATGATTCGGGAATGATCGCTGGTATTGAATTTTTTCCGAATTATAGAATTAATCAATATGTCGCCTGGGGGGTCAATATTGCACACCTTAATTCATCCAGTGATTTTCCGATGTTTGATGAATCTATGACCAGTGTTTCTTTTGAAACTATGGTTGAGTCAAGTGAGGCGTACGGAATGAATTGGTCAGGCCGACTGTCCATTGGCCGGTATTTTCCAAGTAATGATATTAATGATGAAGCCCTGTGGTTATTTAAAGGGGGAATTGCACTTCACTACCATTTGCACAACAACTTCACCATGTTGCCATTTATTCGATTTAATTACTCAAACGGTGATGTATTGACAGATAGTATGTGGGTTGATTACGGAACGGAGTTTATTTTGATGCCAAATGCGCCTTGGAATTTCAGCTTAGGTATTGCTGGTGTTGGTGGGCACGATGTTATTGAGGAAGGTATGGAATTCTACCTTTCCACAAAAGGAAACTTCTAATAATACCCAAAAATTTATACTCATGAATACTAAGTTATTAAGCTCGTTGTCGGTTTTATCATTCATTATTTTGGGATCAAGTTGTACCCGAACCGCTAACAAAACCGGTCCTCTTCGCCC
The DNA here is from genome assembly GCA_029252505.1 of Opitutales bacterium. Lineage (GTDB taxonomy): Bacteria > Verrucomicrobiota > Verrucomicrobiia > Opitutales > Seribacteraceae > Seribacter. The sequence continues at coordinate 1,514 of JAQXBH010000172.1, read as the reverse complement.
TTACCCTGAAATTACCAACGATGTGGAAATTGGTGAACCAGTCAGGGGGGAAGGTACAAGGGCAGAACTGCTGGGCTTCATACGATGGGGTGACCCAGGGCGTGCATCTTTCCGTGCACACAAGCAGGAGCACGATTTGGGTGGAGCTGTGGTAAAGCAGTCTATGCAGTCCGCAGTATATAAAGCTTTAGACGGTCAACCTGATCACTTTATAGTGGATCCTCACTTTCATACCGTCGAACATAACTTCCTTATTTTTAAAACAGCGAAGACACAGGTAGTAGGTCGAAGAGCAACGAATAAGAACTATCGTCAGGTTAAAAAGTACAATACCGATGATACTGAAACCCTTATACTGGAAAAGTCTCCTCAAACCTACACCGTTGACCGAAATGGCCGTGAGGCAACTAAGATCACTACTTCAGGTAATATAACTCCATATGTGACTGATTCAGCAAAAGTGTATGACACTTCTGCAGGAGTGCAGATATTAGATTTAGATGCTCCTAGTGACAGCGAAAACATCCCAACTAATTTGGGTTCTTCAATGCAGCAACTTGAATTCAAAATTCAAGAACTGAATCGCAGAATCCAAGCATTAGATCAGTAATTTTCTAATGATTGCCCTTAATGAGGACAATCAAGTTATTCAAAAGCCCAATTTTTTTGCTTCTAACGGGTTTTTAAGCATTGCCTGCTTAAATTCATCGATATCAAAATCTGCTACGACAAAGTCCCCGTTCTTTAAAGTCGGAGTCTTCGTTTGCCCGCTACATTCTTGAAGTTCATGCATTTTTGATGGGTCTTTTAGAACATCAATTACATGAAGCTTTAAATTAACTTTATTAAAATATGCCAATGCATCAATGCACCATGGACATCCATTTTTAGTATATAGAATTGGTAGGCTCATAAACTTATCTTTAATGTAATGTTTGTTTTTTTGAAAGTGATTTCGCTCTCCGTTGTTTGCTTTGCGTTTTATTCAACTCTGAACATCCTACAAGTAAATGCTAAGAGAACAAAATGGTTTGAATGATAAAAGTGCTTACATTCATGTAAAAGGTGCCCGCGAAAATAATTTACAAAATATTACAGCTCTTTTTCCTCGCGGCCAATTAATCGGAGTTACTGGAGTGAGTGGTTCGGGGAAGTCTTCTCTAGTTTTTGATGTCTTAGCTGCCGAAGGGCATAGAAAATATGTGGAAAGTTTATCAACCAAAGCCCGCCAGGCATTGGAAAAAGTTCGTCGTCCAGAAGTTGATTTTGTGGAAGGATTATCTCCCGTTCTCGCCATTGAACAGGCCGTTGCCGGTTCCTCTGGGCCTCGCAGTACTTTGGCCACTGCAACTGAAATTGCAGACTATTCCAAATTACTATGGGCTACTGTGGGGGCCCCTCATTGCCCGTTAGATGGCTCGCCAGTATCGAAGAGAAGTTTAGATGACTGCGTGGAGCAGTTGCTAACAAATAGTCAAGGTCGGAGAGTTTTGATCTTGGCCCCAATAATCGAA
>JAQXBH010000165.1 GCA_029252505.1 Opitutales bacterium | reverse complement strand
TTAGAAACGCTCTATCGAATGGGTCACCACGATGAAATAGTATTGGGAGATGCTCATTTCCCTGGTGAAAGTTGCAACGATACTATTATTCGGGCAGACGGATTAGGAATAAATGATCTTCTCGATGCGATTCTCCCCCTCTTTGTATTAGATCATGTAATTGAGAAACCGGTCATGATGATGGCCCCTCTACCCGAAGATAAAGCAAATCCAAAAATTGCCGCCGATTACCAGCAAGTACATGACGGGTATGATTCTATTGTCAAAAAACATTACCCGGAAACTGCCCCCATTTCCTTGGTTGGCAAATACGACTTTTACGATCAAACCCGAAAAGCATTTGCAGTAGTAATGACCGGGGATACGCGAATTTACGCGAATTTAATTTTAGCCAAAGGCGTAACCACTTGGTAGGCAAATCAATGTTTAACAGACTTTATGCCCTTTGCTTAACCCCTCTCATTTCATTTTGGAGTGGATGTTTTGATGAAACTTTTGATCTAACAGAGGCTGCTGATCTAACCGACCCTCAGGAGTATAACTCGAACCAAATATTCTTTAAATACCCCAAAAGCTGGGAGATTTCCGCAGATAGCAACACGACTTCATTTCATAACATCTACATGCTAACTCAGGATGAAGCTATTGTTATTTACCAATCCTATCCATCAGATGTGGCAGAAAGTCTAACAACTTTTTCGAAAGATTTTTCTGAAAAAATGACACAAACTGAAATTCCTTTAGGAGAAATTTCGAAATCCGAATTAAAAGCGATTCCCAAGGTGGCAGGGTTCGAAGGTATCGAAGAGACATTTGATATTTCCATAATTGGCATCTCAGTTCCCCATAAGCGTATTTTCCTATCCAAGAAGATAGCTGACCGACAGGTTTTCCTAATTTATCAGGCTGCTATTGAGGATCATCCCCAAACAGAATCAGGCTTTAATTTAATTAGGGATACCCTCAAAGAATCGTTGGGAAGTTAACTTTTACCCGCGGGATTTTCCTCCGGAAATATTTACGGTCGTGCCGTGCAAATAACTTGCCCGTTTAGATGCAAGAAACACGACCAAATCGGCCACTTCACTTAATTTACCGGAACGCCCCAAGGGAATAGAAGAGGTACTTCCGTACTTGGAACGCAATTCATCCACGGAAATCCCTCTAGTGTAGGCAAGTGATTGCTCGTAGGCTTCGCTTCGCATGCCCGTGGTCTCCATGATACCAGGAGCAACACCAATCACTCGCACACCCTTTGTGCCGAGCTCTTTGGCCCACGAACGGGTCACATTCTGATTGGCCGCCTTGGTCGCAGCATACACGCTTTGCCCTTCGCTTCCTTCAAGACCTGATTCAGAAGACATGTTGATTAGGACACCTCCATTCGCTTGTTTCAACATCACTCTGGCGGCAGCCTGGGCACTCAGGAATTGGCCTTTCACATTGACCGCAAAAACCTTATCCCAAATATCCTCGGTCAATTCCTCTTTACCTGCCGGATCGACTAATAGGCGGGGAACATTAATTCCGGCGTTGTTCACCAAAGCATCGACGGAACCAAATGTATCCAAGGTAGACTGAATCATTTGGTCCACATCTGCTTTTTGAGTAACATCACAACGGGCAAATCGAGCTTCCCCTGGGCCCGCTTCTGATGCTTCGTCTGCTGCCTTCTGCCCGGCTTCTTCCGAAAAATCAGCAATCATTACTTTAGCACCCACTTCAATAAAACCCTTGGCAACCGCTAATCCGATACCTGCGGCACCTCCAGTTATAATAACTACTTTATCTGTAAGATCTGTCCAACTCATGATATTTTTAATTTTTTAAGTTTAAAGGATGAATTTCCCCACAACCTTCATAAAGAACTTCTTCAACTTCCCTAGACCATTGCTCACCATTTTGAGAAAGAATCTTAGCAGCCTCAGCTAGGGCACTTGATACTACACCTTTTGTTTCTTTGGAAGCATTTAAAAATGCTGATGCACTCACCTCTACATAAGGAAGGTCCGGTAGTTCTGTAAAAGCGAAAAAAGAACCAAAGGGTTGGGTACTTTCGACTTCATCCATCATTGCTTTTACATGATTAAGTCCACAAATTCCTTTCACCATCCAATCGAAACTGACAGGTGTCTTGGCCTGCACAACCATATCGTCCGAGTGTGGTTCTGATGTATTGGTCAGATACCAAGGAACATTTGATCCGCAAATTTGGTGACGAGAAACATAATGCGCCTGCCTCGATAATATCGGAATCACTGCATTTCCATCAAGAAAGTTTACCGCTGCTGAACGAGCAAGTTGTAACTCCACCGACTGATATTCACGAATTGCATCATCGCCATTGCCAGCAATAAAAACATCGGTAAATCTGGAATCAGCGGAAAGTTCGAGCAGACCAAATTCTACAACCGACCTATTTGGAGTGAATACTTTACAACCATTCGGTAAACTTTTTAAATAAGCATCTAGGCGCTCATTGGTTTCTTCAAAACCAAGTAGTGCAACCAAAGGGCTCTCTGCGAGGCCATTGTTTCGAACCGGGTCATTGGGCCCAATATTATGATGCATAGAAAGGATTTGCGTTTCCGCTTCATCCTTTAAGGTATCAAATTTTTCACCTTGGCCAACAGGCATGTTAATTACAAGTTCAGGATCCGCCGCACCGGCATAAGAATTTAAATTTCCACCATTCTCGATAATTGCACAAGCTTGGTCATAACTTTCCTGTGATGCATAATTTGTCCAAATGATATTTGGTTGTCCAAATTCAGTTAGTTTAGAGATAATAGCTGGGTCATTACGGTCAATCAATTCGACCCGCGTGCCTCGTTTTCTCAAATCGAGAATTAAGGCATAATTATCCATTTCCTTAAGCTTAGCCGGAGAGCCTGTTACATAGACAACAATCGGTAACTCATCGTCGGGAACACTCGCAACGATAGTCAGGTTGATCATGGCCATCCGTGCGGTTCCAGATAAGTAAGCGAGGATCGAGCGGGGAGGAACACCATATACAAATTCACCCTTATTATTAAATGTGAAGATGTGCTTATTCGTTCCGAA
>JAQXBH010000077.1 GCA_029252505.1 Opitutales bacterium | reverse complement strand
TCCGATGCTTATGCCGAAAGAATGACTCTTGTATGGATGGATGCATCCCGCTATGGAGACACTTCCGTTTTTCATGACGATGGTCCGCGGGATATGTGGCCATGGAGGGACTGGGTCTTGAACGCTTACAAAAATAATATGCCCTTCGACCAATTTTCTACCGAGCAATTAGCTGGGGATCTTATTCCGAATGCCACCGATGCACAGAAAATCGCTTCCGGCTTTAATCGTAATCATGCAACTACCGATGAAGGTGGAGTGATCCCCGAGGAATTTCGTGTGGAATATGTGGTCGACCGGGTTAAAACCACAGGAAATGTATGGATGGGATTGACCATGGAGTGTGCCCAATGCCACGACCACAAATATGATCCCATTTCGCAGGAGGAATATTTTAAGTTCTATGCCTTTTACAACAACAATGCGGATCCGGGAATGCAGACCAGACGGGGAAACACCGCACCCACAGTTGAAGTCGTCACCCCGGAGCGGAAAAAACAGTTATCTGAAGCAACCAACGCGGTCGAAGTGGCCAATACCTCCCTTCAAAGCAGGCGGAAAGAATCCTTAAAATCATTTGATCAATGGATCCAAAAAACCAAAAAACAATTAAAAGAAAACCCTCAAGTGCTTCACCCTCAGGGCTTGGTTGCACACCTCCCCTTCGACCAACTTAACCTAGAAAAAAACACCTCAAAGGTAGGCCACAAGGGAGCGACATCATGCATTCTCCATCACTCTCCGAAATCAATTAAACAGGCCAAATTTTCAGGAGGTATCAAAATCGAGAATAATTCCTTTGCCGAGTTACCCAATTTTGGTGACTTCGAACATGACCAAGCCTTCTCCATGAGTGCATGGATCAAAACCTCTCAGAAAAACCTCGGTGGGGCCATCCTCAGTAAAATGAATGAAGGTAACCAATTTCGCGGGTATGATTTATGGATGGATGGAGGACGATTGGGCACTCATATCGTTCATGCCTGGCCCGATAATGCCCTCAAAATTGTTTCTAAAAAAACTATCCCCACCAATAAATGGGTACACCTTTGCGTAACTTACAACGGTAAAAGAAATGCCAATGCCGTGGAAATTTATATGGACGGAACCAAGCAGGAAAAAATCATCGCGAGCAATACTCTGAAAGAAAATACCATTAAAACTGATAAACCATTCCGTATCGGTCGCCGGTTCAACTCCGCACAAGTGAATGGAACTGAAATTGATGAGGTCCGGGTTTATAACCGCACTCTATCCCTCGACGAGATCAAGATCATCATGTCCCTCCCCTACCAATCTATTCCTGAACCTTCAGGATTAACCGCTGGGCTTACTTTTGATTCTTTTGAGGGAAACAAAACCACAGACCTAGCGAAACCAGGTAGAGATTTAGTACTTCATGGAGGAGCAAAGCAGACGGAATTAGGCAAATCACGAAATGGATTAAAAATCGAAAAGAATGGATTTATTGAATCTACTCAAATCGGCAAACTCGAACATGACCAATCTTTCTCTTGGTCGGTTTGGATTAAAACTCCAAAAAATCTTACCGGTGCAATCCTTAGCAAAATGGATGAATCCCAAAAACATCGGGGCTACGACATTTGGCTCGAAGGAGGTAAACTCGGAATGCATCTAGTCCACGAGTTTCCTAGAAATGCTCTCAAAGCCGTTACCAAAAAAGCAATTCCCGTTAACCAATGGCACCACATAACTATTACCTATGACGGTAAAAATAAAGGGAATGGATTGAAAGTCTACCTCAATGGAAAGACTCAACCAATGGAGGTCACGCATGATACCCTTTCCAAAACCATTGCAACCCAAAAAGCCTTTCGTATTGGTCGCCGGTTTAATGGATCGTCCACAAATGGCCTCGAGATGGACGAGCTTCGCTTATATTCGCGCGTGCTAAGTGTTCGGGAAGTTGATCGATTGGGCTACATTGATCCGATTTCCCCCCTCATTAAAGAAGAGCCCAACAAGCTTAACCCGACCCAGCGCAAACTAGTTGTTGACTACTACCTCAACCGGCATGACCCCGGATACAAACAAACCTTGGCCACGGTTACAAAAAAGAGACAAGATCTAAATACTCTTAAGAACAAAAAACTCACCTCCATGATCATGGGCGATAATCCGCCTAATAAAATGAGAAAAACTTATGTTCTGATGCGTGGACAATATGCATCTCCGGATGAATCAAAAGAAATCCTTCCCGACACTCCGTCTTTTCTTCCGCCCATGGATAAAGAGTTACCTAAAAACCGACTTGGGTTAGCCAAATGGTTGATGGATAAAGATCACCCGCTGACCGCAAGAGTTACGGTCAACCGCTACTGGCAGACTATTTTCGGCCGCCCTTTGGTCAGTACTCCCGGTGATTTTGGCTCACAGGGAAGTTGGCCCACACACCCGGATCTACTCTCCTGGTTGGCAAAGGATTTCATTGATAACAAATGGAATGTAAAAAGAACCATCAAACAAATGGTGATGAGTTCCACTTACCGTCAGTCCTCGGAGACTCGTACGGTTCACATGGAAAAAGATCCGGTAAACTTATACCATGCACGAGCTCCCCGCTTTCGTCTCATGGGAGAATTTGTACGCGATAATGCCCTCTCCTTGAGTGGACTGCTTAACAGAACTTTTGGTGGACCTGGGGTAAAGCCCTACCAACCACCTGGGTTATGGAATGAAGTGTCCTTGAATGGTGGACGCAGATTCGTACGCGATAACGGAGATAAGCTATATCGTCGCAGTATGTACACTTACTGGAAGCGTTCTGCTCCCCACCCAGGGATGATGGCGTTTGATACCCCGACAAGGGAAACCTGTACCCTGCAAAGACAGCGTACCAACACTCCCATGCAGGCTTTGGTAACATTGAACGACGAACAGTTTGTGGAAGCCTCCCGTGCGTTTGCCCAGCGGATTCTAAAAAGTCCTGCAAAGTCTTTCTCTGATCGCTTAGACTTGGCTTTCGAACTGGCAACCGGACGACCTGCAGATTCAATAAGAAAGGACGTGTTACAGGATGCACATTCTTATCAAAGTAAAATTTTCCAAGCCGAACCGAAAAGGGCTGATGATTTATTAAAGATTGGTGAAACTGTAAGAGATTCTTCAATCCCCGCTCAGGAGCATGCAACTTGGACGGTTCTGGCCTCCATGATCTTAAACTTAGACGAAACCTTAAACAGAGAGTAATCAATATGAATCCATTTGAATTTCATCAAAATCAGACACGCAGACAAATGATCGGGCTGGGTGCCCGTGGACTAGGTGCACTGGGTGCAGCTCATCTTTTGAATCCATCTCTGCTGAATGCTGCGGCATCTGAAGCATCGGACAAGTTTGCGGGTACTCTTCCAGGCCCACATTTTAAGCCCACCGCAAAACGGGTCATTTATTTATTCCTTTCCGGTGGTCCCTCCCATATCGACCTATACGACTATCACCCGGAAATGCGTGATTTCCACGGAAAGGAATTACCCGACAGTATTCGTAACGGTCAGCGAATAACCGGAATGACATCGAAGCAGTCTTCTTTTCCCTGTGTGGCTCCGATGTTTGATTTTACCAGGCATGGACAAAATGGATCCTGGTTTAGTGATGCGATTCCCAATATCGCCAGTATTGCAGATGATATCACTTTGGTAAAATCAGTCCACACTGAGGCGATCAACCACGACCCCGCAATTACTGCCATCAACACCGGTTCCCAACAACCTGGGAAACCATCCATGGGCGCATGGCTGGACTGGGGGATGGGTAGCCCAAATAAAGATTTACCCGGATATGTGGTGATGATTTCGAAAGGGAAAGGAAATGCACAGGCCCTCTACGACCGTTTATGGGGAAGCGGCTTTCTTCCTTCCAAGCATCAGGGAGTAAAATTCCGCTCGGCTGGAGACCCTGTACTCTACCTCTCCAACCCCAATGGTATTTCACGGGATATGCGCCGCAATATGCTCGATGGTATTGCCAAGATCAATCAGGCCAAGAAAATGGAATCAGGAGATCTGGAAATCGATGCCCGTATTGCCCAGTACGAAATGGCTTACCGTATGCAGACAAGCGTACCCGATCTGGTTGATCTCAAAGATGAACCAAAGCATGTTCTCGACCTCTATGGCGAGGATGCAATGAAGAAAGGTACCTTTGCCCATAACTGCTTGATTGCGAGGCGACTTTCTGAACGAGGAGTTCCATTCGTTCAACTCTTTCACCGTGGCTGGGACCAGCATAATAATTTACCCAAGCAAATCCGGGGTCAATGCAAGGACATTGACCAACCGGCTGCCGCATTGGTCAAGGACCTGAAGCAACGCGGCCTTCTAAAGGATACAATCGTGGTATGCGGGGGAGAGTTTGGCCGAACGATTTATTCGCAAGGCAAATTGACCAAGGATAATCACGGAAGAGACCACCACGGTCGTAGCTTTTCCATGTGGATGGCGGGGGGGGGATTCAAGGCTGGATTTGAATACGGCAAAACCGATGAGTATGCCTATAACATTGTAGAAAACCCAGTCCATGTAAACGACCTCAACGCCACAGTCTTACGGGCTCTGGGGATCGACCATGAAAGATTCACTTATAAATATCTCGGTCTCGACCAGCGTCTCACCGGTGTGGAACATCCCAAAATAGTACCCGACTTACTTGCCTAAAAACCGCGTACCCAAGCGACCCAAAAAACAGTACGATTTTTCCTTTGACCCCGCGGTCAAGGAAGCCCACATATTGTTCCTATGATTTCAGTGGTGGATAATAGGCGAGCCTTACTTACAGATTGGTTGCAATCAGAAACATCTTTTCAAGATGGGGAGCTCAGTATTGCCTCGGCGGACGCCAGTTTTCGCCGGTATTTCCGTCTAAAACACAAAGGTAAATCTTACATTGTAATGGATGCACCCCCGGACATGGAACCCTCTCTTCCCTTCGTTCAAATCGGGGAATGGATGAAAGAATCGGGAATCAATGTTCCACAAATTCATCAGTATGATCTCGATCTGGGATTTATGGTTCTTTCTGATTTCGGCGACTTTCATTTCCAAGATGCCCTCGAAAATAAAGACCGGAAATCCCTTTACAAACTAGCAACCAGTGAAATTGTAAACTTCCAATCCATCCTACTCAACTCAGAGGATAAACTCCCCACCTTTTGTCCGAAATGGCAAAAAAAGGAATTGGATATCTTTCGCGAATGGTGCCTGCCTGAGCTACCGGAGATAGAATACCGGGAAATTACCTCCTTACTGGTGAATGCAATCGACCAAATCCCCAAGGCGTTCATGCATCGGGATTTCCACTGCCGGAATATCCTTCTTTGCAAGGAAGAGGAGTTAGGTGTGATTGACTTCCAAGGATCTATGCACGGGCCCGTCACCTACGACCTGGTTTCTCTACTCAGAGATTGTTATGTCGACAATGATGAAGATTGGATTATGCAAACCACTTTACAATTTCAGGATTCACTGCTTTCTTCCAACCTTGAATATGCTCGGGTCGAGTCGGATGAATTTATTCGTTGGCTCGATTTTACAGGCTTACAAAGACATTTAAAATGTGTCGGAATTTTTCACCGCCTTCACATTCGCGATCAAAAGCCTGATTATATGAAAGAAGTACCCCGAGTAGTAAAATACATCAACACCGTGCTCAATCGAAACCCTCAATTAAAAGATTTAAAGGAATTATTTAATCGAGCCAAAATTCTTACTTAATTATTTATGAAAGCTATGATTTTAGCCGCAGGTTATGGAAAAAGATTGCGCCCATTAACCGATCATACCCCCAAGCCATTGGTTTCAATTGGAGGAAAACCACTCATTGTACACCACCTCGAAAAAATCGCTCAAACAGGGATTACGGAGGTAGTAATAAACCTGGGTCACTTAGGGGCCAAGATTCCCGAGGCGTTGGGAAATGGAGACACATGGGGACTTTCGATTCAATATTCTGAAGAGGGCCCCGATCCCCTTGAAACCGGAGGCGGCATGGCAAAAGCGTTGCCCTTATTGGGGTCTGAAACTTTTCTTTTGGTGAACGGAGATGTATGGTGCGATTTGGATTTTTCTTCGATACCCCGTTCGCTCGAGTCAAATGACCAATCTCTTCTTTACCTTGTCTCACAGCCCGATTGGAGGGAGCGTGGAGACTTCTCCCTTGTCAATGGACGCGTTGTAGAATCCGAGTCACCACAATACCTGTACGCCGGGATTGCTCTTTACCATCCCTCTATTTTGGAGGGTGCAAAAGTGGAAAAGTTTTCAATTGTACCCCGTCTAAAACAGGCAATCGCCTCGGATCGAGTCGCGGGTATTCTCCATCAGGGAGAATGGGATGATGTCGGCACGCCCGAGCGCTTACATGCCATACAGGCAAATCACGGGAATTAAAATGGTTTGACCGATTTGTTCGGAGCCAGGCGGTCCCGGTTCGATAATTCTTCGTCCGGTCCAAACGAATCAACACAATAAGCGACCACATTGCGCAAATTTCGATCGGATATCTCTTGGGATGCCGCCGCCATTGCCTGTCCTCCAATATCCTGCGGGTGATACCCGCGATCCCCAGATCGAAACTTCCTCATTTGTTCCAAAAAGTACCAACCTTCCAGTCTCTGCAAGGAAGGAGCATTTAACAACCGGTTGCCTTCTCCGCCTCCCCCATGACAGGAAGCACACCTTTGATTATAGTATTCTTTTCCTTCCTCCAAGCTACCCCGCACCGTCCGGATGGCAGGCAGTGGATCCTGCTCAGAAAACCAATTGGCCACATAAGCCAATTCAAAATCATCTTTTATTTTTCGGGCTCCCACCCCCATCAAATACTCGGACCGATTAGAAGCCAGTTTCCCGCGCACTCCCGAGCGAAATTTTTCCAATTGGTCCATCAAGTACCACATTTCCATACCGTGTAATATAGGTCCACGCTGGGCTTCTTTATTACTGTGGCATAACATACACTCCGCAACCAAAGTTTCCCCCCTTTGCGAGTCACTCACTACCACAAAGGACTCCTTCTCTACCTCCTGAACGCAGGAAACCACCAGGGACATGATTCCAATAAAAATGAAAATTTGCATCAAGGTATTCATCGTGTGGACTACAATCTACAAATTTACCCAAACTCCTCAAGCGACAAAACAAATCCCTCTTTGCTTTACCCTTGGCAGATGATCCTTCACAATAAGCAAAATGTCTAGTATTTCCCTCCATAACATAAGTAAGGTATTTCCCGATGGGACACGAGCGGTTCAGGAAATTAGTTTAGAGATTAACAAAGGTGAATTCCTCGTTCTTGTCGGACCCTCCGGTTGCGGAAAATCAACATTACTGCGATTAATCGCCGGTCTTGATGAACTTACCAGTGGATCGATTAAAATCGGGGGGAAAGATGCGGCTTCGCTCCTCCCCAAGGACCGAGACTTGGCACTTGTCTTTCAAAACTATGCTCTTTTTCCCAATCTATCTGTTTATGATAACCTTGCCTTTGGACTCAAAGCGAGAAAAGTTCCCAAAGCTATAATCAAAGAAAAAATTATTCCGGTATCGCAAAGACTTGGATTGGCGGAACTCCTTCAGCGAAAACCAGACGAACTCTCTGGTGGGCAAAGACAACGGGTTGCCCTGGGTCGATTACTCGTCCGTAATCCCAGTATTCACCTACTGGATGAACCATTGAGCAACTTGGATGCAAATTTACGCACATCCATGCGGCATGAACTTGCACAACTCCACAACGAATATCAAAAAACCACCCTTTTTGTAACGCACGACCAGGTCGAAGCAATGACACTCGGGCAACGGCTTTGCGTAATGAACCAAGGCCATATCATTCAAGTTGGAACTCCAACAGAAATTTATGATTTCCCCGAGTATCGATTTGTGGCGGAATTTTTTGGATCCCCGCCAATTAATCTGCTCAAGGGCAAGATTGAGAGTTTTCAAAACAATTCCTCGTTTACCAACGGCTCAATTAAAATTCCTTTACCGATGGACTCAGATCTTGCGGAGGGAGAAATTGAATTGGGCATCCGGCCAGAAGATTGGATCATCAACAGTGAAGCATCTTCTCAGTCCGTACCAGTAACACTTCAAAGAATTGAAAATTTAGGCGACTCTCGTATTCTTCACTTCATGGACCAAGAAAATACGATAAGAGCTAAATCAGAACTGCGTGAATTTCAGGTGGGGAAACCGTATTTCCTAACCCCCCAATGGAACCGGGTTCATTGGTTTGATATTCAAACGGAAAAGCGAGTGCTACGATAACGAGAGGTGGACCAGAGCGGTTTTCATTTTTCGAAAACAAACGGCAAAAAGAATCACCACTGGAAAAAGAGAGATTGTAGCGGCGGCCATCCCCACAGACTCTGGTATTCGATGACTGGAATCCCGGAGTTTTGATAATGCAATGGGCAAGGTGGTATTTTCATCATCCAAGAGCAGCAATGGTAAAAGGTGTTCCTGCCAACTTAGGATAAAATGAAGCAGCCCATAAGTAATTAAAGAGGGTGCGACTAGAGGAAGTATCAGAAAAAATGTTCGGGGAATAGAAAATCCTTCCACTTTTGCTAATTCCAGTAATTCGTTGGGAATTTTTCTAAATACCTGAGTAAAAAAAACAATCCCCAATCCACTGGCAATACCGGGAAAAATTAATGACCAACTTGTTCCCTGTAATCCAAGCCATAACATCCAATCAAACAATGGAACTGCCATGGCTTGTTTGGGAATCAAAATAACGAGAATTGCCACGCCGAATAGAAAGGACTTCCCGCGAAAAGAATACTTCGCAAATACAAATGCTGCAGCAGAAGTAATCAAGGTGGCAAAAAGTGCCTGTAATCCCGAGATAAAAAGGGAATTGGAGAAAAAAGAATAAAAAGAAAGGTACTGCTCAGAAAATAAACTTTGGTAGGAATCGATCTCAAAATTTTCCGGAAAAAGTAAGGTGGGTTGGTAAATTTCGCGATTCGTCTTAAAAGACGACAGGAACATCCACAAAAAAGGATACAGGCAGACAATGACCGATCCAGTCAAAATTGAAAAAGAAATTAATTTCCTCATCGGTGTACCCACCTCCTCCGACCCTGTAAAATTATAAATAAAAGCATCGCCGTCACCGGAACCACTAACAAACTCATCGCAGCCGCTCCCGGAAAATCAAATCGCCCCGATCCTCCTGGGAAAGCAACTTGGTACACATAGGTGACCAATAATAAACCGGAGTCCAATATTCCTCCCGAACCACCCAGTAGGTTATAGGCACCGGAAAACGAAGCAAAGCCATCTACCACCAAGAATACCATTGCGAATAAAGCCAGATGCCAAAGGTTGGGGATTAATATTTTTCGAAGCAGTAACGATTTCCCTGCACCCTCAATTTTAGCCACCTCCCATTGCCAAGTTGGAATGGCCTGTAATCCACAAAGAAAAAATAGGGTTACCATCCCCGTCCATCGCCAAACCGCCTGCATAATGAGCGAGGGCATAATAAAAGACGGATCCATCATCCAATTCACCGGATCAAAACCGAGGGGAACTACAAGGTATTGATTCAATGCACCGGTTCGGCCATGAAAGAAGAGATAAAACAAAGTGGACAGGACTCCGGGCAGTGCCAAACCGGGTATCATTAAACAAAAAACGAGCAGACCCCGGAACAATCCACTTAATTGAAATAAGCAGAGTGAAAGTATAAAGGACAGTGGAATGACTAACAAAATCGAGCCCAATACATAAATTAAAGTATTTCGTAACGCTTTATAAAATTTTGCATCTTCGAGTACATTGCTGAAATTTTGAAATCCAACATATTTGGTATTGTGCTCCTGCTCTACCTCAGGATTTTCGGGGAAATTCCAAGATAAGGAAAACGGTGACGGGTTTTTATCTGACGCTTCAAATACCTCCCGATGGGGGGCAACAAATGTGGGGCTTTGTAATGATAGATCGATTCCTAAAAACAGAGGAACCAACCAAAACAAGACCCACAGTCCAAAAAAAGGAATAAGAAGCCAAAAAAGAGAGCTTTTTTCGTATTGAAATAGAACCAAAATGAGGAGAAAAAATTATCTATCGCGTCCGCTATTTTTCATCGCATCTTTGTACTGCTTGATCGCGTCCTTGGGGGATAACGCGCCAAACATTACCGAACCGAAATAATTCTCCTGCATTAAGAAAATTGCCTGCGGTCGGCGGGGGTCAACTACAACGGGAGGGATCTCTTTGGAAAGTTCAACAAGTAATTCACCGATCGATTGGTCAAAATATTCGTGCTTCGCCAACAGTCTTTCATCTTTCCATGAAGGCTGGTATGCAGGGAAGCTGTTTCCCTGTAAAAAACGCTCCGCATTGGCCTCCTTATTCTTCATCACAAACTCAATAAAGTCCCAGGATTCCTCCCTCTTTTTACTTCCCTTGCAAATCATTAGCCCCTGACCGGCAAAAGTGGCAGTCCGGGGCCCAAGTTCACCTTTCTCATTTCGCCAGGTGGGAAGTGGCATCATCCCCCATAATCCCTTCATCCCAGGTGCAAACTGTTGAAAAAGGTCAAGACCATACCAATCGGCCCCGGGCACGCACAGCACTTCACCAGTTTCGAGGTCTCCGCTAAAGAAAACCGGATCGAAAATAGATCCTCTGTCTGGCATTACAGTAATTTGAGCAGCTGACATTTCGGCGAACTCCTCCAGTACATCTAGTGCTTTTTCTTCATCGGGTAAAAAATTTCCTTTTTTGTCAAATAAATCGGTTCCTTTTTGCCGGAGAAAAACATCAAATAGAGTACCATCCAATGCCATTAGTCGCTGACCTTGGTCCTCCTGTAATTGTGCCCCAACTTCAGCCACATCATCCCAGGTTTTTAAATCACTTGGCTCGATATCGAATTCTTCAAACAAATCCTTCCGATAATAAAGTACCATCGCACTCAGAGACTGGGGAACCCCCATTACCTTTCCCTTGTAAGTAAACACCTCTAACCTTCTTGGGTGTAAATCTTTACTTAATCCGGATTTCTTCACTTTTTTGGTTAAGTCAACAAAAGGAGAATCCTCATTCAAAAACACGCCAAAAAAAGTTTCATCCAACTGTACCATATCGGGGATGCCCTGCCCCGACCGAATGGCGACACCCAATTTATCGGGCATCTCGCGAAAACCATATGCCTTTACATTGATTTTGACATCATTTTGAGTCGTCTTCGAATACAACTCACCCATCTGTTCGTAATAAACCTGATCCTGGAAAGAACTGATCCAAATAACCAACTCTTCAGCACTGAGTGGGCTAACAACTGAAAGGACTGCGATTACAAATAAATAGAAGTATGATTTTTTTGATTTCATTTGATATCTCAATTATGATCGAACGCTCAATCATCGCAAGCTCGTACAGAAAATTAGTTTAAGATTTATGTTTGAATATAAATGCCTTTTTTTTGTATTTTTATCTTGTTTAGTGCTAATTAAATTATGATATTTCACATTTTATTTAACTCAAAACATTAAAATTATGAAAACAAGACTCCTCCTCTTGTCGATAGTAAGTGCCCTTGCACTGCCTGCCCATGCAGCACCACCTGTGGTTTCTGCAGTTAATGCAAGCCAGCAATCGGGTACTAAACTTGTCGACATCACCTATAATCTCGCCCTCGACCCTGGGCAATCAGCATTTGTTGAAATGTGGTTCAGTCCAGATAATGGGCTCAATTTCCCAATTCGCTGTACTGATGTGAATGGATCTGTTGATTCCAATGTCACCGCGGGTAATAAAACTGCTACTTGGAATGCAGAAGCGGACTGGAACCAACAATTTACTGCGAACGGGAAAATTCGTGTCATCGCAACTTATGGTAATCAATCCTCGGGATTCTCTGGATCCGGTAACGGTGGAAATCCTGGAGGCGGAACAGGGCAGGCAGATGCCTCTTTAAAATCAGTCTACATGGATGTAGTATGGATGTGGGGTCATAATCCAAATTCAGGTACAAATGAATGGATCGACGCTACATCAGATCTCCAATTTGAAAAAATCAATTCACAAATTCATGTGGACCCGACTGAGGTTACCAATGAAAAATGGAACGAAGTTGCGCAATGGGCAACTGCAAACAACTATTCGGGAATTCCGATGGCTTCTGATTCCAACGCTTCCCCTCGTACAAATGTAACCTTTTGGGAAGTTTTGAAATGGTGTAACGCAAGGTCGGAAAAAGATGGGCTAAAACCTGCATATTACACAGATGCTAGTGAAGCAACCGGCGATGTAAATGGGAACGGTATT
>JAQXBH010000067.1 GCA_029252505.1 Opitutales bacterium | reverse complement strand
GCGAAAAGATCGTAACCAAAGGGTTTGATGGCATCGGTTTCGGATTTACCAAACTCTTCTGCCCGCTTTTCAATTTCTTTACGCTGTAATTCCTTAATTTTACGCAAAAGTGCCTTGCTTTCCTCCAATGCTTCCATCAATTCATTATCTTCCGAAGAATCTTCCGCCCCCAATTGGGACTGTAAACGGGCAACATCGGCCGATATCATCTTTTCCATACTGTTCAATTCTCCAAGAAATTCAGAGCGTTCATTGAAAGACTCCTCTTCGGGCTTTTCCACCTCAACTGAACGATTGGGAAGAGAGGCAGTTGGAGCAGACTTTGGTACGCCGCCCTGAGTCGACCCATATTGTTTGATTAATTGCTGGCGCTGATCGGGGGATAACTTCGACAGCGCAGCCATCGCCGCTGGATCCAACTGTCCATGCAACCAACCGCCCAAAATTAGGCATGGAATGGTTAGTAAAATCTTAGGAATCTTGTTCATGATAATTATTAGAAATTGATAAAATTAAAATGTGCGGGTCATGGAAAGAAAACCACTTAATCCATCGTCCTTCTTACTTCCTTGCGGTTGCAAGGATTCCCAACCCAAAGAGGTATATACGGAAAGACCGTATTGTGAATACTGACGGGCATTGGAAATATCGATGGAGAAGTAGTCGGTGGTGACTCCATTGGACACGCTACTCGCACCAGTACCCTCTTGGTGAGGCGGTACATTTCTCAATGGCCCTGCATTGAGTTCGCCCGTACGCAAGGTTGCACCCCACCCGATGCCATCTTTTCTTTGCAACAATCCACCCATGCTGAGAATTTGGGAATCTTGGTCTGCCCAGTGACCAATGGGACGGCCCCGGAAGCGGTAACCCTCACCATAAATGTGGTGCCCATAGGTTATATTACGAGTACGAGGATCCCCCGTCCACCAGTAGGATGTGAGGTCCGCATATTCCGCAAAAATCCGAAAAGTGGTATCCCCAAAAAACCTCCACCCTTCTATACCGTATTGGAAGAGTAGGGAATTTGGAAAAAAGTTGTCCTCATCTTCTCCCGCAACCTGCCCATACAAAGCAACAGGAAGATCAAGCACTTTCCAACGAAGATCAATTCCAGCTAATTGGTTTCCCGGCTGTTCGCTTCCAGTCTCGTTGTCTTGACTAAGAAATCCATCTATCCACATTTTGAGGGAATTAGTTCGACCATCTCCTCCAAGCTGAAGAATTCTAAAAAATCCAATTTCCAAACCATCAATTAATGTGGGTCTAACTTCGCCGCGCATTCCCCAAAGGTAATGATTTGGGTAATCAATCGCAGAATCTTTTTCATCCTCCACCTGCCCGATAAAGGAATGAAAACTCCATGGTCCGATCCAGGACAACCACTTTGTATCAAAGGGTTCCGGTACGCGACGATCAATCGAAATTGCAGGAATAGGGCGGGCATTAGTAGAAAGAATTAAACTACCATCCCAACCAGGACCCCACCAACGCTCAACCTGACCAAAACTTGCCGACCAGTTACCTAGGCGGGTGGCAATGTAAGAACCATCTAAGGCAAACCCCTCATCATTCCTACCCTTCCAGTCTTT
Source organism: Opitutales bacterium (assembly GCA_029252505.1). Classification (GTDB taxonomy): domain Bacteria; phylum Verrucomicrobiota; class Verrucomicrobiia; order Opitutales; family Seribacteraceae; genus Seribacter. The sequence goes on along the minus strand of JAQXBH010000067.1, from coordinate 718 downwards.
TTCCATGCCATAAAATGCATTTAAGGACAGCTTGCCTGCAAAACGGTCATTCATCCAGGAAACGGATGCATTGGAAGTAAAACTCGAACGTGGCTCGGGACCAAAACCGCGAGCCGTTACCCGATCATCAGACAAACCAAGGGTTGTACGGAGGGGGGACCAACCAGACACGGACTCCTCTACAATTCGATCGTCTAATAAATGGTGCGGTAAATGTACTGTTTGTTTTGAGCTCATACCGTACAATCCACCCAGGTCAAGGGGCCAAGTGTTTTGCAAACCGGTTAATTCGCCTAAATCTGAACGAAGACGAATTTCATGCCTAATAAATGGATCATTCGGCGAAAGGTAGGGTTCTCCAAAAGTTGAAATAATTGGTAGGAAACCTAAAAGAAATATAGCAAATGATCGCATAATTAAGTATTTTCTATGATGCAAAACTAATAGAATCGAGCAATCTTAAAGGATTAGGCTCGCACCCTATTTCTTATTCTTCTAAGGCAGAAGTATTCCAATGGAAGACGATCCGTTATTTCGCAGAACCCGACAGCACGCTGAGAAGCGATTGGTCTTTCATTCTGGACAGAGCGATTCAAGCAGACTTGAATTAATCAAGGAATTTGTACGCCTTGAAAAGGAAATGCTCCACCGCTATCACTTAAAAGGTGATTCTGGGATTCGTCTTACCTGTGCCCGGGCGATTATTATCGATGTATTG
>JAQXBH010000053.1 GCA_029252505.1 Opitutales bacterium | reverse complement strand
TCAATCACTTTACATCCGGATGGAATTGCGAGACTGGGTCCAATCGTTTCTATTCTTCCCTTGCGAATCAGAAGGTCATTATGGGATCTTTTACCTTCGTTTATAAGAGTGCCCCCGGTAATGAGTAGGTCAGTCATTTGAGCCAGGATTTTGGGTGGCAGGGTGGGGGAGCCAATTTATTTCCACTGTCCGGTACCGATGATATTATATTTATAAGTGCATAATGCATCCAATCCCATTGGACCGCGAGCATGGAGTCGGTCGGTGGAAATTCCTATCTCTGCACCCAATCCAAATTCAAATCCATCGGTATATCGAGTGCTTGCGTTCCAGTAGACAGAGGAAGCATCCACTTCTTGGAGGAATTGATCGGCCTTCGACTTATTTTGGGTGAGTATTGACTCGCTATGCCCACTTCCAAACTGATTTACAAAAGAAATGGCTTCATCGACAGACTCTACTACCTTGATTGCGAGCCTTAGGTCAAGAAATTCTTTGGCAAAATCTTCATTGTTGGCGGCCTTGGTTGAAAAGTCACTGAGTATCGTCTTCGCTTTTTCATCCACTCTCAGTTCACACCCTTTTGCAATTAGTTCCTTGGCACAGAGGGGAAGGAATTCTTGGGCAATTTTTTCGCTGACAATTAAATTTTCAATCGCATTGCAAACTCCCGGACGTCCGCATTTGGAGGAAACTGCAATCTCCACCGCGTTGGCAAGGTCAGCTTCTTCTTCGACGAATAAATTACAAACTCCTTTATAATGTTTAATCACTGGGACTCGACTATTTTGAGTAACAAAATTGATTAGACTTTCACCCCCCCGTGGAATAACACAATGGATATATTGGTCGAGGGTAAGCAGATGAGTAAGAGCTGCCCTGTCTACCGTGGGAACAAGTTGAACCGAATCATTGGGGAGTTCAGAAATTTCCAAAGCATCCTGAATGATAGAGGCCAATGCTGTGTTGGAATGAATTGCCTCTTTCCCTCCCCGTAAAAGGGATGCATTTCCTGATTTTAGGCACAGACCGGCACAGTCAATAGTCACATTGGGACGGGATTCGTAAATGATTCCAATCACACCGATTGGAACCCTTACTTTTTTGATCTTCAATCCATTGGGCCGTTCTTTTTCCTCGATTAAAACTCCGACGGGATCGGGGAGGTCAATTAATTTACGAAGTCCCTTGGCCATTCCATCAATTCTTGCATGAGTGAGGCGTAAACGATCAATCATTGCCTCGCTTAAACCACTTTCGTTAGCCGCATCGAGATCTTTTTGATTTTCAATGATCAGTAGCTTACGGTTTGATTCAAGTCCTTCAGCAATGTTCTGCAATGCCTCGTTTTTCTGCTTGGTTGATGCACGAGCAAGAACAAGAGATGCAGTTCTTGCCTGCTTGGCTAAATTTTCGATAATTTTGGGGAGTTCTTCAGGCATAATTGATAAACATAGAGAAGATTTTTCGAAGGGTGAAGATTTTTCGTTAATCTGACCAATAAAAAAGCGAACCCAAATTCATGGGTTCGCTTTTTGAAATATTATTAGGCAGCTTAGGATTCCTTCTTCTTACCTTCTTTTTTTCCTTTCCCCTTCCCTTTTTCTTTCCCCTTACCTTCTCCCTTTTTTCCTTTCCCTGTGGATCCCTTTCCTCTGGATGCCATTGCCGCCTTGCGTTCATCAGGGCTGAGCTTGCCATCGCCGTCCTTATCAAATTTAGCCATCATTTCCTTGCGGATTGCCGCCTTTTCATCGTCGCACAGTTTGCCGTCTCCGTCTTTATCAAATTTTTCCAGAATATGAGGGGGGGGAGTGCGATTGGCCATCATTTCTTTGCGGATTGCTGCTTTTTCATCGTCACTCAATTTACCATCTCCGTCCTTATCAAATTTCTTGATCATCTCCTCGCGAGATGGGCGTCCAGACTTATCTCCCTTCCCACCTTTTTCCGGCTTAGCGGTAAGTACAATAGTTAGCGAGAGAACAGTGAGAATAGTGAATAATAATTTCATATGTGTTTTGGGTTAATGATTTTGTTCAGAAGTTGTAAACTGATGGTATTAAAAAAAGTTTCATGATTTTTTGTCAGCTCTGTCTAATTGTAGGAAATCGTTCGCATTCTGGTAGCAAATTTTCTTTGCCATATTACCGATAAGTTCAGGTTCCTGAGGCAGGAATCCCTCTGCCATCCAATTACCGAGTAGGTTGCATAATATCCTACGAAAGTATTCATGCCTCGGAAAAGAAAGAAAAGAACGGGAGTCTGTTAACATGCCAATAAAGCGGGAGAGTAAGCCAGTATTCGCAAGAGTTTTTATTTGTTCTTCCATTCCATCTCTTTGATCCAAGTGCCACCAGCCTGAACCAAACTGCATTTTACCGGGAATATCTCTTTGGAAATTTCCGAGCATGGTGGATACAACAAAATTATCGGCCGGGTTATTGTTGTAGACAATGGTTTTTGGGAGTGCGTCATCCTGGTCGAGGCGGTCAAGAAAAGCGGACATTTTTTCCGCCTGCGTCCAGTCTCCAATTGAGTCTGTGCCCGCGTCCGGGCCGAAAGTTTTCAGCAAATGACTAGAGTTGTTACGCAAAGGCCCAAGGTGAATTTGCATCGTCCAATTATTAGAGGAATACCATCGGCAAAGGTAGAGCATGATGAAAGCACCAAATTGTTCTTTCTCCTCCCGAGTGGCATTCTGTCCCTCCAAGGTTTGTTCAAATAATTGCCTAGCCTCCTGCTCCGAGGGAAAATGAGAGAAGAAGTAAGGGAAGCTATGGTCAGACAGACGGGAACCTAATTCGTGAAATTTTTGCAACCTTTCTGCCAAGGCCTGTAAAAAGGAATCAAAGTTGACGATCGTTTTTCCAGAATTTTGTTCGAGGGTTTCCACCCATTTAATAAAATGCTGGGCTTGGTCAATCCCCCATGCCTGATCGGGGCGAAATGTGGGGTATACCTTGCAAGTTGAATTACTTTGGGCAATTTTTTCGTGATAAGAAAGCGGGTAGGCTGGGTCGTCTGTTGTGCAAAGAGCTTTTACCTGAAAGCGTTTGAGCATACCCCTGGCGGAAAAATCTGACTCTGCGAGCTTGTCTTTCGCACGCTCCCAAATCTCTTCTGCAGTATCGGGGGAAAGAAGGAGGTCGATGTCGAAACCTCTTTTTAATTCAAGATGAGTCCAGTGATAGAGGGGATTGCCGAGAGTATGGGGTATGGTTGCTGCCCAAGCGAGGTACTTTTCCTTGGGCTCCCCGTTACCGGTAACCAATTGTTCGGGGATTCCATTCGCCCGTAAAGCGCGCCATTTATAATGATCTCCTTCCAGCCAAATTTCCGCCAAATTGTTAAATCTTCGGTCTTCCGCAATTTCTTGGGGAGATAAATGATTATGGAAATCGAGAATCGGTTCGTCCCGAGCAAATTCGTGATATAAGCAAGCTGCCTGGTCGTTTGTTAGCAAAAAATTGTCGTGAATGAAACTCATATGATAGTTAGTTTAATCTGATTCTGACTTTCTTTATCCTACCGTCAAAGTCAAATGCATCCTTGTAATCTCCAACCGTACCGCCTTCATCACGGCCAACTTGCAGTCCATCGATGGGCATTTCTTTGACCAAGCTGCTTACTTTCCCGCTGCCCAGTTTTCGGGTGCCGGCAAATAGTTCCACAATTCCATCAGGATTTAATGTAGCTATAATCTTTCCTTCTTTTTCAGTTAATTCTTTATCTGCTTTTATGGTCTCAATTTTTCCTCCGAGGCTCAGGGTGAAGTGGACAATATTGTCTCTTATAAACAAAGCCCATCCATGAGTATCTCCCCCCTGGGCAACCAAAATACCTTCTCCCTGTTCTTCGATATGAACCTCAACCTCAAAAGGTTTTTTTCTTATCATTGGGGATAATTCCTTTGTCAGGTTGGTATTTGCGTCCAAATTAAATGCCTTTTTTTTACTGCCCACACTCTTCTTATTTCTGTTCCATGGCCAAGGTTTTGCATTTGCCTCGATTGCCCATACTTCCCATTTCTCTGCCATTTGCTTGGCTCGTTCGGGATGCTTTTCGCTTAAATTATTCAGTTCCGAACGATCCGCTTCGAGGTCGTATAATTCCCACTCTCCATTGGAACCCTTGGCCACCAGTTTCCAGTTTTCGATTCGTATTGCCCGGTTTCCTTCATGCTCCCAAAAGATCGGGTTTTCCCGCTTCAATTTCTTTCCGGAAAAGGCTGGCCCGAGTGAAACTCCCTGCAATGGGACAATTTTTTTCCCTTTCACTTCCTTTGGATAATCGGCATTACCCAGTTCCACACAGGTCGCCATCAGATCAATTAAATGGGCGGGTTGATGCTCAAACTTACCCCTCAACTTAGAGGCAATTCCCTTCGGCCAATGAGCCACAAGTGGTGCACTGATTCCCCCCTCATGAACCCAGTGCTTATATTCGCGGAATGGCGTATTACTCACATTGGCCCATGCTTTTCCGTATCCGTGGTAAGTATCCGCACCCCCCGTCATTACCTCGGTTCCCTGCTTTATCACCACTCCGTCACGTGTTCTTTTTGGAATCATATCCATTTGCAAATCTGAATCTTTCATCGGTTTTAAAACCTCGGGATCGCGGTCTTTGTATTGGATACCTTCCTTCCGACCCATCCCTTCCGCGCAACCACCATTATCGGCGATAAAAATAATTAATGTGTTCTCGAGCATTTTTCTTTTTTCAAGTGCATTGATTATTCTCCCCAGTCCTTGGTCCATTCGATCCACCATGGCAGCATACACTTCCATTAGGCGAATTTCCCATTTCTTATTTTTTGCATCCCTCCATGACTCTGCATCCCTTGGGGATAATTTCCACTTCGGATCAATGAGTCCTAATTTTAACTGCTTTTGATAACGCGCTTCTCTGATTTCCTCCCATCCGCCATCATATCGTCCCTTGTATTTTTGTATATCTTCGGGCAGTGCATGCATGGGCCAATGAGGTGCGGTATGGGCGACATAAAGAAAGAATGGATTTTCATTCTCGTGTTCATTGATAAATCGGGTGGCATGATCATTTATCGCATCGGTATAATAAAACTCTTTTGGCTTATATTCCTTGTCCGCATGCGGAGAGATTAGTTTGTTATCACGAGTCAAAGAATTGGGATCGAAAAAACTACCTGCTCCATGGATTGTGCCGTAAAACCGATCAAACCCGCGCTGTCTAGGCCAATTATGCTGAGACGAACCCGGATGGATCTTAGGAGTTACATGCCACTTCCCTGACAGGTAGGTCGAATATTTTGCCGGACTTAATACCTCGGCAATGGTCTGTACATTACTTCCCAAATCTCCTTGGTACCCAGGGAGTCCAGTGTCATTCATCATATGTCCTATACCCGCTTGGTGGGGGTAAGTTCCCGTTAGTAAGCTGGCACGGGTTGGACAGCAACGCCCAGTGTTATAAAACTGAGTGAACCTCAGTCCGTTCTTGGCCAAACGGTCCAGATTGGGAGTTTCAATCTCACTGCCGTAGCAACCAATATCAGACCAGCCCATATCATCTGCCATGACGATGATGACATTAGGTCGATTTTGTCCAAAGGTGCAGATAGGAAAGAAAAGAGAAAGATAAAACAATATTTGGAATTTCATGATATAAAAAGTGCTAGAATAGGTTTTTGCTTGCTCGAGGGGGGGAAAGTCAATACTTAACAAAGCTTTTGGTGTACGGCGCGGTAGCCAAGTGGTAAGGCCGGGGACTGCAAATCCTCTATTCGCCGGTTCGATTCCGGCCCGCGCCTCCATTTCTAGTTTCCCCCTTAAGAGATTTTTACTTACACGCCGCCACTAACTCTAAAATGGGCGGTATACAAAAAATATGACTTTGTGTATTGGTTGTTTTGATCCATTTATCTAATGGAGGTGCAATTGAAAGTACAAGTGAGATTGTAAAACGAAGTAGAAGTTAACTAGCTATTTCTTTCACTCCCTTGCCCCTTTTAATTTGCTGAAAAGCTCTTAACTTGAAATGAGTTAATTCAGAGCTCTGTGTTATTCAATGTTCTAATAGTCTTAAATAAATTTAAAATTAACGACCAGGAAAGAGGGTGGTCAAATGTTCATTTTTTGAGTCTGGTTGAGGATAATTCGACGACATGTTCTGATGTTTTCAACAAGGGTCTGAATCATCAGCGTTTCGTCACTGCTTCCGGTACACCTTTCTAGTCCGTTATGTTCAAAGGCATAAACCTATTCACCCAGCTCAAAAAAAGACCAAGAAACAGTTTAGCGTCTACATAAAAAATCAATTCTCAAGTTCTCTTGCTTGATCAGGTAAGAAAGAATTATTTAAGTTTGGGAAGGAGAAGTTTTAACATAGTCAAGTTTGCTCATCTTACTTTTTTTAATCGCCTGCTTTTTTGATGTTTTTGGTTTGCGATGTTATTAATTTATTGTTTTTTAAATCTAATGGTTGCTTTATGGGGTTCATTTAGAGTTTTATGCTCTGCAAAATGTTCTGTGGTGGGTCTAAATTGGTTCAATTTTTGCCGTATGATTGTAGACGAATAATAATGTTATAATCATCTTATTTCCCCTTTTTAATTCTACTCTATTTTTGTTTTGCAAATCCACATTCATAAAAATGGCAAGAATTATGGACCGTTCACCCTTGAGCAAGTTCGCCAATACCTGATGGCAGGTAACTTCTCAGGTAACGATCATGCATGTCATGATGGGATAAACTGGATCAAGCTATCGCAATTAACAGGCGTTACTCCAGCTAGGTCGCAGAATGTTGCAAAGCCTGTTGAGCGACCTGCAAGGGTTGAGACTAAACCAGCCAAGAAGTTACTGGGTATAAAGCTATTGATTGTTGGGTTCTTCTTGGCACTCGTTATTTCACTTGCTGGATTAGCTTACTACCTGCTTGGTGCAGATAATGAGAAAGAAGCAACTGCACCTGTTGCGAGTAACGAGAACCTATTTGTTCTATCACCTGACCAGATCGTTAGTGTTTATGATGGCGACACATTCAAGATTGATTTACCAAGTATG
>JAQXBH010000074.1 GCA_029252505.1 Opitutales bacterium | reverse complement strand
CCACCTTTTGAACCACGATATACAATTCCGTTTTTGACTGACCATCCTTTACCAACTTGATCGCCATTCACTTTGGTCCATTGTGAGAAGTCATCTTTTTCGAAGAGATCATGCATTTTTTCCGGCTTTGCTGCATGAATATTCCCAATTATAAAAAGAGAAAATAGAATTTTGTATAATTTCATATAGTAGTTAATTAAAAATAATAATTACGGTGCAATTGATTAAAATTTTTTTCAACCTTCAACCCTCAATTTTTTCGATTTCATTTGTTGTATGAGTAATAAATCAAATGAACTTAAATCAAAGAATTTCATAGTTTCATAATGAATTCTATTTATTAAAACCTTTATGATTCATAAATTCCCAGATTCGATTCATCCAACTGAAACTACCGGTTCCAGGGGCTGCTTTGCGTTGGAAGCAGTGACCCCGTTTAGCCAAGGTGTGGAGGTCTGATTGTATTCCCATTCGCCTAAGCTGTTCCCAGCATTTTACTGAATTCATTGGAGAATACCCATCGGCATCTCCATGAATATACAGCATGGGGCAGGTATCCAGATCGAATGCAAATTCGGGAACGATCCGGGCGTCGTCCGGGTTGCCACTTTGGGAGTTGGTTCCATTGGCCCCGTCTGTCAGAGCATAGGCTGGGTAGATCGCTACAGCCCATTGCACTTTGCAGGAAATTTTATGGAGATCATCGATTGCCCAGTATACTTTCTGTTTTGAGCTAGTCGCCCCCATAAGGGTTAAGTGTCCACCTGCTGATGATCCCATAATCCCAATACGATCGGGGTCGAGATTCTCTTTCTTCGCCTGATTACGAACCATACGGATACCCCGTTGTAAGTCTTGCCACGCGGTGGTGTGCTTGGCTAAACCACCCTGCGGACGAGGAGTACGGTATTTCATTGTCACCACAGTCATCCCTTTTTCATTGAGGTAACGCCGGGCAGGTGCGACTTCAAAACTATCTGGATTATTTCCACCATAGCCTCCGCCCGAATAGATAATCTGTACAGCCTCGGTTGTTCGCTTCTTAGGGAAATGCCATTCGAGATAGGGCTGGCATTGCTTGGACTGTACATTGGGCATTCTCCCATTTGGCCAAATGGGCTCCTTCCGGTATTTACCACGTGAATCGTCTTTTGCATAGCGTGACATCAAATCGACCTCCTTACCGAGTCGCCCGTCAAAATTCATCTGTCGCATGAATTCGCAGATCCGATCGAGCCAATGATCATATGCTGTCCCACTCTCTCCCCTGTTTGGGTCTCCCATGAAGCCGTGTCCACGGTCGGCAAAGAGGTGAACTTCGGCTGGTATTTTCATTCTTCGTAGTTGTCGATAGATCTGGGTGGAACCAATGGGGGAGTAGGGATCCGTGCCTCCATGAAAGAGAGCCATGGGACAAGTCTTGGCATCAAACTTAAATACATCAGAAAGTTTTGCATCGATTGCATCTCCACCCCGGGTGTTTGGTCCGGTCAGACCATCCGATAAGGCATAAGCCACATAGATGGGGACTGCCAGGTTTACATGACAGGGAATCTCATCGACTGCATCCACCGGATCGTATGCCGGACTGAGGGCACTGGTACTGAGCAGCACCGTGAGGTGTCCACCAGCGGAGAATCCGAGGACTCCTATTTTTTCGGGATCAAATCCACGCTTCTTGGCAGACTGGCGGACCAAGCGCACTGCGCGCTGTCCATCTTGCCAACCACTTTGATAAATCGGTAATCCTTGGGGCCTTGGTGTGCGGTAGGTCAGGCTGGCGCACACATACCCAAGATCGGTAAACTTCTTTGCGACGCGATCAATCCACCGCCAGTCACAGCAGTTCTGGTAACCACCTCCAGAAATGAGTAACATACAGGCACCATTTTTTTCTTTAGGCGCCTCGTACCACTCGAGGTAGGGCATGGTGTGCTCAGATGGATTGAATCCTCTTTGCTTAACTTCTTTGGTGGTGGCGGCAATCTGCTGGGGTTGGAAATTGGGTATTTTTCCTTCCGGCCATAGTGATATCCGCTCTCCGGAACAGATGAGAGAGAAAATAAGAAGTAGAAAGCTAACGAATAATGATTTTTTCATGAAGTTGCATGGGCTAGGCTTGGTTTGATAAATGTAAGAGTACCACACCCTTCTTTCCGTTTTTCAAGCAGGTCTAGTGCACTTTTTAAATTGATCTTAAATTTGGGCATGTTCCAAGTGGTTAGCAAACTTCTTTCGCAAAGTGGAAAGAGTATGATGATTCATCAAAGTTTGCGATCTGGTTTATAAACTTTGATTTTTAAACCCCTGAGAAGGGGATCAATTCTATTTCTCTTGTAGAGGTGAAATTTTTCAGAGGCTATTTCCAAACCTCCCCCTTCTTGAGTAGACTATCGCGGTTGCTATCGTGCTCGCTGAAATGAGGGGCGATGGGGGCGAGGTATTCCTCTAAAGAGATGGAGTTGCTTTTATCGCCATCCAATTGTTCAAACAGTGGGTCGGCTAGCAGTTCTTTTTTACTTAATTTGCCATTCTTGTTAAAATCGGATTCATTGAACTTAGATTTCCAAAAAGCATCAAATTCCCCTTGGCTTACTTCCCGGTTTTTATCCTTGTCCATCATCCGGCAAAGGTAGTCGAAACAGGGCTCACTTTTATTTTTTTCAGGAGTGCCTGGCTTTAGTCCCAATGCCTGAATCATTACTTGAGTGCTTACTTCCAACCCACCGTCACGCAGTGGGTGCACGGTGTCAGGCATGCAAAAAAGAAAACGCTTCGGGTCTTTTTTAAGGAAGGCATTCCAAGCGATTCCATGATCAATCAGTTGGAAGCCTCGTTCACTGGCAACTTGTCGGTAGTTTTGGCCGAAGGCGCGGAGCTTGGGCCTTTTTGCCTGTCCGTATCCAAAGACCGGGTTCATCACCATGGGGATGATTTCACAGGCGGGATTTTTTTGGAGGATCCGGTCGATCATCTGGTTTAGGTTGTTACGGGCGTGCTCCACCGTAGTACGTCGGACAGCGACCGCGTCGTTGATTGAAAACTCAATAAACACACAATCCGGGCGGTGAAGCAGGACTTTGTTCTGCAGATTTTCCACTCCCCAGTCGGAGTTGGCACCACCTTGTGCACTATTGATTAAGGTGACCTGTCCGGGAAACTGCTGGTTGAAAACTTCTCGTAACTGATCCACCCATGCTCCCACCTTGGTCAGGCTGGTGCCATAAGCCACCACAGTCTGCTTTGTTCCCTGTTTTAAGCGTTCGATAAGGCGGGTCTTTTTTGACTGCCTAATTAGATTGGGAGCGTGAACTGGGTCACCAACCTCGCGAATAAGGTAACGTAATTTCTTCGTCAATTTTTCCCGCAGATCCTTCTGTCCGGTTAGGTGATAGAGGTTGTTTATTTCCTCAGGGTCATTCACAAGATCGAACAATTCCCACTGATATTTCCCTGACATCGTTGGGTAGTGGATCAACTTATGGGTATCGGTACGGATGCCGATCATTTCCGGCAGGGTATTTCCATGCTGGTAAAAATGGTAATACGATTCGTTCCGTACCTTTTGCTCCCGTCCTTCGAGGATTCCACGCAGGCTGTGACCCTGCATATCACTGGGGATAGGCAACCCGGCATAATCGAGAAGGGTGGGGGCGAGATCGATGTGGTTGACCATCGACTGGTGTACCTGCTTAGGCTTGATTTTCCCAGGGAATCGAACGAGCAGGGGTTGGTGGAGGGGGTTCTCGTACATCCACTGCTTGTTGTAGAACCCGTGCTCTCCTAGGGAGAATCCCTGGTCGGATGTGTAGATCACCAGGGTATCTTTTTCCAACCCGCTCTCCTTTAAATAGTCTAGAACCCGAGCTACCTGATCATCCACCGATTTTACCAGACGATAATATCCTTTGATGTATTCCTGATACATTTTTCTAGTTAATTCATCGTTGGAAATCCCAGGGTTTTCCTTTTCAAACTTTTTACGCATACTTTTGAACACTGGTTTTAGAAGGATACGGTTATTTCGCATGATATCAGCGATCGCCTCAGGGGTTCTCCCCTTGTAGTCATCCAGCAGAGTAGGCGGTTCGGGGATAAAAACATCTTGGAGGAAGTTTTCGTAGCGGGTGGGTGGTGTATACGGTTCGTGTGGCGGTTTGGGGTGCAGCAATAGGCAGAACGGCTTGCTGGGGTCCCGCTTTTTCTTGAGCCATTGGATTGCCTCCGTGGTTATCACCTCATTGTTATATCCCTTAATTTTGCGCCCACCATTTAGTGCTTCTTTTTGGGTTTTGGAGCTCCAGTCGATCCATTGATGATGAGGTTCAAATACATTGGGATCCCATGGTTTGCCTTGCATTTTTTGTACGCAAAAATAATCAAACCCTGTGGGTCGGGAAAGAAGGTGCCATTTACCAAAGAGGGTTGTCTCGTAACCTACTTTTTGCAAAAGCTTCGGGAAAGTTTGCTGGCTCCCATCAAAGCGTTGGTTTAGGTGGGTCACACCATTGCGGTGGGAATATTTTCCTGTGAGGGCAGCGGCCCGGGCCGGTGTACAAAAAGAGTTGGGCGTGAGAGCGTGCTCAAAACGCATGCCTTCTTCGGCAATCCTGTCCAGCGCAGGGGTCTTTATATCTTGATTCCCGTAACAACTAAGTGCCTTTTTGGCATGGTCATCAGAAAAGATGAGCAGGATATTTGGCTTCTTTGCATATGTGGTGAAGATCACAACAGGTAGAGTGGCTAAAATAAATAGGAGTCTTCGAGAAAGGGTTTGTTGGTTCATCGGGCTTATTTAAGTTTTATTTCTTGGTTAAATTGCTGATAAGTTTGGAAGAACTTTTGTCTAAGTTTTGGTTTTTTTGGGGCAAGGTTGATTTGTTCTCCCGGATCCTTTTCGAGGTTGTAGACTTCAAATTCATTAGGGTTGGCCTTTGAAAATAAGATACTCCTGCTTGGGTGAATCCATTTCCATTTTTCGATACGCATCGTATTGGAACGGTGTATCATGGGCTGGCGTGAAAACTTTTTCTTGGGGCTCATCAGTGCCGATAAAAAGCTTTGGCTGTCTACAGCACTGGGGAATTCTTTTCTGTGATCGAGGCCCAACATTTCTGAAAAGGTGGCAAAGAAATCAGTAAAGTTGATGGTAGATTTGGAAGTGGTTCCTGCCTTCGCCTTTCCTGGCCACTTGACGATAAAGGGTACCCTGTGCCCACCCTCGTAACCTGATGCTTTCATTCCCCGATATTTTTCGGAAGATGCATGCCCTTGTTCACTCATTGCTTTATAAGCCGGTGGGCCGACTCCATTATCACTGGTAAAAATAAGCAGGGTGTTTTGATCGAGGCCGTATTTTTTAAGGGCTTGGTTAATCTCACCTACTACCCAGTCCAATTGCATCACAAAATCTCCGTAATCTCCAAGTCCGCTTTTACCCCGAAATTTTTTCATCGGTACCCAGGGTTGGTGGGGGATGGGGGATGCGTAGTACAAAAAGAATGGTTTTTTGTTTTTATTTATTGAGTGTTCTTTCAATAGATGAATCGTTCTTTCGATCAAAGCTTTGCTGGTACCTTCGATGGTGAACCCAGGTGCCGCTTTTGCATGCTTTATTACTTTCTCTCCCTTGGTACTATACTTTGGAAAAGTGATGGGTTCCGTCGGTTGACCTGCCAATCGATCCTGTTCCAGGAAGCACAAAGGGTCGCTTCCGGCCGATGAGTGAATTCCAAAAAAAGTGTTAAACCCGCGGTCTATTGGCCCACCCCGCAGGGGCTGGTCGGTCCATTTTTTATCCCAGGAAAATCCCAGATGCCATTTGCCTACCATGTGGGTTCGGTATCCCTTGCTGCGAAAAAGATCGGCGAGGGTCTTTTCCTCCTTTCCGATTATCGGTTCCCCACGGGAGAGCAGGGTATTGAGCACACCAGTACGAGAAGGGTTGATTCCGGTAAGTAAGCCATAGCGCGAAGGCGTACAGGTTGCACTGGCTGCATGGGCGTCGATAAAACATAATCCTTCTTCCGCCAACTTAGATAAGTAAGGGGTTTTTATTTTAGAAGATGAATTATTGGGCTCACAATCCCCATAACCCAAGTCATCTGCCAAAATAATTATTACATTCGGATCTCTCCCAAAAATCGAATTTATCGAAAGCATTGAGAGAAAAAAGGAGGTTAATATTTTGAAATTCATCCACTAATTTTCACTTTTTAATGGTTACCTGGAATATTACTTTTTGTGTTTAGAAGGGTTTCCGAAAACATCAATTTCCTCCCAAAAGGTAGGACCATGGGTTTGAGCTCAATGATTGAAACCCCTCTCCATTACATGTTATCACGCTTATTTTTGACTATCGTGGTTTTCTAATTCGATGGATTTATCGATATCCGCCTGAAAGATCTTCTGGAATTCTTCGACCGATAGTTTACCACCTGGGTAGAGCAGGGGGGACCTGTAATCACCACCAGCCCATCGCAGGTTACGAAGCTCACGTTTGCCCGGCCAGGTTCCTCCGCTGAGGATGGTTTTCTCTTCGCCCGGAATCCTATGCAATCCTGCCACAATTTGAAGATCGGTAATTCCCTGCCAACTTTTGGGACAGGGAGGAATACCTGAGCTTCTTGGCTTTAAATCCGAAAGTTTGATGGTTACTTTTTGCCAATGCTCTGTTTTAGCAAGTGCTTTCACGCAATAGTACCCGCCTTTGGTCAAACCTGGATACGCACCCCAGTTGTTTACATCAAAGGCCATCAGAAAATTGCCTCCCTGCGGATCTTTTACATCTATGCACAGGGTAGCTCCATCAGGCCCACGCCATTTGGGGTCGGTTAGTTTTCGGGTTCCAGCAACGGCATGCTGGCTATTACCCCATCCGATTTGATACCAATCTCCCCATTCATCGAAACTAGGCTCGATCATGCGCTCTGGACGGTCGATTGCTCTTACGCTAGCTGTCTTTAATGCGGGGGGATCTATGATTGTTTCCCAGGTACTAATGAGGAAATTGTCTGGGCAGTTTCCAGTATACCTGGATCCGATCAATCGCTTAGGTTGTGGGTATTCTACATTTGCCATCACAAAGAGGGGCATTTCGGTGCTCAAAATGGGCAGATGTGCTACCCAATTGTTCCGATGCTTAGCAGTCGCAGCACGGCGCCAGAAGCGCGTAAGGGAATGCGGGTTAATGCTATAGTAAATCTGAACATTTTGTACCTGACCGACATCGTGCGGAGAGACTGTGGCAATGGGGATACCATTGGCTGTCTTTAGATTTACGGACAATTCTGGCCTCTTCGGGAAAGTACCTTCTCCTTTGAGAAAGACATCAAAGAATCGATAACGAGTAAAAGCGGATTTCGCGATGTGGCGATGGTTGAGGTGCGGGGAAATACTGAAGTGTACCAGTGAGGGCTCGGGGATGACCTTCCAGTTATAGTTTAAATCATCGTAGATACAGTTGAAGTCATTTTGTGGCGTTTGTCCAAGGATAGGGTGTTTTAGACTTTTAAGTGATGCAGTGGAATCAATGGTTGAGGAATATAACCTGTCACCAACTCGACGGTCTGAGGATGCTCCTGGTCGGGCAATATTTTCTGCCTGAGATATGCCTGCACCTCCGCAAGAGGGTACCGCTGCCTTGATTCGGTTGTCAAGGCCGGCCACCTGTCCAGTGATCGTACCTCCCATGGAATGTCCGTAGACTCCTAATTTATCCCTATCCACAATGGGTTGCTGTTCTAGAAAGGTCAGACCTCGGCGAGTAGCGAGAGTAAGGATAA
This sequence comes from Opitutales bacterium, assembly GCA_029252505.1. Lineage (GTDB taxonomy): Bacteria > Verrucomicrobiota > Verrucomicrobiia > Opitutales > Seribacteraceae > Seribacter. The sequence goes on along the minus strand of JAQXBH010000074.1, from coordinate 771 downwards.
ACCAATTATTATTTCGTGGGCTGTAAATAGATTCTGCAGTTTTGTCGTCTGGAGTGAGCCTGAAGTAGTGGCTGACATGTTTTTGAGTCGGGTCAATGGCTCCCCAGTCCGTGCCCGGTTCGCCAGTTTTTTGATCTTCCAATTCACGCCCTCCCCAATTCAGGGATAGGCTTGCGTATCCATTAGCCGCATCCACGACTACAATATTTTTATCTGCCCGTTGACCTCCCCCGTGCACTTGAACAAGCCCGGGAACTGTGTCATTAATATCCTTTGGGTAACCATAGTAAGCAGAAATCCGAGAGACCTCATTTTTGAATGTACCCACAGTAAAGGTGAGCATCTGAATTCTGATCTTTTTTCCTTCATAACTCTCATCCCATTCACGGGTCACCTTGATATCTAATGGCTCAATTCGGGGATCATAGCCCTTCCATAATTCAGTTACACTATGAGCCACTTTTCCTTTTTCAAGTGGAGATAGTGAATTTTTGGAAAGCAAAGCATGACCAAGCGTGGAAAGTAAAAGTGAAAGGCTGAGAATTTTGATATGCATCAATTTTTTGGATTATTGAGCCCCAAAAACATCAATTTCGCCGAAGAATGTTGGGCCGTGAACTTCAATCAATAAATATCTATACCGACCAATCTGTCCCTTCGAGGCAAAAATAGAGCATGCTTGTTGTGCGGGTCGATCGATGTCTTCCTGGACATCAAAGAAACGGTCACTATTTACTCTTACTATTCTGTTCCATCCCGTTTCGTTGGCTG
>JAQXBH010000028.1 GCA_029252505.1 Opitutales bacterium | reverse complement strand
GTGCCAATACCATGTTTAAACTTTCCCATTTGTGCTCCTAAACCAGTCATAGGATAACCTGCAACGGAGTCTAAAGTTGGGATATTGGGCGATGTAGGATGCCAAGAAAGCCCGGTTTGTGGCCAGGTCATTTGTCGAGTCCAACCAATCATTGGCACGATGGTCAACTTTCCTTTTTTGCGATTTAATTCTTCGGTGTTCAACACGCCTGAAACTTTTTTGGACCACAGAGCCAATTCACCAATTGTCATGCCATGTACAAAGGGGATTTGAAATGCCCCTACATAGCTCATACAAGCTTCATCCATAGAAGGACCGGCAACCTTTACTCCTCCCAATGGATTGGGTCTATCTAATACTACTACCTCCACTCCTTGTTCAAAGCAGGCTTCCATCACATACCTCATGCAACTGATATAAGTGTAGCATCGAACGCCGACATCTTGCAGGTCAACGACTAAGCTATCAATTTCACTCAGCATTTTTTTCGTAGGTTTACGAAATTTTCCATACAGAGAAAAAACAGGCAACCCCGTCTTTTGATCTATCTTATCATCTACTGGAACAGACGCTTTTTCGTCGCCATAAATTCCATGTTCAGGCCCGAATAAAGCGACTAAGTTGACATCAGATGAGCGAACAAAAACATCCACAGTACTTTCGCCCCTCCCATTTTTTCCCGCCGGGTGAGTTAATAAACCAACTCGCTTTCCTTGAAGAACGGCAAATTTACTCTGTTCCAGGTAATCAATTCCCAATTGAATAGATGGTTCCTTGGCAAAAGAGTCGATACATACCAATAAAAATGGAAAAAATAATTTAGAAAGTGTAATGACGGATATCAGTGATTTTTTACTCATTTGAATAGGATTGATAATTAATGATTATTTAGTAATTTGCGGCTTCCTGTAAAGCTTTGCCAGCACATTGTAGGAAAAAATAGAAATAACTCCAAAAAAAACTCCGATCACTGCTCCGCCCACAAACATAGGAGGAAAAGTATCGAGAAGTTCCCAAAGATCGTTAAGTTTAAAATTTGACCAGTCGTACTCTGAACTTAGTAGCGGATTTTTCTTACTTTTAAAACCTGCTAGCTCTAAAAGAATTCTTCCAATCTTATAATCCGCAAAGTAAATAGGACCCATAGTAAAAGGATTTGAAATCCACTGTAGAGCCACAATAATAGGCAGATTAGCCCGGATAAATAGAGCGAGAAAGAATACAACCAACATCTGAATACCCACTAGGGGAGAAAATGATACTACCATTCCCCAAAAGAGTGCTGGTTTTATTGCCTTTCCTCTAAAAGACCACAGATAAGACCTTTTATACGCCGTTTCTGCAAACCATTTTAATACCGGATAATTATGAATATTGGATCGCCTGGGAAGTGGCCGCATCCAGCGCTTTAATCGACGAATACGTTTAAATCGTAATTCCTGTGCTTTTTGAGATTCGGTAGAATTCACTGATTGATGGATAAATGATCGTATAATTTTTGTTGAAATAAATCGGAGGCATTGAGTAAATTTTCCTCTAATGTGAATTGATCATTCCCAAACGTCTCGATTTTTAAATTAGAAAACTCATTCATACATTTCTTCTTTGCGTCATCATCTACGGAACCTGCTAATAAAATTACATTTTTATTATACTTTGAAGCCATTCGAATAATTTCATAGGGACCTTTTCCCATTAGTGATGTTTGATCAAACCTTCCTTCTCCAGTCAAAATCAAATCTGCTTGTTGAATCGATTTTTCTAGACCAAACCATTTGGCAACGAAGGAAAATCCCGGCACAAACTTGGTATCATATGCTACGCTTAAACCATACCCAATTCCTCCTGCTGCGCCTGTTCCTTCTTCCTCCCTAAAATCCAATGGCTTTTGAAATATTTGAGCCAACCGTTCAGACATTATTTCCATATTGTTTTCCATTTCGTCTCTTCGACTGATGGATAGTCCTTTTTGGAGACCAAATTGAAAGGTGGCCCCCCCCTCTCCCAATAATTGATTAGTCACATCGCAGGCTATACGAATGGGAGGTAGTGAAACCAGTTTATCAGGAGAAATGGCTAGTATTCTACCCCAGCTTTCAGGATTCGGAAAAGAAATAGGTTGTTTTTCTTTGTCTAAAAACCGCATCCCTAAACTACTCAGTGCACCCAATCCCATATCATTTGTTGCACTTCCACCAATCCCTAAGATTATTGCACTGACCTTCAAGGAGGCAGCTCCAGCAAGTAACTGCCCTACCCCAACCGTTGAAGTTAACCATGGATTTCGCTTTTCTAGTGGTAAGTCCGACAATCCGGAAATTGAAGACATTTCAATTACTGCATAACTACCATGGTCGGGTAAATCTGCAAACTCACGAAGATTGGGTTCTAGTTCGTCAAATGGAACAATACCAAATCTTACTTCTTTTTCCTCTCCAATTGAGTCGGAAGCCAAAATTGAATGATAAGTACCACTTTTTCGCTCGGTTAATAACTGAGCAAATCCTTCCCCGCCATCAGTTAATGGGGCACACTCAATTTCATGGGTAACAGGTTGTTTAGAAACTACTTTTTGAGCAAGTGCACAGATTTCCCGAGCAGACAGGGAATCCTTGCATTTATCAAAAGCCGCAAGGATACGCATGATATTATCTATCGAATTTCATTACTGGTAGACTCATCAATCAATTTGAAGTTTTCTACGTGGTATGTTTCTGCAGCCTCAAAGGTTAACTTCAATCCATAATTTCGCTCCATTCGATCAATCAACTTTGAATCAGGACCCCGTAAACGTCGTAGAGTGCTAGGATGCAGGAAGATTTTTAAATTCGCTTCTTTTTCAATATTTTCTTCTCTGAATCGACGCACAACGCTGGTAATTTTTCTCTGAATTTCGATACTGACTGCCCGGGGAGATTTTACAATTCCACGACCGGAACAATAAGGGCACGGTTCGTAGATTCCACTTGAATTACTCTCATCATGTCGCTGACGAGTAATTTGCATAATTCCCAATTGAGAGATGGGGAGAATGTTATGCTTCGCTTTATCATCCGCCATGGAAGATTTCATTTTTTGGAAAACCTTTCTTTGGTCCCCCTTATTTTTCATATCAATGAAATCAATAATTACCAAACCGCCCAAGTTTCGAAGTCTCATTTGACGACAAACCTCAGCTGCGGCTTCGATATTGGCCTGTAAAATAAAATTCTTTCCGTCTTTTCTATCTCCTTTATGACTACCGGTATTTACATCAATTGATACTAGTGCCTCCGTTTCCTCCATTACTATCTCACCACCGGAAGGGAGCAAAACTCGTCGCATAAATGTCTGCTCGATTTGACGCTCCACATTAAATCGTTCAAAAATGGGAATTTCTTCATCAAAATGAGTGACTTTTGATTTTGATTTGGGAGAAATTCGCTGAATCGTTTCAATAAGCCTTGTGTAATCCTCTTTTCGATCAATTTGTACACGATCAATGTCATCTGTAAGGAAATCTCGTGCCGTTAAACCGATCAAATCCGGTTCTTGATACAAAAAGCACGGGCTATCCTGTGACTTCATCTTGGCTTCAATTTCATCCCACTGTTGAAGTAAAAGGTGCAGGTCACGGTCGAAAAATCGCTCTGGTTTATTCTGACCGGCTGTTCTTATAATTACTCCCATTCCTTCACGCAAAGAAAGATTGCTGATAATTCGTTTTAAACGACTCCTCTCTGGTTTATCATCAATTTTTCGCGATATGCCGCATTGACCAGCGTAGGGCATCAAAACAAGAAATCTACCCGCCAGTGATAAATTGGTAGTGGTTCGTGGTCCCTTACTCCCGATCTGCCCTTTGGTAATTTGTACAATAATTTCTGAACCAACTGGAAAAACTTTGGGAATTTCCTGAATGGATTTTGCCTCTACCCGATTGTGTGGAGTCTTTCTCTTATTTTCTCGAACGATTTCAATCGAGGGGTCGTTGTTTGCACCGGGAAGCATGTCCCAGTAATGTAAAAATGCATTTTTTTCTTGGCCGATATTAACAAAAGCGGCTTTCAATCCGGGTTCTAAGTTTTGAACTTTTCCCTTAAAAATTGCCCCCACCATTCTCTCTTCGTCGAGTCGCTCGACATCAAAGGCCTGTAAAACACCATTCTCAATTAATGCTACTCGCCTCTCAAGAGCCTCTGTATTGATTATTAGTTCTTTATAATCCTGCTTTGTTTCTCGCCGAAAAAAAGCGAGTATTCTCTCACGAATCGGGCGTTTTTTAGCTCGCTCAATCGCTTCCTCCCTTAACTTACCTTTGTCAATGGAGATAGGGGTAGGTTCCATGGGAGGTAAAGTCAGATCATTTTTATCTGCCTCAAGCTTTTTTTTCTCTGCTTTCTTGTTGGATCTTCTGCGCTTTGAATAATTAGGTCTACGTTTGGTATTTCTGGCCATTTTTATGATGGATAGAAAACCCGATCGTCCACAGAATAAAATGTAAGAATGCTAGAATAAGCTTCTTAATCATCTAAATTCCTTTCTGTGTCGATAAACACTCTGAACCAACCCAAGTAAGATAAAACAGGAGATCAAAAATGATCCCCCATAACTAAGAAAAGGCAACGGTAAGCCAGTAATTGGAGTAATGCCAATTGTCATGCCAATGTTAATGAAAACATGGGTCATTAACAGGACAGAAACTCCTATTGCAAGCATTGCCCCAAAACGATCGGACGCCTTGGAAGCTACCTTTAAACAACCAAAGATAAGAATGAAGTATGCAGCAATTGCTGTCATTCCTCCTACAAATCCAGATTCTTCTGCTAGCACCGCAAAAATAAAATCGTTGTGTGCGACGGCAGAGGGTAGATATCCCAACTTTGCTTGCATGCCATTACCCAAGCCTTTGCCAGATATTCCACCGGTGGCAACAGCAATGAGAGCTTGGATACGATTCCAATTTGCTCCAATTCCATTTGGGTCCATGACTTCTGGTGCTAGAAAAGTGAGGATGCGTTTACGTTGATAGTCCTTGAGTGGTATGAGAGTTGTATCCTCATAAGCAACAATTGCTTCATTTGGATGCGGGTTCTCGGATTTATATTGATAATAACGAAAAACGTCATAACCCAACACACCAATTATCACTACAAACAGGAGAGCTGTAGCAACAAAAAACCGATAAGGTATGCGGGCGACGTACAAAATTGAAAATGCTATTGGTGGAAAAACTAATGTTGATCCTAAGTCAGGTTGCTTGAAAATCAAGAACATTGGACAGGCAAAGCAAAATCCAAGTTTAAAAATTCCCTTAAAAGAGTCTTTTAAATTTCCAATTTCCGACCTTGCCATAATACTCGCGCCAAGTATCAGGGTCACAATTTTTGCAAATTCGGATGGCTGAATTTTGAATAACCCTAAATCTATCCACCTCTGTGCCCCGTATTTTTGGGGCCATAAAAAGACAAATACCAAAGAAATAACTCCCAATACATAAATAACATGCGCAAATCGCATCCAAAAATGATAATCTACAACGGAGACAAGTACATAAATTAAAAAACCAAGAATGACCCAAATCACCTGCATTTGCCATTGACTACCTCCCGTGTAAGCTTGAGCAGATCGTATAAAAAGAATGCTCATCGAACAAAGGACTAATAAACTAAACGGCGAAAACAATTCCCACCTGTTCTCCGTCTCTAATAGATCATCTCTTTTATGCTTATCGGAAGAAAACACTCCTTTTGTTTCCAAATTCATAAAGATCTTAAATTTCAGGTTCTAAGGAAAGGAAATGAACTGCAATTTCTTTCCATTCTTCGTCCAGGCATTCATTTTGTTTAACCGGTCTTGACGCTCGACTGTACCAATAAGCCGCATTTCCTAAATCTCCCTCCAATCGATGGAGATATGCGTGTATCCAATCACCCTGCATGGTACCCTCATCTTGAGCTATATCATGTGCTTTTACCCAATCTCCCTTTTGGACCCACCACAATGCTTTCAAACAATCAGAATAATTTGAATGAGGCTCAGAATAGGAGGAAATATTCCTTACAAATTGATCCAGTTTAATCATTTTGGCGATTCGCTGTTGCTCTTAATCTTGAAATATTGGAAAGAATTCAACTTGGGGAATTTTCAAATTATAAACTAACTTTTCTAAAAATTCCTTCAAAGAGATGAATAAACGATTACACCGAACTCCCAATCCGTCTCCATCGAGTACCAATTGAAACACTGTATTGAAATTTCCTTCTATGTTCACGAATGACAAAAGGCAATTCCACTTTTTTTTCCAATTCAAAATAAGGTTTCAAACATTCCACCAACTTTTGCTCCGAGTCACCGGATCCGATCCATTTTTCTCTTGGTGTATATTCATCCAACCAAGTAAATGGAGTAGCTAAAAGAAGTTGCCCGCCCGGTTTAACTAATTGTGGAAGTCGATTTAAGAAAAGCGAGGGATCGGGTAATCGACAGATCAAATTGGCTGCATGAACCAAATCAAACTCATTTAACTCGGAGGGTAAAGAACAGGCATCTGCTGTGAAAAATGAAATTTTCTTATTTGAGTCAAACTCTACCTTTGCGACTGCATTTTGATAACTGTCTCCTTCCACTAAATACTCGTAGGGTAGTTGCCTATTATCGACTAAAGATCGAGCTGCAGATATAAAGGAATGAGACAGGTCACAGCCAGCCACTTCATCACAAAAATTTGCGATTTCAAATGTAGATCGACCCACGGAACAACCGACATCAAAGGCACGAGAAGGAGTAGAAGAAGGAAGTGAACTGTGATCGATAAGTTCACGGACAGTACGAACGGGAAACCGAAAACCATTTTGAGGACCATCCGACCAAGGCATTAACAGCTCATCCGATCCGTAGTGAAACAACAAGTATTCACCAAGTAGTTTATTGGATTCGTAAGTATTATCCATTTTTATTTATTGGTTTACTGCATTCGACTCTGCAATCATGGAAAACTGAGCCTTCAGGCTTGGGTATAAAGATTTATAAATAGGATAATTTCGCTTGTAGGTTTCTAGGTCTGGACCAGGATCCACTGTTTCAACTTTTTGAATAAAAGTGCTACATGCCTCTTGTACACTTCCAAATCCACCTACTCCAACCGCGGCAAGAATTGCCGCCCCATAAGCTGCACCTTCTAATGCATTCACCATTGCACAAGGAGTGGCAAAAATATCGGCAAGCATTTGCTTCCATAACGCAGAACGTGAACCGCCGCCAGAAAGTATAATTTCATTTGGGTCAATACCCAATTCTTTCATCAGGGATAACGAATCATTTAAGCCATAGGAGACTCCCTCTAAAACTGCTCGGGTATGATGTTTTTTCTGATGGCGTAAATTCATACCGATAAAACAACCCCTCGCATAAGGGTCTGGATGGGGTGTTCTTTCGCCCGATAAATAAGGAAGAAAAAATAAACCCTCTGAACCCGCAATTACTTGCTGGGCTTCTCCTGTAAGTGTTTCATAAGCATTTGCACCACCCTCATTTTCAATTCTTTGCTCTTCCATTCCAAATTGATTCTTATACCACTGAAAAGAACCTGCGGCAGATAGCATTACTCCCATTACATGCCATTTCCCAGGAACCGCGTGACAAAATGCATGTAATTTACCATTAGGCTCGACGCGGTATTCGTCACTTTGGGCAAACACAACACCACTCGTCCCCAATGTAACAGAAATTTTTCCCTCTTCTACAATTCCTGAGCCAACAGCCTGAGCCGCACAATCTCCGCCACCCGCTACTACAGGGGTTCCTTCAAGCAAACCGGTTAGCATTGCGGCTTCCGTGGAAATTTTGGCGGAAACTTCAGTTGATTCAGTAACTTCAGGCATCCAAGAGATTGGCCATCCCATGCAATCAAACATTTCTTGCGACCAAGTTCTCTTTCCGACATCAAGTAAAGAGGTTCCGGATGCATCCGAAACATCAGAAAAAAAGGAACCGGT
>JAQXBH010000025.1 GCA_029252505.1 Opitutales bacterium | reverse complement strand
ATCGATCAATCTTTTTGGGATTCAATGTAGTGGTTATCGAGAGCATATTGCATAAGTAGGGGATTTAGATCCTGAATTCCCGCTGTGAAAAGACCCAGGAAACCAGGCTTTAAGCCTAGATCATTTTCATTTTTTTCAAACCAAGCGATGTTTTTAAAAATATTTCCAGGAAAGGAATGTGTACCCCAGAAAGACTGATCGATAACCAGTTTTCTTGGAACAAAGAAACTTTCAGATGTATTTCCATTTCCCCAATTTTGCTGGAAGTACCAAATCTCCAACCGATTATCCTGCAGATAATTTAGGCTCGGTGTAGTTTTGGATATAAGGGTCTTGTGAAAGTAGGATTTGGAAAGAGGGGAGGGTAGGATCAACTCCACTTTGCGGGACATTGTATTTCCACAAATACCCCAACCTAAAATCATCCACCCTAACTGTTTCTTTTCCGAGATTAAATTTATTACATCTGGTTCTCTTTTGCCACAACTCTGCATTCGTCCACCTTGGCCCTCTGGATGAAGAAACTGACCTCCTGAATAGACGCTGTACAAAACCATACAAGCTTGTCCATTATTCGTAGTAATTTCTCTATATTCTGGGCGGAGGGATACATTCAGGTCATGAAGAGAAAACGAGTATTCCCGTGCATCCTTACAGAAAACATTAAAGTTACATCCAAGCCAGCTAAAGAGAACCAAGAAGGTGGCTAGAATACGCATTTCCTGGGTGTGTTTTTTTAATGGTTGTAGTGTTGGTTGACTTGCAGATCCATAATTCTCTGCCTGGCCATGCTTTCCCTCACGCGGTATTCGTTGAGCAATCTTTCTTTTCGCTGTTTCTCCCGAATTTTGCTTTCAATAAGTCGTAACTCAGTTTCGGCGATTTCTGCATCTCTTCTAGCATTTATAATTTCGTCGTTGGGTATACTGGAATAAGGAGGAGTGTTGTTGCAGTAAGTTGAAGGATGCATTCTTACGCCGGAGTGGGATCTTTTAGATTGCAAGGTATAAGAGTGAGTGGCGCCCTTTTGCGCTTTCCTGTAATCCTTATTTTTTCCGATTTCGCTTCCGATTATAGCACCAATGGTTCCACCAATAAGAATGCCATTGACACTTTTATTTTTTTGATTCCCCAGTACTCCTCCTAGAATACCACCCAAAATCATACCTTTTCCCATGTTTTGAGACTGATTTTGACCAATTCCAACGTTTTGAGAACTTGTACCGAAAAGATTATTACACAGAATATTTAGCGAGAAAATAAACAAAAGAAGAGTTTTCATGATGAATGTTGTAGGTTTGAATTATAGAAATTTGTTTTTTTGAGTTATTGATCCGCAAAGAATGAAATCAAAGCAGAAGTGTGAGATGTTTTATCTGAAATAATGTTCATCTGCTTAAAATAGATCAGACCCAAAACAAATAGTGTGTAATAACCAACAAGGGGCATGCATACGATTGAGGCTTTTATAAATTGTATACGGTTGGTTGCTCGTTTTCTATTTTGACTATTCATGATCATGTTACGAATTATCCTTAGAAAATCTTTCAAACGAGCGTTAAAAATTAACCAATTAATTTTAAATTTTAATTTGACTGATATGGCTAGCTGATGTTTAAGGGATCTTTTTAACATAATCCTTAACTATAAACCAATGAACAAATTTCAGATATTTTCATCACTCATTTTAGCGTCCCTTGTCTTCCTCAATGGTTGTGCATCCAAGAAAAAAGTAGGTAAGGTTTCTGCTGAAGATGAAAAGTCATACAAAACTATTTTGGATAAACCGGTTCCACAATTCAAAGCTGTTGGGGATCCCGATATGGATCAGTTGATTGGTGATACCTTCGAAAACTATGTTAAGGGCTTATCTGAAAAGATGAATGAATTACAATCGATTGTTAATACCAACCGCGATTTCTCTTCATTTGATCAACAAGCTCGTAAGAATGCTGAAGAAAAAGGTATTTCCGTTAGCCAGGCTTCAAATGAGCTTCTTACAGCCCTGAAAGAAAAAGCCGACTCTGGAGATGCTGATGCACAAAAGCGCTTAGACAATATAAGTGAAGCACTAACCCGAACTGAAAAAATCAGTAAAGATGCCAACAAAAAAGCGATTAATTCGATTGCTCTTATCGTCAAAAACATTGCAGCTTTCCAAAATCTCAAATCCAAAGTGGACAATGCTGGTACATTTGAAAAAATTAAACTTGGATCAAAATTTGCCAAGGGCTTAAGTCAAATCAAAGACTTTAATTCCTATGCGAAGGAAGTCAAAAATTACACTCAATACCTTGAAAATAAGAGAAATCATCCTTGCTGGAATAAAAAAGCATAGATTACCTATGCTTTATTGCTGATAATTCTACCTCCATATTATGAAATCTTTTCTAGCTGTATTCTTACTCTTTGCCTTTGCAGGATGTCAGTCGTCAAAACCTGCCCCAACAAAATCGATTGGATCGAAGGGTGTTATTTCAAAGGGTGATGTTATGGCATCGAAGGGGCCAATTAAGCTTCCGATGAACTTTGATTCCCAGACATCCCGGACGGATGAATTGAATATGCTTGTTGAATTCAAAAGCCTAAGACTGGACACGACCGGTAAGGGCAATAAAATTGATATCAATCGGAACCAATTAAAAGTTGCCAGGAGCTACCTTGAAAAGACGATAGCATACCTAAAGCGCTTTGATGTTTACATGAAATCTTCTACGGGAGATGTTTTTGCACTATCATCAGAATTAGCAGATATTGGAGATGTCGCCTATTCCGAACCTGTACAGCGTGACAAATTCGACCTTTATCTACAAGCGAGTTTGATTCTCGGTGGTGAGAAAACTGCAATGTACGATGGTAGTGACGAGCTTACCTACACGGTTTCAGTTATCTTCGTGATTGCAGATGAGAAGCAAAGCGCAGTTGGTCGTCCAATTGAGACTATAGGGGTAGCTAAAAGAAATCTCATCAGGGATATCGTAACTGGCGATTACCTGGGAGGCTTCTCTCCCGAGCAAGAAGGTCAGGTCATCAAGGAAGCTATTGTGGACGCCATGAAAAAAGCACTTCCGGCATTCGGGAATGAGTTTCCAATCACTGCAACTGTTCAAGGGGTTGCCGGTTTTGACATCAATAAGATGAGTATCGATAGGGGTTCTAACCACGGAATCACCAACGATAACCAACTCGTTGTATGGTATGAAGACGCCGGTGTGTCCATACCACTCGCCTACGCCCGTGCAGAAGCTGGAAAAAATAAATCAACATTGACTATTTACAAATGGGATAAAAGCCCTGGTGCTCGATATGCCCAAGATCAGCTATCCTCGGATAGGTCTTGGTTCAGACAAAATCCGATTTTTGCAACCTCTCTAGGTTTATCATATCCACAGGAGTGGGAGCGATAGTTTTTGTAGGCTGTGAAAATTAGGTCAGGACTAACTCTTCTATTTTTACATCTTTCTCTAAGTTCCTTAGTCGCATCCCCTCAGACTCACTTTGATGATTTAGTCGAATCGGGCGTTGCGGGTGTTCGCCTCGATAATGATGATAGTTTAGGGGATTATATTTTGGCGGTTAGTATGTTGGAGGTTTCCCAACATGCTAACTTATCTACGGCCATTGAAACTGTACGAATCCTGGCACAACGCGAACTGGCCTCTGTTTTAGGCAGTAAGATGACAGCTAAAACGGTGTCTGAAACGAAATCAACATCGATGACTGTTAATGGGGAAACCAAGGAAAAGCTAACCGAATTTTTTTCAGATTTTGTTCATGTAGAAACAAACCAATTTTTGAGAGGTGCTTATGTATTTGATTCCCGTGTAATTGAGAATCAAATTTTTATAGGTTTTCTTCTTTCTGAAGTGCATGTCAAAGATGCTTCCAACCTAGCTTCTCTTGCTGGTGGTAGCCCAAGTATATCTTTCGACAACAATCATTCCCCCAAGCGAGATTTAAAAGTTGAAGCCGTAGGTATGGCTGAAGTTCGTGGAGGACAGCTCCAACAAGCCCGAGAAGATGCTTTGGCTTCAGCGAGAAGAAATGCCGTGGAGCATGCTATGGGTGTCACTGTAGTTGCGACGGGTCAGGTACGTAACCTAGATCCTGATAGTGCACGGTTTAAAAACTTCAGTATGTCCTTGGGGGAAGTTTTGCGTTCAAAAGTCTTGGCAGAAGGCAAGGAGGGGAGATTTTACAAAGTTAAAATTGCAGCGTTGGTCACTGCTGCTGATTTTAGCCGCGAGCTGGGCAAATATATGTCAGCCATTGGAAACCCTTTGTTTTATGTAGATTATTCATCTGGAAACGAAATAGGAGATGAATTTAGCATCTTCTTTAAAGACATTGGCTTTAAAATTACCGAAAATCTTTCAGGTGCTGATTATGTGATAAGACTTCGTTCTAAATTCATTGATCGGGAGCACCCAACAACCTTTAAAATTGGTACGCAGCTCCAGCTCACCCTTGAAATCGTTGATCCTATAAACCAAAAGGTTCTCTTGGTTCACAGAAATAATCCAAGAACGAGCACCAATTTCTTGAGTGACCCCTCTCGCAGGAGACAACTTGTAGCCGAGAAAGCATTATTAGGTATGGAGAATACACTCCGTGATAAGATTGGAAAATTGATTGCAGATATGGTGCAAAATGGCAGAGAGATAGAAATTAGCTTTCGTGGTTCGAGCAAACTTGACGAGAAATTCACTGAATTTATCTCGGACCAGTTAGAGTGGATTCCTGGCACGAGTGACTCGCAAAGCACCTTTTCGCCCGGTTCCCTAAAATTTAGCTTACGTTACCTTGGTGCCACAGATTTGTTGACATCTACTCTTTTATCGGAAACAAATAAGTTTTTTCCCGACAGTTCATTAGTGTTAGTGTCGCATAAACCTAATCATTTAACATTTACTTTAAACTAGTTGCCCCTAATTCAAACTATACAAAAAAATGAATAAAAGATTATTAATAACCTTCCTATGTAGTGTTTTCGGTATCTGTCTTTATGCTCAGGATTTTCAGCCTGAACAAGGTGGAGTTGCTGAAACAGAGACAGTTAATGTAAGCGAAGATGAAGGTCTTAAAGAAATAGAAGTTATTCAATCAACCACAGATGGTAGCGATGAAAGCGTAGTTGAGTCGAATGATTTTGTTCCTGCTTCTAAATATGCAGAAGAGTTTCTTAACGACAGGCTCTCTCTTGGTTACGATGCCAAGAAGAAAAGGATTTTCGTTTCTGCAACAGTTGCAGCTACTATCGAAGATCCTGCAATCAGCGACGATTTTTTAGTGATTAGGGGTGGTCTTTACACAAGAGCTATCATGCAGTGCAAAGCTAAAATCGCTGAAGCGTTTAATGGTAAAATGTCCGCCCGGGACCTACTTGAAATACCCGGTAATGATGTACACGCGGCTTTAAATAAAGATTCCCAAAAAGCTCAAAGAATTGCTCAACGCTCGTTGAAAGAATTTCAAAAAATTGCTGCTGATTTAGGTGTTGCAGAAGCTGATGCAGATGCCGGTGTTACATTTGGCGATCGTTTCAATAATTTCGTCGATGGAATTATTAAGAAAGTCGATTCTAATTATGATCCCAATGTGATTGATGCAAAGAAAAAAGCTAAATACGAGAAGCGGAAAGCTGAGTATTTTCAAGCTCAAGCTGAGTACGAAAAACTTCTTGAAGAGGCCAAAAAGCTTAAAGGTGTGGTTGAAGACAAAATGGCAAGTACGGTTTCCATTATGGCAGAGATGCCACTCGCTGGAGCCTCTGTGGTTCAAAGCTATGAAAGTTACGATGAAGACACAGAACAATTTGAGGTATCGGTTATTGTAGGTTGGAGTAAAGGAGCAGAGCAAGCTGCTCATGCATCCTTAATGGCTATTCCCCTTATTACAGAGCCTAAACCAAATAAGTTAAGTCTGAGAGATTGGTTGAAAACACAAGATTGGTCCATAATTGGTGGGTCCAAAAGCTACATTGATGAAAATGGTAAGCGCTGGGTTTTAGGTGTTGCTGCCCGTGGACTTGGTAATGGAACAACTGCTGATAACAAAGCTCGTATGTTAGCTCCAGTTTTGGCCAAGAAGAATGCACAATTTGCTCTGCTATCTGACATCGCGACAAAAAAAGTTGCTGAAAGCCTTGTTCAGACTAAGTCTGTTGGTTTAAACAAATCACTAACAGAAGCTGCAGAAAGTATATCTGCAAAAATGAAACAAGAATTTGAAGGTCGGGATGTTAGTGGCACAACTGTCAAATATTCAAAGACTTTAGTTCATCCTATTTCTGGGCGCGAAATGGTTGTTGCTGTTGCTGCTACCGACATAGACCTTTGTTTGGCCGCAAAGGACATCGTCGCTGAGTCCTATGCTATTTCTGAAAATGTAAAGGCTAAAAGTGCTGAATCCAATGCTTTCAAAGAACAACTTAAAAAAGGAAATATTCCTGATTCTGCCAGAAAAGCAGTTCAATTAACACCACCGCAGACCAAAAAGCTTGTTCCTATCAGGTCATCTAATGTCAGGAAAGGCGGCAAGGCCCAGTCTGGTGTATTTGGTCAGGAAGCTTCCGATTCAGACTTGGATGATTTTTGATCAGGTTTACACCTAGCCAAAAGCCGAATCCGGTGTTGCTACCATGCAACATATGAAATGTTTTTACTACCTAGCTTTTATCCTCCTACCAGTTAGTCTTTGGTGTTTCGAGGCTGATCTTGCTCATACTCTTTATCAGTCTTCTCTCAAAGATGCTAAGGGAGGTATTTATGAAAAGGATGGTTATGTCATTTTCATTAGCGATATTCCTCTAAACGGAGCAGGATATTTAACTAGGGAAACCAATATAATAACCTCGCAATCACTCCGTCATCACCACAAGTTGGTTTCGAAATTTTTAATAGAGAGAAATTCGTTAACTCGACCAAAATTGCCTCCTAGTTCACTTCTTTCAATATTTCCTGATTTGGCTGACTTTTTAGACGATCAAAATGATCAATTTTTCGATCATTTGGTTGCCTTTGACATCCCATGTGCTGTTGTGGAAAATGCTCGTCATTCTGAAAATGATATATTGCGTTATGCCGTTGCTTATGAGTTATCTGATCTTGTTGGAGTAAAACTTTCCGGAATTCCTTGGCCTAGTAATTCCAAGATTCTCCAAGAGTTAAAAAATATAATTAATTTAAATCACAAATTAGGGAGA
>JAQXBH010000009.1 GCA_029252505.1 Opitutales bacterium | reverse complement strand
GAATCAACAAACTCAAAACTGTCTAAAACCACCTTTAATGCACTTCTCTTTTCGCCTTCTTTAGATTCCCATTGATCTAACTTCAGTCTCCCTTCGATAAAAATAGCCCTGCCTTTGGTAAAAAACTTACCAACTGCTTCAGCCCGAGGACCAAAGGATTCGACGTCAACAAAAGTAGTTTCATCCTTACGGTTTCCCTCTGCATCTTTGTAAGAGCGATTTAAAGCAAGACCGAAATTACAAACCGGGCGACCATTGCTCATCATTCTTACATCAGGATCACGGGTAAGATTGCCAATAAGTAAAACTTTATTTAACGATGCCATGATAAGTTGTCGAAGAAGATATAAAGATTTAAATTACTTTACCTGCGTTCAATTAGAACGCGATCAACTTTTTTTTCTAACTTTAATTTTTCTTTCAAACGGATAGGCATTTCTGCGTCGGCTTCAATTTCAAATTGGAGATAAGTTCCTGAAGTCACTTCCTTACTTTGAGGATAAATAAAATCGTGATTTCCTTGATTTTCTACTTTCTTTACTTCTCCATCTGATTGGCGAATAATTTCACTTAATTTTGGAATCATTTCGTCAGAGGATCCGTCTGCCCCGCGGGCATTGTATACAATAGTTGCTAAGTAGTTTCTCTTGTTCATGAGGTTGATTGGGATCGTTTTGTTTGGTTAATTAAGTTCATTGTGGCATCTATTCCATTATCTAAAATATCAAAAAGAGCGTTATAAAAAGTATCTTTTTTACTTTCTAAATATAAACATTCTTCAGAAGAAAGTTTGGAAAGCACAAAATCGGCAAGATTCATTTGAGGAAAAGGTTTATTCCCGATTCCGAGTCTAAATCTCACGAAGGAATTTCCAAGTGAAGAAATGACGCTACTTACACCATTATGACCGCCGGCTCCCTTATTTTTGGAAATTTTAATTTCTCCGAATGGTAAAGTTAACTCATCATGAACTACGATGACATTCTCGGGTGAGAAACGAAAGTAATTCAAAATCGCTGAAAGGTAGCGTCCACTTTCATTCATAAAAGTTTTAGGCTTTACTAGAAGAACTTTTTTATCATTGCGTTTCATAATTAAATAATCGGCATGAAATTCTTCGCTTTTCTTAAACTGTACATTATCTTTTTCCGCGATATTATCAAGTAACCAAAAACCTAGGTTGTGCCTAGTGCTTTGGTAAGTAATTCCAGGATTTCCAAGTCCAATTATTGCGAAATTTGCCACGAGTCATCTGCAATCGTAAGTATTTGTGATTATAAATGTTCTACACTAATCACTGGAATCTGCCTCTTCGGTAGATTCTTGATCTGCAGGCATTTCATCTGACTCGCCTTCCTCATCATCTCCTGCCGACGAACGACCTCCAGCACTACCTACGCAAGAAACAAGCATTCCGTCCAATTCCCCAACGTAACTGATTCCTTCGAGGACTGGCAAGTCTTTGACCTGTAAATTTTCACCTAAACCTAGATTTGAAATATCAAGTTCAATTTGTGAGGGTAAATTACTTGGTCGACAGCGAATTTCCACTTCATTTACAAGTGCCTCTAAAATGCCTCCCTGTGTTTTAACTCCTTCCGCTTCTCCAAGTAGAGTAAGGGGCACCTTAGTTTGGAGATCTTCACCGCGATTTACCTGAATAAAATCAATATGGGTTATGGTATCCTTGATAGAATCCATTTGCATGTCTTTGATCAAAACAAGTTCATCTTCCCCTTCCTCTCCAAGCAAACGGAATAATGAAGAGGTTCCTGAGGATTTTCTCAAAAGAATACGCATAGCACGGTCTTCAATTGAATAGGACTTATTAATTTGTTTACCGTAAAAAACTGCCGGAATTCTTCCGGAAGCACGGAGTTTGTTACAAGCTTGGCGCCCAGTTTGGTCGCGTGGCACTACCTTAATAGTTAAATCACTTAATTCAGACATGATAATGGAGGGGGGGTACAAAAATTAGAGAAAGCGATTATAAATAACATCTGTCACGAAATCTTGCAAGCTCTTTACTATAACTATGAGGATCCGGAATTAAATGATGCAGACTAATGAACCGCTAAGTAGATTATAAAATCTAGGTTTTTATTTTTTGCCAGATATTGTAAGTTGGTCAGAAAAGTTTCAAGAAAACAAACCCTCTACCACCGATCCATGAACATCCGTTAGTCGAAAATCTCGCCCAGAATGCCGATAGGTTAGCCGTTCGTGATCGAGGCCAAGTGCATGTAATAGGGTCGCATGTAAATCATGCATGTGTACGGGCTTATCTACAGCAACAGAACCAATTTCATCAGTTGCCCCATAAGAAAAACCTGGCTTGATACCACCACCGGCAAGAAAAACAGTAAATCCGCGTGGATTATGATCGCGACCATCATTATTTTGAGAAAAAGGGGTTCGTCCAAACTCACCACCCCACCAAACTAAAGTATCTTCAAGTAAGCCCCTGGACTTCAAATCCTGCAACAATCCGGCGACCGGTTTATCGGTGGCTCTTGCATGAACCGCATGCTTGGCGAGGTTGCCATGTTGGTCCCATCGGGGATTTGCCGATTCATCGGAGTAATTGACGCTTACAAAGCGGACTCCCCGCTCAACCATTCTCCTTGCTAGCAGGCATTGCTTGCCGAAGTACTCAGTCTCTTTCTCATCAATTCCGTAAATTTTTTGGGTAGACTTAGATTCTTCCTTTAAGTCCGTTAACTCGGGTGCTTCCATTTGCATTCGCCAAGCCAGCTCATAATTCTCAATGGTCGCCTCAAGATTATCGTTCAAGGGAAATGAATCGTTCTGAACCGAGTTCAAACCTTGTAAAAGATCAAATCTATTTTTTCTCTCTCTATTAGAGAGCATGGAGTTTTCAATATTTCTAATCTTTGCATCACTAACATCACCCGCTCTTCCCAATGCCGTACCTTGGTGAATAGAGGGTAAAAAAGCATTCCCATAATTTCGCGGGCCTCCCTTACTGGAAGATGGAGAAATCGTTACGAATGCAGGTAAATTTTGATTTTCTGTTCCCAGTCCATATGAGATCCAACTTCCCATCGATGGCCGAACCAAATTAGTTGCTCCGGTATGCATGAAAAGGGTGGAAGGGCCATGGGCGACTCCTTCGGTATGCATGGAGTGAATAAAGGCCAATTCATCAACATGTTTGGCAATATGGGGAAATAAAGAGGAAACATGCTTACCAGACTGACCATGCTGCTTAAAATCCCATAGAGGTTTCATCAAAGTACGTTTGCTCTCTTTTCCAAATGTATTTGTGCGAACTCCCACAAAATCGATTTTCTTTCCATCCTTCGAAAATAGCTCTGGTTTGTAATCGAATGTATCGACATGGCTGGGTCCACCGGCCATGAAAATAAAAATTACTCTTTTGGCCTTTTGCGGAAATAGGGCGGGCTTGGCAAGCAAGGAGGTTGAGGTTAAGGCATTTGCCTGCTGAAGCCCGGTAAGGGCAAGAGAGCCAAACCCACAGGCAACTGCTTTCAGTAAGCTTCTTCTGGAAAGTTCTCTGTTGTATTGATTCATCATAATTTAAAATCAATCAATTGAGATAACGGAAATCCAAACATGCAAAAAGAGAATGCACCAGTCCATCTATCCCGATACTACTTTCTTTTTTATCGGAACTTTGGCTCAAATATCGAACCGCCAATTTATTTTCCTTGTGGTAAGGGTTACGACCTACACAAGACAGAAAAGCTAGTTTTATTTTCTGTCCATTGTCCAAATCCCTACGGGCATTAATTTTTTCAGCCACAACCTTTGCATGTTTTAATATAAATTCATTATTCATCATAAACAAGGCCTGAGTGGGGACTGTACTTGTATTCCGGCTTCCCGTAACTAGGCCGGGATTAGGATAATCAAAAACTTCAAATAATTCGGGAATTTTATTTCGATCAATCTTTTGAAATAAGGAACGATTTTGATTGATTTTCGAATTCTGAAAAGAAACATTTCCACTGGCTAAAAGTATAGCATCCCGAATTGCTTCCGCTTCTAACCGGCGTCGGTTTTGTCTAGAAAACAACTCATTCCCGGGATCTTTTGGTAATACATGCGAAGAGGACATTCTATAAGTGCTGGAAAGTACAATCTTGCGAATAAGAGATTTTGTAGACCAATTATTTTCGATAAAAAAATGACTAAGATAATCCAGTAGTTTTGGATGAGATGGACGATCTCCCATCTTACCAAAATTATCAGTGCTACGAACAATTCCGCGACCAAACAAATGATGCCATACACGGTTCACAAAAACACGTGCTGTCAATGGATTATCCGCCGTGGCGATCCAATCAGCAAGCTGCAATCGTCCACTTTGACCGGCAGGAATTTTCGCTTCAGTGGCTCTGTTCTCAGGTGTGGCAACTACTAGAAATCCTCTTGGTACGACGGAACCCTGGGAGCGAATTTCTCCACGAAGATGAACGGGGGAATTACTGGCATTTTTGTGCTCCCGTACAGACATTACTTTTTGTACTTTTATCGGAGCATTCGCTTTCTGAGCTTCAATTTCCTTCTTCAACTTCTGGGCTCGTTCTTCTGCATTTTTTAGTCGTTCTTGTAATGGTAACTTTTTTTCAGGATTAATGGGTTGATTCTGTGCAATTAAATTTATTTTTTTCTGCTGGCTTCTTGGAACTAAACGAATTGCATCTGCAATTACATGGCGGATTGTTCCTTCAGTTGTAATTTGAACCACATCACTTTCTCTCTGATCAAAAGTAAAAATTCCCACAGAGGTAAAAAAACCAAGAATAGATGGCGGTTTTGTTTGGTCGATAAATATCTTTTGCTCACCATCCGCATGCATCACGGTAACGGGGACTTTCATCGATCGGCCTTTGCCATGACTATAAGACACTTGAACTTCGTATTCCCCTTTTTGTGGAATGCTTGCTTTAAAGGTGATCGATTTACTTCCTTTTGCTTTCGCGTCGTCATGCAAATATTGTTCACCGACGAATCCACTGGTATTGGTTGAGGATACCCAATTGCCCACTAACTTGGCGTGCGTATTATCTATTACAATACCTTTTAATGTGAGAGGATCCAAAGACCTTTGCTTCTTGTCACTTTTACCACCTGTGGCCTTAATTTCTGCTAGTGCTTCCTTCAAGTTTTCTTGAAGAGAAGTAAGGACTTTATCATGTCTTTTGCGTGACTCGCTGTGACCGTCGAGCAACTCTCTTTCATGAAAACTGGCTACATTACCCGGCACCAAACTATTGGTACTACGAAAAATACCCGCTATTGAATAGTACTCTTGTATCGCGATTGGATCAAAAGGATGATCATGACAGCGAGCACATCCCAAGGTTACTCCAAGAAATGCTTGGGCGACTGTATTGAGTTGCTCATCTACTACCTCCATTCGTAAAAGCTCCTTGTCCTGGAGCTCGTAATTGTGAGGACCTAATGCCAAAAAACCAGTGGCGGTAAGATTTTCATTATATTCCGATTCAGATTTTGAAGGCATTAAATCGCCTGCAATTTGCTCAATGATGAAACGATCAAATGATTTATCCTCGTTAAAGCTGGTTACCACGTAATCACGATAACGACTTGCATTGGGGAAAGGATTGTTTCGCCCTCCACCTGTAGTATCCGCATAGCGAGCAACATCGAGCCAATGTCGACCCCATCTTTCTCCATACCTGGGTGACCCCAATAATTCATCCACCACTTTTGGATACGCATCCTCAGAGTGGTCTGAAACAAAATTATATATTTGATCCGGACTAGGAGGCAGTCCAATGAGATCGAAGTAAACCCTTCGTAAAAGGGTATATTTATCCGTAATTGGAGCCGGTGACATTTTTTTTGACTCTAATTTTGCCAAAATAAAAGAGTCAATTGAATCAGTAGCCCATACCCTGTCCTTTACTTTCGGGACCAATGGATTTTCAATTGGCCTAAAAGCCCAATGATTATATCCCTCAAACGCCTTTTCCGCATTAAGAACCAAACAAGCAAAATAAATCATCCATGAAAGGAGAGTTGTTTGAGAAAGAAAATTCATGGCAGACTTTACCCTAAACCATCAAAAACAAATATTTAAGTCAAATTTACACCCTCGTTTTGGCTCATTTTCTTTTTGTGGGTGATTGACTCTTTTTTAAATTTCAGGCTCCTTCCAATCCGGAATGCCGCCTTTCTCCAACTGCTTGGCGTGTAGTACATGGAAGGGCTGGGTAGGGGACATGGGAACTTTTTCGTTTACCATCAAGGGGCGGGTTTCTTTCCAAAACTTCTCGTAGGCATCCCGCATTGAATCTACCACCTCCGGATGCTCGGATGCAATATCGGTCTTCTGGGACGGATCTTTCTTCATATCGTAGAGCTTGTTCTCCACTAGGCGAAAACGCTCGTTCCTAACCGCAAATCGCTTCCACATATGATCAGTCGGTTCGGAACCGGTTTTCCAACGGGCACCCTGGGTAAAAAGATAGCGGTCATTCCACTTTGCCTTAGAATTCTTAAGTAAAGGAACGAGACTTCGTCCCTCGATTTGGCTCTTGGGCAATTGGTCAATCCCCGCAATATCCGCGAGTGTTGGCAAGAGGTCAATGTGAGCGGAAATTCTTTCCACAGCCTTACCCGCCTCCAATATGCCTGGCCAACGAACGAAGAATGGTACGCGAACTCCACCTTCATCAGCCGAACTTTTTGCCCCCTTCATTCCTGCATTGAAACCTTCCATGGGCTCACCATCCTTTGAGATTCCGAGTTTTAAACCTTCTCGTACCATCGAACCAACTGAACCATTATCCGACATAAAAATTAGTATGGTATCTTTGCTCAGATCCCATTCATCGAGCTTATTCATCAAACGTCCCATGTTCTCGTCGATGTTCTCGATCATTCCATAAAATCCTGCATCTCTCTCAGAGAAGTCAAGGTCAGTGAATCGTTTGGTGTTTTTTGGAGGAGCAATGAATGGTCCATGCGGGGCGTTCGTTGAAATATAGGCAAAGAACGGTTTTCCTTCGTCCTTCACTTTCTTTATCCACCCCATTCCGGCAGTGAAAAACAAATCGGTACAGTAACCTTTGGTCTGAACGAAGTAGCCATTATGCCTGATAGTCGGGTTAAAGTATTTGTTTCCTGGGACATCGGCACAGGAGCAATTAAATTTCTGTCCAATTCCGCCCGCTCCATGGATAAAGGCTTCATCAAAACCGCGCTTGTGTGGTTGGTAGGGCTCCTCATCACCTAAATGCCACTTACCAAATATCCCTGAAACATAGCCCGCTTTCGACAATACCTGCGGGAGGGTCACCGTACTTAAGGCCATCCTTTCCCGCTCCAGAATAGTATGTGTAATTCCGTTTTTCATAGGATGACGGCCGGACATTAGGGCAGCACGGGTAGGGGAACAGGTTGGACTTACCAAGAATCTTTCAAAGCGGGTGCTTTGACCATGCAGCTTATCGAGGTTTGGAGTTTTGATCCACGGATTACCATGCCTTCCAATAGGAGCATACCCCTGGTCATCGGTAATCATGAGAATGATATTGGGCCTTACACCAAAAGGTAATTCCTTAGATATTAAATCTTGATTTGCAGAAAAAATAGAGAAAATTAAGAAAAAAAACAGAATTACTTTCATCGTTGATCGCTTGGTTTAAGGTAAGTTTAATTCTACCTGAGTAGTATTTCCTTAAGAAACCTCAAGGCTAAAAAACAAGCTTGTGATTTGACGATTTGTCGGCTTTCAGACTAGATTCTTTTTAGATGCCTTTATTAAAGCCAATATTTTGCCTTCTACTTATTGCTTCTGTTATGGAAGCCCGCACATTCACAAGCGCAGATGGAGTTCGAAAAATCGTAGCTTCGATTACTGCTTTTGATAAAAAATCCGGGGTGATAAGTATAATTCGAAAAGATGGAAAATCATTTAACAGCAAGCTTTCTTCCTTTTGTATTGAAGATCAGGCTTACGCTCTCAGGTGGCTTGAGGGGACGACAGAGAACTATATTTATGTGGGCAAGGAATATCCTGGGCATCTTCAGATGTTTCTTAAAATTTTAAATTCCGGTGGAATGGGGTATGGTCAATCAACACTATACCAACCAGGACTTCCACCCGTCGTTGTAGGAAATGGTTCGACTCCATTTCTCGCCTGGGTGGACGGCTACGACAAATTAGACAGTGCATTTGGTCAATTTAATGCAACGAGAATCAGTTTCGACTTAATCGAAGACAACTGGCGGGCAAGTATATCATTTCAAGTAGGTCGCTCCGTTAACCAAAATACTGGAGTTGTAGTCGTTCCAACTGGAAATTTGTATGGCATGCCCAGCATTGGAGGACCCATCCTTTATCAGCAACCCCAAAAAATTGTGATCCTTGGTAAAAACCAAAACCCGAACTCGCTGATCGTTTTACCGCGAGGACCGGCACCAGTTTTTGTCAATCCTTTCTCCGGAGGAATAAACATCAATGGAATGGCGGTTTCAAATGGAGGATACTCAGGTGTGACTCGTACACATTCGCGGGGAATGGGAATCTCGATTCAAATAAATCGATAGCTCAATTAATTTCCATTCCGTACGGTCTTTAAAACATCAGTAGTTAACTTCCATTACGTAGATGACGGCAATTTCATGCCAACACCCCTCGTTCAGAATATACAGTTAATTATCATTTGATAGTTGAAAAATGAATTATCATTTCACTTTATAAAAAATTATGTGCTGTCTTGATTTTTGAAACAATTAACCGGGAAATAATAAGATTAATCCTCCAAGTACTTAAACTTGATTTGAATAACTCATATTAAAATGAATTTTATAATGAACAGATTTTTTACTGCGTTTAAAAGCACAAACCTATCTTACGTTTGGCTCCTTGCATTTTTCTACTCTATTACCCTTCATTCGGAAGAGGATGACTTCCGAAAATACGCCATGTTTGCGTCCAGCGCAAAAAGGCCTGTATCTATAAGCCCAGTCTCCACGAAGCTGCCCTTGCAGTTGAAAGCTAATGCTCGTATTGCACTCATAGGTAACACCCTTTTTGATCGAATGAGGGATTTTGGCCACTTCGAGGCAATCATCCAGAAAGCACATCCAAATCTAAATTTAGTAGTCAGAAACTTGGCATGGTCAGCCGATGAAATTGATCTACAACCAAGACCCGATAATTTTGCAGATACTGAACAACACCTGACTGCAATGAAGGCAGACATTATTATCGCTGCTTTTGGATTTAATGAATCCTTTGGTGGAACAAAAGAAATCTCCACTTTTGAAACTCGACTGGAAAGGTATTTGTTAAATTTACGATCAAAATCATACAATGGAAAATCTGCACCCCTCGTGGTGCTAGTCTCACCAATCGCAAACGAAAATGTCATTGGTGTATCCGCAGCAAAGTTAAATAACAGCAACATAAAGGCTTACTGTAACTCCATGAAAGAAGTTGCCGACAAACAAAAAGTCGGCTTCGTCAATGTGTTTGATGGAACTGCCATAGAAATGGTCCTAAAACAAGCCGACCTAACCATAAATGGTGCTCATTTAAACGCCTTCGGTTATTCTAAATTTGCTAAAATTTTATTCAAGGAATTGTTTCATAAAGAAGCACCTACCACCGAGGGAGATATTAGGTCTGCGGTGATTGAAAAAAACAGACAACACTTTTATCGATACCGACCGCTTAATACCTTTTATTATACGGGGGGAAGAAAAGGGAGTTATGGATACCTCGATTTTCTTCCCGCTATGAGAAATTTTGATCTGATGACCGAGAACAGGGATCGGCAAATTCACCGTCTTGCCCAAGGCAAAAGGCCTTCCCCTATCATAAATGATTCGAATGTCCCACCCTTGCCCATAACCAAAGAGAGTAGGGGAACTAATAAATGGATGTCGGCCAAGGACGAAAAAGCTGCCTTTAAGGTTGATCCAAGATTCGAGGTATCTCTTTTTGCAAGTGAAGAACAATTTCCTGACATTGCCTGTCCTATTCAAATGAGATGGGACGGAAAAGGAAGAATGTGGGTATCCTGTTCAACCACCTACCCTCACGTCTATCCAGGGCAGGCTCCAAACGACAAGATAGTAATCCTAGAAGATTTAGACAAAGACGGAAAAGCCGATCAATGTTCAGTCTGGGCTGAAGGTTTAAATATTCCTCTGTCATTCGAATTTGGGAACGGTGGAGTCTATGTATCTGAGGAACCACACATGACTTTTCTCAAGGATACCAATGGCGATGGAAAAGCAGACCTCCGCGAAATCCCACTTACTGGATTTGGATGCGAAGATTCTCACCATGCACTTCATGACTTTGTCTGGACCCCAGATGGGGACCTGATTTTTAGGGAATCTATTTTTCACCACACTCAAGTAGAAACCGCCTATGGCCCGGTAAGACAACAAAACAGCGGTTGGTTCGCCTGGGAACCCAAGCTTCACAGACTCACTGCATTTGGCACACATCCCAGTACAAATCCATGGGGCGTTACCTTCGATGATTGGGGCCAGCATGTTGCTAGCTACCCGATTTTTGCCTCTGCCCATCATGCACTCGACCCTCCTTACCCCGAGCAACATCCAAAGCCTAATGGGATGCAGGCTTATTCAGGAGTATGCGGACAGGAATTTATTGACTTCCCAAACTGGCCAAAAGAATTGCAGGGAATGATGGTTAAAGTCCGCTATAAATCAACCAATCGAGTCGAACTATTGAAGTGGAAAGAATACGAATACGGATACGAAGAAGAGTATGTTTCGGATATTATTTTTTCTTCTAATCTCAGCTTTATTCCAGTTGATCTAAGATATGGTCCAAGAGGTGCGATGTATGTATGCGATTGGTACAACCCAGTAAAGGGACACGCCCAATATTCTCTTCGTGATGAAAGAAGAGACCGAAAATCCGGTCGCATCTGGCGCATCGTTCCAAAAGGAGCGAAAGAGGTAAGTCCACCGAAAATAACCGGTGCAACTCTTCCTCAATTGCTCAATCTGCTCAAGCAACCAGAATATCGCTATCGTTACTGGGCTAAAAGAGAGATTAGGGAGATGGAACCCATTGTAGTTAAAAAGGCACTCGACCAATGGATCAAGAACCTTGACCCTAATGATCCACGCTTCAGACATCATCAAGTAGAAGCATTGTGGACTTATCGGAATGTGGAGCAATCTAATATAAAACTCCTTGCGGAATTACTTCAATGCGATAATCACAACGCACGGGCAGCGGCTGCACGTCAACTCAGGCACTGGTATTCATTGACTGATAGTGGGGATGCTATGCTCAACAAAGCCGCACAAGATGAAAATGGCCTCGTGAGATTAGAAGCTGCCATTGCATGCAGTTATATCGGCACCAAAAATGCATTTGAAGCACTGAAAGTTGTAACTAGTAAACCCAATGACAAACACTTAAGTTACGCCATTAAAACCTCCCTCGGTTCAGCACCGATGAGAAAATTTTGGAATCCGAAAGACTTAGAAAAAAAGCAACCACTCTTATACGCTTTTTTAAATAGGCAAAAGATTAATGAAAAAAAAGCGGAACAAACAAAAGCAGACATAAAATTTGACCGACAGAAAAGTCTAGTAAAAGTAAAGGTTTCCTGCATGAAAGAAAGAATGCTCTACTCAATTGAACTTATGGAAAAGTCAAATCTTGGAGAATATAAAATGGCCTCGACAGGAGATATATTCGCAAAAAGAAACCAACCCATTCGACTTGAGTTTAAAAACCCTGACGCCACACCGCATAACTTTGTGCTGGTACAAACAAATTCACTAGAACAGGTTGGTATGGCAGCAAACAATATGGCCAAAGATCCAATTGCAGCAAAAAACGGACAGTTCATTCCAAAATCAAACAAGATAATTGTGCATACAAAAATGCTAAATCAAGGAGAAAGTGAAATACTGCGATTTAAAGCACCCAAAAAAGCTGGCCATTATCCATTCCTCTGTAGCTTTCCTGGACACTGGACAATCATGAAAGGTAATCTTATCGTCAAATAAAATATAATTGAACGCTTAATTATAAATGAGAACGTTGATAATCAAACTCTTTCTGTGTTTCTCTACCCTGTTGTTGCTAGGTGGAAAGACAAACTTTGTTCTTGTAATGACAGATGATCAAGGATGGGGACAAACTGGCTATTACAATCACCCTGTGCTAAAGACACCCAATTTAGATAAAATGGCCACTGGCGGATTACGCTTCGACCGATTCTATTCAGGAGGTCCAGTATGCTCACCAACACGAGCTACCATCTTGACTGGCAGGACCCATGACCGAACCGGTGTGTTTGATCACGGATATGCATTAAGAAAACAGGAAAAAACTCTTCCGCAAGCACTACTTAAAGAAGGATATTCCACAGGTCACTTCGGAAAATGGCACCTGTGCGGACTACGAGGTGCGGGTGTTCCAATACTCAGAACCGACACTCATGGACCCCATGTATTCGGTTTTGAGAAATGGCTCTCAGTTACCAATTTTTTTGATCTGAACCCAATTATGAGTCGCCAAGGAAAATTCGAAGAATTTAAGGGAGATTCTTCAGAAATAATTGTCGATGAAGCTCTAAAATTCATGCAACAGGAAACAAAAAGGGGGAAACCATTCTTCTGTGTCATTTGGTATGGGACTCCGCATAGTCCCTGGATAGCACTCGACAAGGATAAGAAAGAATTTAAAAACCTAGATAAAGATTCTCAGGCTCACTATGCTGAACTTAAAGCGATGGATAGAAGCATAGGGACTCTGCGCAAAGGACTTAAAGATATGAAAGTTGATCAAAATACACTAGTTTGGTTTACCAGTGATAACGGAGGGCTTCCTAAAATAAACCCGTCCTCCACCGGAGGCTTAAGAGATTATAAAGGCAGTCTGTATGAAGGAGGTATTCGGGTTCCATCAATAATAGAATGGCCAAGTAAAATAAAGAACAGCCAAATTAGTAAATATCCAGCAGGATCTGTCGACATATTTCCAACGATAGCAGACATTGCCGGTATTCCAAAATCTGCCATGCTTAATCCAATAGATGGCTTAAGTCTTACTCCGCTTTTCGAATCGAAAATTTCAAAAAGAGAAAAACCACTAATATTCAGTAGCCGGGGGCGAATGGCAGTAATTGAAAACGACTGGAAAATAATTTCTCTACCGGAAGATACCGGAAGAAAAATAGAACTGTATAACCTATCAACAGATCCAATAGAATCTAACAATGAATTTCACCCAAAACACCCTCAAGTAATCCGCCTACGAAAATTTCTTGTGGCATCTCGTAAATCAATTGAAAAAAGTGTTAAGGGAAAAGACTACAAAAGTGGATTAGTTCTCCCGCAACCAGCTAGAATTTTTTGGACTGAGCTTCCCGAATATCGAGATTTTTTTCCAGAATGGAAAGATCGACCTGAGTATAAATCCAGACTCAGTAGGTTTTAATTAAATTTAAATGAATTTATGAAAATTATTTTCACCATCCTTGTTTTTTTAGTCTATTTATCAATTTCGGCCAAAAGGCCTAATATCGTGCTGATCATGGCAGATGACTTGGGCTTTTCTGACTTAGGGTGCTACGGCTCCGAAATAGATACGCCAAACTTAGATAATCTTGCAAAATGTGGCTTACGATTTTCGCAATTTTACAATACTGCAAAATGTCATTCATCTAGAATTTCATTATTAACCGGGCTGTACTGCGACCAAGCAGGTTCCGCCAGCCTAAGTCGGGGTGCAACGATTGCTGAAGTTTTAAAACCTGCTGGTTATTCTACTTGGATGTCTGGCAAATGGCATCTAAGTAAACAACCAACTGACTTTGGTTTCCAGAAATATTGGGGCCACCTTTCAGGTGCCTGCAATTTTTTTATTGGAGATAATTCTTTTCGACTTAATGGAGAGGACTGGACAGTTCCCAAAAACTTAAACGGGAAGCCTTTCTATACGACTCATGCAATAACCGACTTCGCTTTAGACTTTATCAGAGAAGGAAAAATCGGGAAAACATCAAATCCCTTTTTTCTCTATGTTGCTTACAATGCCCCGCATTACCCGTTGCATGCACCTAAGAAAGATGTCCTTAAGTACAGCGGCAAATATGATGGTGGGTGGGATAACTTAAGAAATGCAAGATATGCAAAACAAATATCGAACAGCATAATTCTCCCCAAATTTAAACTTTCGCCAAGGGCACCCCATGTACCTAGCTGGAATTCAATTAAACAGTCAGAAAAGCTATGGGAAGCCGACAGAATGGAAGTATTCGCTGCAATGGTAGATCTCGTAGATCAAAATATCGGACGATTAATTGAAGACCTAAAAAGAAGAAAAGTTTTTGACGATACATTATTCCTTTTCTGTTCAGATAATGGTGGATGCCCTTTTGAAAGAACACGCGGCAGAAACCTAAAACCATGGGATCCTAATTCTTACTGGACTTATGATGCGTCTTGGTCTCAAGCCAGCAATACTCCTTTTAGGTTGTATAAACAGAATCAACACGAGGGTGGAATTTCTTCTCCACTCATCGCCCACTGGCCAAATGGCTTAAGAACGGAAGCGGGGAGCATTACAAGGCAACCCGCACACTTAATTGACTTTATGGCTACATTCCTCGAACTTGGACATGCCAAATACCCAAAAGAAGTTGGAGATCGTATTATCGATCCACTGGAAGGACGTTCACTAACCCCCATTTTCAAGGGTAAACAAAGAAGAGAGCACGAAACTCTTTATTTTCGTTTCGGCACAGATCGGGCACTCAGGCAAGGTAAGTGGAAGCTGGTTTCTGCAAAGGGAGGAAAATGGGAACTCTACGATATCGAAAACGACCGAACCGAACTGAACGACCTTTCCGCAAAATTTCCTAGACAGGTCTCCGCAATGGCTAGTGAGTGGTTTAATATCGCCCAGAACAAAGAAAGGCTAAAGCAAAAGGGACTGACTCCGGTGAAAGAAAATCTAAAACAATTTTCGTTTCGCAAAGATACTTCCGATCAATTAAATGAATAATCAGTTTTTCTGAGTAGCTCTCTCTATAAACAAATCACAAGTCACAGATTCAAAACTTACTGCACTAGACAAAATTGTCCATGTTTCCCAGCCTTTATGTTTGGCCTTTTAGTGAATACATAACCTGCAATATGAATTCCCTTTGATTGTCTGGCAGGCTTTCAGAAACTCTTTTAAATTCATTCACTCGGGCAGAGGTCAGCTGTAATCTCTCTGTACCAATGGATTGCTTGACCGTTCGACCCGGTTTGGATATCCCATGATCAATATTAACAAATCTTAAGGGCGATTTTTTTGAGTACAGTAAAGCTACTTCATTCATTAAAAGATCAAAGATAACCTCGAATGCAAATATTGAATTATCTTCGTCAAACCATATTGTAACCGAAATCGAACCATCTGTATATTTCACTCTATCTTCTTCCGAAGTAAGCGAATGATTTGGTAATTTCTCTAACATCTTCTGCTGAATAAGGATTGAATTTTTTCTTAATCAATATTTTCTATTATCTATTGAAGAAGCACAGTCAGAAGAATGCGAATATAAAATGTATCGAAAACGCATGCGGATTTAAGCAAACTTGCAAGTGGAACAACCGTTGTATGCAGGAAGGACTAAATCTTAGTATTAACAGTAAGAAAACTGCGATGAAGAAAGTAAAATCAGTACAGAAATCTAAAGAGTAACCTATTGATTTTCTCGCCTAATTGAGACCGGCTGGTCTAGAATCTCCCTAAGCACAAAGGCACTTCTTAAGGATGCTTTGGAAGAAAGTTGGTTTTTGTAAGCGACTCGCTTTTTTTTCTTAAGCTTATTCTCTGTAGAATCCCAAATGGAACCAGAAATAGAATTACTCAACGCAGGATCAATAATTGTCTGTCTTTTGGGAGAGATAGGATCAACAGGAAGACGAGATTTTTCAACCTCTGCAATTTTGAGAGAAGATGCAGTGGGAAGGGTTGGGGGTGCTTCCGTTTTCTCTTCGGATTGGTTAGTAGCTTTTTTCCAAGCATCCTTTAAGACATCTTCAAGTGAAGTCTCGGAATCAACATTTTTATCGATTGAATCGGTCGGTTCTTTTTTCTTAAAAATCTTACCAATCAGCGAGGCCAAGATTAACCCTACTATAAATAGAGTATCTAGGTTAATTTCAGGCATATTTTAAGAATTAGTCTGTATCTTTAGAAATACTGGAGCGCATATCTGTGTCCGCTTCGACGTTGCGTAGTCGATAATAATCCATAACCCCCAAATTACCGCTACGAAAAGCTTCCGCCATTGCTAAAGGTATTTGAGCTTCCGCCTCTACTAATTTTGCCTGCATCTCCTGAACTTTTGCTACATTTTCTTGTTCCAATGCCACTGCAGCCGCCCTGCGAATCTCAGCCTGTGCCTGGGCAACTTCTTTATCTGCAGCTGCTTGTGAAGAACGAAGTGCAGCTCCTCGGTTTTCCCCCAGATCCACATCTGCAATATCAATTGATAATATCTCGAAGGCAGTACCTTGATCTAATCCACGATCCAGTACTTTCTCTGTAATAGAGTTTGGATTCTCCAATACTACTTTATAATTTTCAGAGGAACCTATTGTAGATACAATACTTTCACCAACCCTAGCAATGACCGTCTCCTCCTGTGCACTCCCAACATAACGATCTAAATTACTTCGAACGGTTACACGAGCTCTCACTTTTACTTGAATGCCATCCTTCGCAACTCCATCAATTGTGTCTCTACCTTCGATAACACAATCAATTACCTTCGGATTAATTGAAGTTCTGACAGCTTCCAAGACCGATTTAGAAGTTCCCCTGGTTGCCAAATCAATTGCACAGGCACGGTCCCAATTTAAAGTGATATTTGCTTTCGATGCGGCAATAATCGACTGCACAGTTTGCACCACATTTCCTTCAGCTAAGTAGTGAGCTTCCAGTTGGTCAGTAGTAAGAGGGAGACTTGCTTTGACCGCGGTTACCCTGGCATCGACAATTAAACCTACAGGGACGCCCCTCAGGCGCATTGCAAGCAGAGTTGTAAATCCAACCGGTGCTTTTGCCAGGAGTGCCTTCAACCAAGTACTGAAGAAAGAAATCATTATCAATGCAATTACAAGACCAGCAATGAGAGCAATGCCGATTCCTATCCATATAATCATGTCTGTCATAATATTATTTGTGTTAAATTAGTTAGATTTTGTGTGAGTTTGAATTTAAATAAAATTCTATTTAATAATTCTTTTGATACGTATTCGGAAGTCATCAATGCCGGTTACCATAATTACTGTCCCCTTCGGTAAAAAACCGTCTTCACAATATGCATCATAATTCTTGTCATTGAGCAAAGTTATTCCTTCCGGTTTGTGTTCCGTTAAGGTTTTACCTTTTTGTCCAATTATCTTCTCTCCGGGTAATTCCTTGTTGCTAATTCCATCTGTGGAACCCGAAAGAAAGAGATTTTTACCCAAACTACTTTTATAAAGCCATTTAAATTCTATAAATACGATCAATAAACCGCCCAATGCCCCGAGTATGAAGGTTAGAGTAGGTGCCAGCATGCCACCGTATTCCAAATATGCGAAGTAAGACGCTAACCCGATGCAAAATGCTCCTGCAAGTCCTAGGATTCCTCCCGGCAAAAATCCTTCGATAAGAATTAATAAATATCCAAAGAATAGAGCGGTAAGAATAGGTTCCATTAATCTGATTTTTTAACTGTTAATTCATAATCATTGAAACCAGTCACCTCAATATTGATACCCCTTTCAATCTTCCCCAGACTGGAACGGGCATCATATCGAACTCCATCGATCTCAACTTGTCCTGTAGGAAAAAGTTCGGATACTGAGTAACCCACACTTCCAGTTTTAATTTTTTCTTGAACGGAAATTGAATTGGTATTGAGTCCCTTCATGTTTCCCACAGTCTCTGCTAGTATTAACTTATTCCATATGGAAGTATGAGGAAGAATTCGAGAAAGTAAGACGGCTAAACCAATTGCAATAGCAATTGCTAAAAAGAGGTCCAGCAGAGGTTGTTTAAATAATTCAAAATTCCATGAAATGTCAGAGTTTGGCCAAATATCGACCATGGCCCATAAAATTGAACCGAATATCATAAAAATTCCTATAATGGCGGGGAAAATGAGCCCAGGAAATAAAAAGATTTCTAAAATAACCAAGGATACACCGATCAAAAAAATTATTATTTCCTCCTGTCCCGCTAGTCCTGAAACATATTTCGAAGCAAAGAAAATGAGGACAAAAATAATTCCTGCTACGCCGAAAAAACCGAATCCGGGTGTCTTAAATTCGATAAACAAACCCAACAAACCAATTCCAATTATAATAGGACCCACGGAATTAAGCCATAACCCGGCACTCTCCGCCCAATTGATTTCCATTTTGGTTAAACTGTATTGTCCCGGACCCCATTTTTCATCTAGTAATTTTTCGATGCTTTCATAAATTCCGATTCCTAATAGGGGTTGCTGCGGATCACCATATCTCTTGATTGCTTCTTCTGCGGTTAAAGTAAGGAGTTCTCCCTTTTTTTGAATTACAGATCCGTCCGCGGCAAGTGGTTGTTTACCTTCAATCAATAGAGTTTCATTCGAGTCCATCATTGAGGCCATGACGCGTGAACGATAGCGATGTTTTGCAGTGTAGCTTCGTATTTTTGCTTTTAAATAAGAATTTATTTTTCTTTTCATGGATGAATCGATATCAGCTCCACCCCCACTAACTGCTTCAGCCGCACCAATCTGGGCAAAGGGTGCAAACGCAATTTCATTGGTAGCAATTGCGATATAAGCTCCGGCGGAAATTGCTTCCCTGTTAACATATGTAATAATCGGACCATCAAATCGATCAAACGATTCAATGATCTCCTGCATGATTTTAAGAGTAACTCCCAGTTCGCCCCCAGGAGTATCCATATCAATAACCACAATATCCGCATTCGCCGCAATTGCATCCTTGAGGCCTCTTCTTAAAATATCGAGTATTGGAGGTCCAATTTGATCACGGATAGGAATTTGATAAGCAATCTTTACGGAATGAGATGTGCTTGGACTTAGTTCCGTAGTTTCGGTTTCATTTTTGTCCGAACCCAATCCTGGTAAAAAAGAGAAGTAGAGTAAAAAACAACAAAAAGTAATTAATTTTTGATTTTTGAGCATGGGTATTATCTTCTCAATGTAAAAAGCATACATTGATTACACAAATATATTGCACAAAGTTCGAAGAACGGGCAATTGATATCTTATGGAAAGTGTTATTTACCAAAACCAAGAAATTAAACGGTGGGATGTGGGCCCATCGACTTTTCTTGCCTTACCTGAAAAGGGAGCACGCCTTTTAAATTGGCATATTAATATGAGCGATGGTTCCGTTCGCGATATTATTCATTGGCCAGAAGAGAATAACTCCACAGACTTTGAACAAACTCATGGAGGTATTCCTGTCCTATTTCCTTTTGCTGGAAAATGCTATGATGCCGGAAATGAAGATCATTGGAGGTCGGGCCAAACCTCACTCCCCATGCCCTTGCACGGCTTTGCTCGGAGCTCAGATTTTCGGGTTCGCTCGATGGATCAACACGGATTTGAAGTTGAACTTGAGCCGTCCGATGCAATAAAAGAATGCTATCCTTTTGATTTCACCTTTACGGTGATCTATCATTTTCTTGAACTTTCTTTGCAAATCAGCCTGGTTTTAGAAAATGAAGGTCGTGAGCAAATTCCATGGTCAGCCGGATTACACCCCTATTTTCAAATACCTTGGCGCAAAGATTTACAATTGAAAGATCATCAAATTCAAATTGATGCAAAACAAGTCTTCCAATACCAAACAGGAGGAACAATGAAGAAAATTCCTGTAGCCAAAGAATTTTCAAGTATGGAAGATCCAAATTTAATTAATCGTGTTCATTACGAATTAAAAAAACCGGTGGCGGAAATATCACTCCTCAATCAAGAGGAACCCATCAAAATATCCGAGGTTGGCGGTGCAGAAAGCGGTTCACGACTTACCTTTGTTACTTGGACAAAAGAGTCTGCACCCTATTACTGCGTTGAACCTTGGATGTCTCCCCCCAATTCTCCAGAAAATAAAACGGTTCGTAATGTTCCTCCCGGGGGAAGAGATGAATTTACAATTGAAATCGAATTAGCCTAGAAGCGGTGAAAAAAGATTAATTTGTCGTAGCAGACAATACCCCGTCCCACAGTTTGATTCTAGCTTCTAAACTTGATTCGACTTCAAGGATTACCTCCTTTTCTTTCTGGTCATCGTCTTGACACAAGTCATCAAGTAATCGGAGTGCCATTGGCCCATGATGTTCTCCATCTAGGTGAGCATGCCTTTCGAGATAATAATGGAATACTGGTGCCTGTTCTGCGGTGATATTTGTTTGATCAAGTATACGCTTAAACATTACAGGAACAATACTCTCTCGGCCGATCGCAAAAGATGCGGCTATTTCATGGCCCTTTCCCCGCTTTATTAAATCAAAAGTATAATCCATAAATTCCCTTGATGGTTCCGGTACAAGATTAGAATTTAGGGCTTTTTCAATTCCATCCGAACGGACTTCTTGGAGAAAAGAATCGATAATATTGGTGGAGGCTCCCACTTCATTCATCGCTTCTAAGTAAATTTCAAAATGACTACTGTAGGATTCTCCATTACTAGCGTAAGACTGATCAGACTCCTCTTCCATCACGATTTCGTTGATAAAGCGAACCACATTGCCATTCGGGTTAGGAACCCAAGGAGAACCATGCGGTACATAAATTTCCTGAAGTTTTTTTAAAAGGGACATAAAATCCCAAACCGCGAATATATGGTGCTCCATAAACAACTTTAAATCAGAAAGTGTGTTCAAATTAGTAAACACCTTATGGGATTCTAGCTTTTTGGAGAGTGGATCAACGCTTGAGAGATTCATGGTAAGAATTTTATTCAATAAGTTAGATTATTCAAAACAAGAATTTCTAAATATTGGCGCTCCCGCTGGGAGTCGAACCCAGATCTTCGGTTCCGGAGAGTGCAAGTTTCTTGGCAAAAAATCAACAAGTAAACCACTAAAAACCATGAACTTAAGACAATCAAACAAAAATACAAAAAAATAGTTTCCGCAAATTTTCCGCAAAAACTGATTACGCGAACAAAGAAATCCGAAAAGTTTGATAGTTTAAATATGTGCATAATTTCAGCAGTTTAAGGCAATTGTAATTTATGTCATTAAATGTTGACATTCAACAGTTTAACATTGAATAAAATCTTAAATTAAGTGCATTTTATCGTTGACTTTTTTACCCATTTTGACATAATAAGAACTATGTTCGCCTTTAATTATCAATCCAAGGAATCGATCTTAAAATAACACCAACAAAGAAATAAATAATGAAAAAGAAACAAGACAGAATAGCCTTCGATATGGACGGCATGACGACAATTGGAAAAGTGAGATTCCGATGCAGAAGGGTTAAATACAATGGGTACGAAAAATTTCGTTTGTCTGCAAATCCTCCACAAGAAAAAAGAATTGATCGAGAATTCGAATCTGAGGAACAGGCAAGAAGTTTTTTTCATCGATGGCAAGCCGACAACGATCCAATTGGTCAAGGCTATCGCCAAACAATGACAAGGCTTACACAAAAGCAACTTCAAGATGCAACGGACGCTTTTGACCGTCTACCTCAACATTCAACACTCCTTGAATTGGTAAAGCAATACGACCTCACAAAACAGACCACTTTAATTACACTATCTGACGCATGGAAAGAATACCGTTTATTCAACATAAGAACAGACGAGAACCGTGATGGAAGTTGGGTATCAAAATCGACAATCATCGAGCAAGACTTTGTTTTTAAGCCTATTCTCGCAAGTCTTGGGTCAAAAATCATTAAAGACATCTGCACGGAGGATTTGCCCAACTTTTGGCAAACCAAGAAAAGCGACCAAACGCGACTCAACCACTTCAAAAAGATAAAGTCTTTCTTCTCTTGGTGCCTACTCAAGGATTATCATTTCAAGGATATTCTTGCATTGGAAAAGACGCCAAAAGTAAAAAGACATGAACTTCCACAGGTCTTAACTCTCGATCAAGCGAAAAGGCTCTTAGAGGCATCTTCACGACCGAAATATCGAACTCTTAAACCGTTTGTCGCGTTGTGTCTTTTCGCTGGTTTAAGAGCAGGAGAAATTCATGCCGGATGGAATAAGGAAGACGCACTTAAATGGGAAGACTTCACGCTCATACCCGATGGGAAAGAAAAACCATTCTTGAGCCTCCCATTTGTAGGTAAAATGAAATCGAGCCGCAATGTCGACTTACCACCAATTCTTGTTGAAATCCTCCTTAAAGCAAAGGAAGACAATTTGGATGTCGTTCCGAGTAAGAATGGAGTTAATCTCTGGAAGAAATTGAGAAAAGAAAGTGGTTTGTCCAGCATCAAACCAAATACTTTGCGACACACGGCAATAAGTTTCTTCTACAGACACAATCCGTTTACGAATGAAGAGACGCTTGACGAAAGTTTAATGACCAAACAATTCGGGAATAGCGAAGAAGTTAGAGATCGTCACTACAAGAATGTAAAAGGGTTAACAATTACAGATGCAAAGAAGTATTGGAATAAATTAACCGCTCTAAAGTAAACATTTCATGTGTATAATTAATTGTGGTTTTCGCAGATACAAGTTTTCCAAAGACAATTATCCCATTCCGTGGATATGATCCTTTAATTAAGAAATTACTTGGGTTCGAGTTCAAGTCAGAAGCCCGGTTTTCAGAGAAAAGAGACGGTTCTTTTAAGTTTAAGCATTCGTTCAATAAATGGCTTGCTCAGAAATATTCCTTTAGGACGACAAATCTAATAATCAACGAAGAATATCAATGCATAACTATTGACTGGGATCTCTGTGATGGTGTTCACTTAGCAACTCAATCAATGAATCCTCAAACAAGGGAATTAGAGGAGGAGGATCCGAGAGTTTTGTACCTTGTCTTCCTCTACAGGAAAAAAGGTGAGTACAAAAATGCGAATGCATTGCATAAACTTAAACAATTTATCAACTACTTGGAACAAATGCCCAATTGCCCAATTGAGGATGTCATACTTCGGGCAACAGGAATCGAGCAACATAATTGGAATCACCTTAAAGAGTTGGATTACATCCCAAATGAAAAAGCCACATCAATAAGATTAAGGAAGATATACGATCGAATACTTGGATGCGTAGAGTACAGATGTAAGGATCAAGACGGAATACCATACAGAAAAGTAAAGTTTAAGATTGGATTGCCGGCCTTGCTGGGCGCGGAACTCCACTAATAATTGTGGCTCGAATTTAGCTTGAGCCGCAAGATTGCCGATTCAACCAACAGAACATTCTTAGGATTTCTGTTCTTGTCATAGTTGGCTCATTACCTTCATGATTCGCTCTTGGTTACTACTCATTTAAACTAAGAAATAAGCCTATCATATGAAAAAATACGAAATAACCATCCGGAATGCCAAAGGAGATCCAACTCATTCAGATGAGATCAAAGCAAACTCTCCTAAAG
>JAQXBH010000190.1 GCA_029252505.1 Opitutales bacterium | reverse complement strand
GAAATTTTCTTTTTGTTTTCCCCCTTCGCGTCACAGATTAAAAACTCAACTTCTTCTCCTATTTGAAGTGAGCGAATGTAGGAAATAAAGGGCTCGATTCTTTGGAATGTAATTCCGTTTACCTCTCGCATAATATCCTCGTCTTTGATTCCCGCTTTTCCACAAACTCCTTTTGGTGAAACTTGTCGAAAAAGAAGTCCTTTTAATGCATCGGGCATGGTTTTAAGTAGAAAAGGAGATTGCCCCCACAGTTCTTCCACCGCTGCTTGAATTGTAGGTACAGAAATAGTCGCTTTCTTTTCGAGTAATAGCTTGATTGAGTGAAGCCCAACAGCTGAGCTCACTCCCTGATGCCCGCGTTCTGTTGTGACACCGGCTACCTGAATTGCAAAAACTTCTCCCTTCTGATTAACCCATGGTCCACCCGAAGTTCCAGGTGCAGCAATCCCTGTAATTGGAAAGGTGTTTGTAAAGGATCCATCATACCAAGAATACGATTCCGACCTTCTCGCAATCGCTCCACGGAGTAGTAAGTTGTGCCGAAAAATGGGAGATCCCATTAAAAAAACCGTAGTTCCTTCTGTCGGAATTTGCTTGGCAAATGGAAGAAAAGAATATCCGCCTTTTTTTTCTGGTAGTGCCAGTAACGCAAGGTCACTACCTCGGTTAGTTGCGATGAGGCGAAGAGGTAACCTTCCGAGACTGTGCGACAGAGCTTCCATTTTTTTGCCTTTCTTCCTAACTACATGAAAAGCGGTCATAACCAAACCTTTAGTATCTACAATAACACCCGACCCATCTAATCTTCCCCCCACCAGTATTTCTACACAACCCGGCGAAATATTTGTGTATAGATCGTCTGTTGGCTTTGCCTGCAATGCGAGGCATAAAAACGGAAGTAGGAAAATACGGTTTGTCAGCCAAAATTTACATCTCATCTAGAACATCTTTCAATATCATTTCTAATCTGTAAAACTTTTCTTGTAGAAATAGAGCAATTTCTTCTAAAGATGCTTTTTAATTCATCCAAGTTAACTAATAAAATAAAAAACTTATTCACAAAATGCGTTTTTTAATCGAGCCCTATCATTCTTCCTTCTACAACTATTTTATGGGACTTGTTACTATAAAGTTACAAGAGATATTAAAATACTTCGAACGTTTTACTTTCGAAGCAATCTAAATAGGTATTATGAGCATTACATATCGAGAGGCAAAGCGGATTCTTGCGAAACAAGAGGAAGCACGGGAAATTATTAATAGTTATAGGGGGATGGAAACTCTGGGAAAAAGACTACAGTTGAAAAACAATAAGGAATTAATCCTTAAGTTGTTTGAGATTGAAGGCGATCAATCCATTGTGGAAGTGTTTACTCATTTGAAAGCTCTCTATGAAGAGCAGTGGGGGGATGCGGAGGCAACTGCTCCGCCAGAAGTGCCCGGACAAGTGGAAGAAGTGATGTCTTCCGAAAAAGATAGACCTGTTTCCTCTAAGATTGATTCCGAAGAATCAATCGAAGTTACCAATTAACTTTTTTTATCTCTTTCTTGCAATTTTGTAAATTGCACCGATTTTAAGGTAAACCGTCTATTCTTTTGAACCTCACGCACAGATTCAAGCCTCCGACTAGTTTGTCCGGAAGTATTCTTCTTTCACATCCTACTCTTGTGGATCCTAATTTTTTCAAAAGTATTCTGTTCATATCTGCACATTCTGATGATCAGGGCACATTAGGGGTCATTTTAAATCGCCCAATCGGTCAAACTTTAGGCGAGCTTGACAGTTCCTTTCAAGGTAAGAATTTCGCAGAAGTTCCTGTGTTTGAAGGAGGACCAGTCGAGACGGATAAATTAATTATCGCTGCTTGGGAATGGTTGGATTCTCCCAGTTCTTTTAAGCTTTATTTTGGAATCGATCTTGAAAAAGCGGAGTCATTACGACTTGAAAATAGCTCGATTGAAATTGCCTGTTTCCTCGGTCACTCCGGTTGGTCACCTGGTCAGTTGGAAGATGAATTAAAGGAGGACGCTTGGCTTGTTTCATCCTTGGATTATAAGCTTTTCTCCCAAATGAAGGAAAAAAAGAAGATTTGGAGAAAAACAGTGGGTTCGATTAATGATGATTTACGCCTATTGGCAGATTGTCCTGAAAATCCATCGGATAATTAATGGGCAAAATCGCTGAATAGTAAAAAAAAGTTACATTTTGAGCGTGAATTGCTCTTTGGCATTGGTTTTGCTAATTACTATTTACACTTCATTCTATGTTGAAGAATAAACTACCCGAAAGGGCTTCCCTATATAAAAATCTATGAGTAAGCATAAACTAGAATATATCTGGCTCGATGGCTATCAGCCTTCACAGAGCCTTAGAAGCAAAACGTTAGTCGTTGAGAATTACAGCGGTAAATTAGAAGATACCAAGCAATGGTCTTTTGATGGTTCCTCTACTGAGCAAGCAACGGGGGACGCCTCTGATTGTCTTCTTCAACCGGTTGCGGTTTACCCAGATCCAGATCGCTTCGGTGGAGATGGTTGGCTAGTCATGTGCGAAGTCTTAAATGGTGACGGTACACCGCATGAGTCTAACGGACGAGCGTTGATAAGTGATGATGATGATGATTTTTGGTTCGGATTCGAACAGGAATACACTTTAATCGACCCTGATACGAATTTACCTCTCGGTTTCCCTAAGAATGGGTACCCAGGACCCCAAGGACCTTATTACACTTCTGTAGGTGCAAATAATACAAAAGGAAGAGACTTAGTTGATGAGCACCTTCATTTATGCCTAGAAGCAGGTTTAAATGTGGAAGGAATTAATGCTGAGGTCATGATGGGGCAATGGGAATATCAAATCTTCGCCAAAGGAGCAGCTTCTGCAGGTGACCAAATTTGGTTAGCCCGTTACCTTCTTGAGCGTACAGCAGAAAGTTATGACTTGGTTATCGATCTTCATCCTAAGCCCGTTAAAGGCGATTGGAATGGATCTGGAATGCATGCCAACTTTTCCAATGGTGCAATGCGAGATACTGGAGGCGAAGAACTCTTCAAGCAGATATGCGAGGAGTTTGGAAAAAATATTGACCGTCATATCAGTGTCTACGGAGCAGAAAATAATAAGCGCCTCACTGGTGCTCATGAAACTCAGTCAATTGATAAGTTCAGTTACGGAGTTTCAGATCGTGGAGCATCGATTCGTATTCCTGTGGGTACCATTCAAGATGGATGGAAGGGGCGATTGGAAGACCGTCGTCCTGCATCTAATGGTGATCCTTATAAAATCGCCGCCGTTATTATTAAGACAACTAAAGAAGCTTTGTCTCAATAATCCCGAAAAGATTTACTTACAAAGGCGATGGAGCAATCCATCGCCTTTTTTATTTCCTTTTTTTCATAACGACCGCAAATTCATCCCCATCTTTACAGAAGAACCTAAGGACGAGATAATAGTAAGAGTCTTGCGGATAGAGCTTTGTTTTTCGTTTACCTTTTTCAATCCAAGACGCTTCAATAGCATGTGCTTGTTCGCTCATTAATGTCCCGTGGCGCTTAAATTCTTTCTCTATTCCATGAGTTCTCACTTTTTGCCATCCAACCTCGGTCCATTCTTGTATTACATCACTTTTTTCAGGAGTACAGGAAAGGGATAGAAGTAGAACGAAGAATGAAATAAAAATTTTAATTTTTTTCGCTCAATTACAGGTTTTGAGGATCTAGATTTTACCAGCAGGTCGTTTTGATTTACCCAGTTTTTCATGAAATTTTCTCCCCAAATCAGAAAGCTTTTCAACCACTTCTGGAAACTCAGTTTTCAAATCTTTTGACTCCCCAATATCTTGTTCCAAGTCGAACAACGCCAATTCAATTTTAGCCTGTGAATAGTTGGTTGGAATTCCATCCTTTCCTCCTGGCTTGCCGGCCATAGTTCTGTATCCATGGGGAAAGTGTAATTTCCATTTTCCCTGCCTAACTGCCTGCAGCTGTTTGCCGTAGTAAAAGAAATATGCTTTTTGGGGAGATTTAGCATCATCGCGGAGCATCAGTGGCATAATGTTTTTTCCGTCAATTTTATGCCCAGGTAATTTGGCGCCAATCATCTTGGTAATGGTGGGAAGCAGATCAATGGTCATGGCTGGTTCTTCGCACACAGAATTAGCAGGGATTTTCCCGGGCCACCAGGCAAGAGTTGGTTCTCGGCAACCCCCATCGAACATCGTGCCTTTTCCTTCGCGTAGTGGTGCTGCTGAACCGGCATGGTCTCCATAATTAAGCCAGGGTCCATTATCAGAGGTAAAAAGAAATAAAGTATTTTTTTCGAGTTTATGTTTACGCAGAGTTTTCATAATTTCTCCCACCGACCAGTCCACTTCCATCATTACATCTCCGAATAATCCAACACCACTTTTACCCTTAAACTTTTCGGAAACATAAAGCGGTACATGAACCATGCTATGTGGAATATAAGCGAAAAATGGTTTATCTTTATTCTTTTCGATAAAGGAGACTGCTCGTTCGGTGTATTGTTTAGTTAGTTGTTCCTGATCCTTACCGGACACCTTTGGATTGATGACTTTATTTCCCTCGATTAAGGGCAGGTGAGGCCATTTCTTTATTCTTTCCTCCATGGAGAGGTGGAGTACGCCGGGGTGGTAGGGCCACATGTCATTGGAGTAGGGTAGCCCGAAATACTCATCAAATCC
>JAQXBH010000228.1 GCA_029252505.1 Opitutales bacterium | reverse complement strand
GATTTCGAGTCGGGCACATTCGACCACTCTGCCACCTCTCCTGCATAACTAAAGCAAATTTATTTTATTAATCCAAATCAGTCTGGCAACTTAATTTACATCTATTGCCTTTGATAATTTCTCATTTACACGCTTGCCCGAAATGCCCTCGTTCGCTTGGATATAGACATGAAATTAATTCCCCCATCTACACTTTTACTTTTTTTTCTTTTATTCTCTGTCTCTTGCAATTCAACTAAAACCACATCGATTGAATTTTCCGATGGGTCTTACCAAGGAGAAATAGATAAAAAAGGAAAGAAAGAGGGAAAAGGAATTTATGTCTGGCATGACGGCTCAACCTATCAAGGAGACTTCAAGAATGACTCAAGACATGGAAACGGTTATTTTAAATGGAGTAATGGGGAATCTTACAAGGGTGATTACTTTGAAG
Source organism: Opitutales bacterium (assembly GCA_029252505.1). Taxonomy (GTDB): domain Bacteria; phylum Verrucomicrobiota; class Verrucomicrobiia; order Opitutales; family Seribacteraceae; genus Seribacter. The sequence goes on along the minus strand of JAQXBH010000228.1, from coordinate 11,211 downwards.
ATAGGCGAACAGGAGAGGGGATTTATCGATGGCCTGATGGCTCGTACTTCGAAGGTTCTTTTCTGAACGGTAAAAGACACGGCTTTGGAGTGTATCATTCACCTGATGGTTCAGCTTACAAAGGGGAATGGTTTGATGACTTACAGCATGGGGAAGGTATTCGAACTAACCCCGAAAAAACTACAATAAAAGCAATTTGGAGAAACGGAAAAATTATTACTAAACCCTCCGTCCTTCCCCGAACTGCAACCAAGCCCACACTGGAAAAGATTGAACTCCCTATCGCTCCAGAACTCCCCAATACTAACCGACTAAAGAGTGAAACAAATGAGAAAATTGCTCTCTCTAATTCACCCAATTCAATTCGGCCCCGAATTGATTCAAGCTCAGATAATTTTAATACTCCACCTACAGAAAATTTATTGGACACTAAAGAAACTGATTTAAACCAGCCACGTAAGCAAGTAATTGAACAACCAACCCCAACTGCTTCTACCTCAAAAGAGCAACCCATTTCCAAGATAGCTATAGTTAAGCAAAACCAACTTAATTCAAACCCACTCAATGCCCCCCCTCAATTGAATTCGGGGAGCTCCAATATTTGGACTGGTACTGTTTCCGAAGCCGAGGAGCAGTTTGATACAAATCTAATTAATGGAATCGACACGGTAAGCGATTCAAAATCTAAGCAACCATTTTCAGGAAAAATGCAAATTCTCGATCTAAATGGAAATTTAATTGGGGAAGTTAACCTTCTCGATGGGCAACTTCATGGAGAAGAGGTTTTCATTGATGAATCAGGAGTAATAACTGAAAGAAACCTTTGGAAAAAAGGCGTCCGAACACAATAAAGCAAATTGATTATAGCGAAAATGAAAGGGATACATTTCCCCTCGGCAGTCGCAATACATTTGATTCGTTCCCTTTTTTGCCTACCAAATTGTAAATTTCCTTTCAACTTAACTTGGAGTGTTAATGTTTTGGTTAATTCTTATTACTCCATTTAATAATATTTCTTTTCTCAAATTTAAAGAGGAACGGCATTGTGCACTTCAACTCCGAAAGAAAACTGAGTTGCAAGTACTCAACTATTTAATTCTTTGAGAATGAATATTTGGAATGTAAAAAATTTTAGATAGTAATTACTAACGTTAAAACATTACATTTCCTCTCAAGATCTAGAATCATTATAAATTTTTAAATGGACGCCATTACATCGGATAAAAAACCGGAAAGTTTACCTTCTAATATTGCCCTAAGTTACGAACCTTCAGAGTTTCCGAGGGAACTCTCAAGGCACTACATTTCCGCAAGTGAGCAAGATATATCCGATATGCTAAAACAGATCGGTGTGGATTGCATTGATGATCTCTTTTCTCATATCCCGGATTTCCTCCAACTAAAAAATATTACTGGACTACCCAATGAACTAGAATACAAGGAAGCAGCCAACGAACTTGCACGAATTTCAAATTCTACAAACTTAAAAACTTCATTTATTGGAGATACTTTGCCCAATTGGGACACCCACCCAATTGTTGACTTTGTATCAAGCTTACGTCCGTTGAGTACTTCTTACACCCCCTATCAGCCAGAAAGGAGTCAAGGTACTTTAGTTACTCATTGGATTTATCAATGTGCCTTATCCTCCCTTACTGGGTTTGAGGCGATCAATACCTCACTATACGATAGGTCTGCTGCTATTTACGAAGCCATTACTTGTGCGTACCGAACTAACCCTCGCGGGGGAAAAATTCTTTTGTCTGACTCGCTTTTTGAGACAGACCTTGAAGTCATCAAAACTCTATCCGAAGAAACAAAACTGAAATTCCAATTTGTTCCATTCGATTCGGAGACTGGACTTCTCAAAAAAGAATGGTTGTCAAATCTTACCCAAGAAGAAACTAGTGAAATTTCCGCATTTGTATTTCCTCAAGTTAACTCACTTGGGTTACTGGAGGATGTCGACTTCCTCAGTGACTTTTCCCATTCCAATGGAATTAGATCTATTGCCTGCATCGATCCCATACTCTTAGGAACAGGGGGGTTAAAACCTCCAACCGAATTCGGGAAGGACGGAGTCGACTTCATGGTTGGAGAAGCTCAACATCTCGCAATAGCACCTAATTTTGGCGGTCCTGGTCTTGGGATATTTGGATGTCGGCATAATGAAAAAAATAAAAGAGACCTTCGATCTACGCCTGGAAGGTACATTGGAAAAACGAAAGACCTAAATGGCAGAGATTGCTTTGTAATGGTTCTTTCCACACGCGAGCAACACATTCGTAAAGAGAAGGCGACATCAAATGTTTGTTCTAATCAAGCATTTTTGGCTACGCTCGCAGGAGCATCACTTTTGGCAAAAGGGGATAATGGACTTGCCGAATCAATCCAAAAAGCAAGATCCGCACACAACAAGATTCAGAACATTTTGGATAACCTGGATGGAATATCGCTCGCATTCCCCAGCTCAACAAGCTTCAATGATCTACTTCTACTACTGGACCGACCGGTTGATGAACTACAGAAAAAAGCTTCTGCTAAAAACCTTCACATTGGAGTTGATGTCTCCAATCGCATAGGCACAAAAGAGAAATGTCATCTTCTTAAACTCTCATTCTCGGATCTCCATGAAGATGATTCAGTTGAAGAATTAATTACTTTTTTATACGAAGAGTTTCCTGAACATTCAGAAAAGGTACTAATCAGTGCCAGTAATGAAATTCTTCCCCGATATCTAAGACAGGGAAAGGCAAATATCCCTAGCTTTTCGTACGATGAATTAACATTATATTACAAGAAACTTGCTAGTTTAAATGTGAGTCCCGACGATGGTTGCTACCCACTCGGGTCTTGCACGATGAAATATAATCCAATGCTTAATGATTGGGCAGCTGCTCTTCCGGGATTCTCACAGACCCACCCGCAAGCACCGGAAAGTGATGTTCAAGGGCCTCTTCAAATTTTATATGAAATTCAGGAATGGTTTACAAAAATTACCGGCCTTCCAGGGGTTACTACCCAACCAGTTGCTGGAGCACAAGGAGAACTTGTCGGTTTAAAACTCTTTCAGGCGTATCATCGTTCCCGAAATGATTACAATCGAAATGTCGTCTTTATCCCTCGTTCTGCACACGGGACAAACTTTGCAACAGCAGCAATGGCAGGATTCACTGGTACTGATGGAATTGTTTACCTACAAGCTTCTCCAAATGGAACCATTGACATAGATGATTTCAATGAAAAGATTCTGACATATGGTGATCGTCTTTGCGGGGTAATGATTACCAACCCAAACACATCTGGGATATTAGAAGAACAATTCCATTTGATTGCAGAAGCGGTTCACCAAGCTGGCGGTCTTGTCTATATGGACGGAGCAAATATGAACGCAGTTGCTGGTCTGATAGATTTAAGAAAGCTAGGTGTAGATGCGGTTCATAATAACCTCCACAAGACATGGACAATACCACACGGGGGCGGAGGGCCAGGCGATGCAATTGTTGCGGTATCTGAGAAGTTAATCGAATTCCTTCCCGGGCAGCAGATTTTAAAAAATTCAGACGGCTCTTTTTACTCTCGTACGCCCCCTCAATCAATCGGTTCTTTTCATCGTAACTGGGGAAATTTCGGACATAAAGTACGGGCCTATGCCTACCTCCTCCGACTTGGGAATCAAGGTGTACCTCGTATGTCCTCAATTGCCGTGCTTTCCGCACGCTACCTTTACCAAAAATTAAAAAATTACTTTCCTACCCTGCCTAGTGAAAAGGTTAGTGCTCCGCGCATGCACGAATTTATCCTTACATTAAGCGATGAAGATTTTTTAAATTTAGAAAGTGTAGGTATTCCTAAAAGCAAAGCAATTCCACAGGTCGGTAAACTTTTTCTTGATTTTGGTTTCCATGCACCCACAGTAGCTTTTCCTGAAGTCTTTGGCTTGATGATAGAACCAACAGAAAGTTATACAAAAGCGGAACTTGACCGATTCATAGATGCAGTTATCGCGATCAAAGAATTGATATCAGAATGCCCGGAAGCAATTAAAACTGCTCCTCATTTTACCCCGATTGATCGGGTCGATGAAGTCGGTGCAAATCGAAATTTAATACTTCAAGAAAAACTGGAACATTTACCGTCTCTCCATCTAAACCGGATTGAACCCAGTACATTGAATGCGTTAGAAATTTCGGAGATCAAAAAGCGTATTATTGATTCTGCTTTGTGATGCGGATTGATTTGACGAATTCACAATAATTTACATCCTAATGTACATGTCTGACGAAAAGGAAGAACAACCCCTCGTTTCTAAAATTGGAATAGTAATCGATTTAATACTTTCTTTTATTGTTTTTATTTTTTTGGGAGCGTATGTCTTGCCTCAACATGTACCTTCGGATGATTCTTTTGTGGTTAACATCGTTGCATTTATGACATCATTTTGTATGACAGGAGTATTTTGGATGGCCGTGAATATGTTTCGTGTAACATTAGTTGATTTCCAAAGAAGTAAAAAAAGTTAGTCGGGCATCCTTAGGCTAAAAATTCCTCTATCTGACTTACTAATTTGCCTCTTGGGGCTGCTTCAAGATCAATTCCATAATCTGTTACCTCTTCGGTGGTGATGCAGCCCTGCTCGCGTAATTTAGCAACTAAATCATACCGCTGATGAGGGATGGAATATTTTGAACTGACAAGTGCATTGTTTAATCGCTCTTCGATAATCTGCAAAAGTTCTTTGATTCCTTCACCAGTTTTACAACTCACGAAAATACAATCGGGCGTAAGCGATTTTGCTTTTAACCTAGTCATCACTTGGTCGCCTTGATCTATCTTATTATACACAGTAAGAATTTCTTTATCTTCAGCACCTAATTCTTCTAATACCTCATTTGTGGTATTTAAATGTTCCTCGAATTCAGAGCATGAAAAATCAATTACATGAAGGAGCAAATTGGCTACCAACGCTTCTTCCAAAGTAGCTTTAAATGCGTCAATTAACCGATGGGGAAGTTTTCGAATGAAGCCAACGGTGTCAGTTAAAACAATTGTCCTACCTCCGGGCAACTTAACTTTTCTGCTCGTCGGGTCCAATGTCGCAAATAATTTATCCACTGAAAGGACACTAGAACCTGTAATTCTGTTTAAAAGTGTTGATTTCCCTGCATTGGTATAGCCCACGATAGCGAGTGTGGCTAATGGAATTCGCTGTCTTTTTTTTCGACTCGTATTTCTACGACCGGAAACCTGAATAATTTCTTTCTTGGTTGAAGCAATTTTGTCTCTCAACATTCTTTGATCTAGCTCAATCTGAGCCTCCCCGTCTCCTCTTTGTGTAACTCCCCCACCCCGTTGCCTGTCTAAGTGAGTCCACGCTCTACGCAAACGGGGTAAGGAGTACTCAAGCCGAGCAAGACGAACTTGCAATACAGCTTCTTTGGTTTGTGCACGATCCGCAAATACATCCAAAATAACCTCATGACGATCAATCACGAGTACTTTTGTTAATTCCTCCCAATTTCTTTGCTGTGCAGGCGTAATTTCATTGTCGAAAATAATAACATCACATCTCAAGTCTTTTACTTGTTCATCAATTTCTTGGCATTTTCCTTTTCCTAAAATATGCCCGGGATATGTTTTTCTTGTCCTTACAATGGACTGTGCGACCACGGAAATCGAAAGATTTTCAACTAACTCCGATAATTCTCCTAATAACGAGACTGCAGACCCCTCTTCTTCTTTCCGGGTAATGACAGAAACTAAAAAAGCACGTTCAACCTTTCTTGGTTTTTCTTTTACTTCAAACATGCAATGTGTAAATGCAGTTTACCACAACAAAAAGGGACCGAGCTTTTGCTCGGTCCCTTAACAGAAGGTTTATTCAAAATAAATTAGGAAACTGCTGCTTGGGCTGCTGCGAGTCTCGCAGTGGGGACCCGGAATGGAGAGCAGCTCACATAATTCAACCCAATCTTGTGACAAAATTCCACACTTTTTGGATCTCCTCCGTGTTCACCACAAATACCGAGCTTAATACCGCGACGGGCAGATTTGCCCTTCTTTACGGCAATTTCCATTAGTTGACCTACACCGCTTTGATCAACACTCGCAAATGGATTCGCATCCAGAATGTCTAGTTCAGTGTAGTTAGGAAGGAAACTTCCGGAATCATCACGACTCATTCCCATTGTAGTTTGAGTTAAATCGTTAGTTCCAAAACTGAAGAATTGTGCAGTCTTGGCAATTTCGTCTGCAACTAGTGCTGCTCTTGGAATTTCAATCATTGTACCCACCAAGTACTTTACTTTTACTCCCTTTGCTTCAAATACCTTTTTAGCAGTTGCGTGAATAACCTCGACCTGAAGTTCAAGTTCCCGGGGGAAGCCAACTAAAGGAACCATTAACTCAGGATTCACCTCAATCCCGCTTTTTTGTGCAAGAATAGCTGCTTCAAAAATCGCTTGTGCCTGCATCTCAGTTACTTCTGGATAAGAAATCCCAAGACGGCAACCGCGGTGTCCGAGCATCGGGTTAAATTCATGTAAATCTTCTACCCGCTTTTTGATCGACGCAAGAGATACTCCTAGTTTTTTAGCCAAATCTCTTTGTGCAGACTGGTCATGAGGCAAGAACTCATGCAAGGGAGGATCCAGAAGCCTAATAGTTGCGGGTTTTCCTTCGAGTGCCTTAAAAATTCCCTGAAAATCACGCCTTTGGTAAGGAAGTAATTTTTTAAGTGCTTTTCTGCGAGTTGGTTCATCATCCGCAAGGATCATTTCGCGCATCGCGTCGATACGATTTCCTTCGAAGAACATGTGTTCAGTTCGGCAAAGACCAATTCCAGTTGCACCAAACGCAACTGCGTTCGCAACCTGCGTAGGAGAGTCCGCATTTGTACGAACAGTCATACGAGTGGCTTGCTCACACCACTTCATAAGTTGGGAAAAGTTTTGATATGCCCGGCTCTTCTTGGGGTCTAATTTTTTCTCAATAAGCACTTGGATAATTTCGGAAGGTGCAGTCTTGAGTTCTCCCGCAAAAACTTCTCCAGTCGTACCATTGATCGACATGTAATCACCCTCTTTGAAGGTCTTTCCGGCTACTTTAACTGTCCGTGTTTTATAATCCACATCAAGTTCCGCAGCTCCGCAGACACAAACCTTACCCATTTGACGCGCGACTAAGGCTGCATGAGAAGAAACTCCTCCCCGTGCGGTTAGGATTCCTTCGGCAGCAATCATACCCCGTAAATCTTCAGGCGAAGTTTCTTGGCGAACCAGTAAAACATTACCTTGCTTCGCTGCTTCGACTGCTCTTTCTGCATTTAAGCAAATTTTACCAGATGCAGCACCGGGGCCAGCAGGAAGACCTTTGCATAAACGAGCAGCCGCTTTCTGTGCCGCTTGATCAAATACCGGAGCAAGAACTTGATCAAGCTGATCGGCAGGAACACGCTTGATGGCAGTTTTCCAGTCAATTAAACGCTCTTTTACCATCTCGGTCGCAATACGAACTGCGGCAAGGCCAGTGCGTTTACCATTTCGAGTTTGAAGCATATACAACTTCTCATTCTCAATAGTAAACTCAAAGTCTTGCATGTCCTTAAAATGTTTCTCTAATTTCTTTTGAACAAGAACAAGCTCCTTGAAAGGTTTTGGAAGTACCTTCTGAAGTTTTGCGACTGGCTGGGGAGTTCGAACTCCCGCCACAACATCTTCGCCCTGAGCATCAGTAAGAAACTCTCCATAAAGGACCTTTTCACCGGATGCAGGATCTCGTGTAAAACCAACTCCAGAACCAGACTTCTTTCCTGTGTTTCCAAAAACCATTGCCTGTACATTTACTGCAGTTCCCCACTCGGCAGGAATTCCATATTTACGACGGTAAACTGAGGCTCTATCGTTCATCCAAGAGCTAAATACAGCTCCTACTGAGCCTTCCAATTGCTCCCATGGGCAGGTTGGGAAATCAGATCCAGTCCTTTTCTTCACCAAGTTCTTAAAGCGAGTAACCAATTCCTTCATTTGGACAGCAGAAATACGGGAATCATCCACCTCACCCTTGGCTTTTGGAAAAATTTCCTTCTTGAAATCTTCAATGATCGCTTCGAATGGATCGTGGTCTTCACTCGGAAGTTTCTGAACACCCATTACCACATCTCCGTACATTTGAATAAATCTACGATAGCAGTCCCAAGCAAAGCGAGGGTTACCGGAAGCTGACGAAAGTGCTTCGACTGTTTCGTCGTTAAGACCGAGGTTTAAGATGGTGTCCATCATGCCGGGCATAGAGTCTCTCGCACCAGAACGTACGGAAAGAAGGAGAGGCTTTTTTAAATCTCCTAATTTTTGGCCAAGTTGTTTTTCCATTATCGCGACCGATGACTTCATTTGATCATCTAAAACTTTTGGATAACTTTTCTTGTTTTTATAAAAGTAGGTACATACCTCGGTTGAAATTGTGAAGCCAGGAGGAACGGGAAGACCAATCTTAGCCATCTCGGCCAGGTTTGCACCCTTTCCACCTAAAAGTTCGCGCTGCGTGGCATCGCCATCGGTCTTTTTACCAAAGTCATAGACATACTTATGACTCTTAGCTTTTGCAGTTTTTGCCTTCGCGGAGGAAGACGCTTTTGAGGATGATTTCGATTTAGCGGGTTTGGACTTCTTTTTTTGGGCCATTTGGATGAAGGTTTGGTTAGCATCTGAGATAATTTATCTACCTGAATTACAATTAAAAATAATTGTGAGTTGATAAAAAATTTAGAAAGGGTTTTATCATATTTTTTTTTCTCTTTGTCAATGTATGACTTTTCTTACATTTCAAACTACGATAAGTGCTCGCTTTACAATGGACTAGAAAAAAATTACTGGCATTGTTGACAACCACAATTTCTTATTTAATTAATCCTTTTTTTGTATCCCACGATGAGTAGTCATTCCAACAAACCCAAAACATTTGGTGACCGATTTAAAGAAGAAGGTATAACTGGCATTTTAAAAGGTAAAAAGAAAGACACTAAGGGAAAACCAAATGAAATGCATTTTCTAGAACACCTTGAAGAACTGAGGTGGGTTATTTTTAAAGCGGTACTTGCTTTTTTATTTGGTTGCGTAGGGGTTGCCATTTTCATGCAGGATTCTGTTAAACTACTCCAAATGCCTCTGATAAGTGCTGTCGAAGATTTTGGTGTAATTGATATCGATCTTCAAACGATAGGGCTTGAGGAGTATATCGATCCGCTAAATAAAAAAGAAGTTGATCTCGGTATGCTCAGAAATGCCAGAGAAAATGCTTTAGTTCAATGGGGCATCCATGATCCTCATCATAGAACAAGAATTCTGACTCACTTTTCAAATGGACAAAATCGTAACTTACTTCAAGTCATTCGCTCCTATTCTCCGATTTTCATTGCGATGAAAATTTGCTTCCTCGGTGGAATCGGTATTTCTCTTCCCCTTATTCTTTACTTCGTAGGTTCATTTGTAGTACCCGGATTAACCAAAGAGGAAAAGCATGTATTTTTCCCTGGATGCGTAGCGGCCACATTTCTTTTTATCGCCGGGGCATCAATGACTTACTTTTTTATTCTTCCCTACTCATTAGCATTTACCATTGAATTCTCATTTAATGTTCTCGGATTAGATGTCTACAGACCTGAGGCAGGAAATTACTACAGTACAATCATTTGGATGACCTTTGCGGTTGGCATTGCTTTCCAATTTCCGCTCGTACTTATTTTGTTGATAAAAATTGGTATTTTAAATGTTACAAAATTAAGGCAAAACAGAAGGTTAGTACTGGTCATCCTTATGATTTCAGCCGCGCTAATTACTCCGGGAGGTGATCCCGTGAGCCTTTGTATTTTAACGATTCCGTTATATATTCTATACGAGTTAGCGATTATTACAGGTTCGATAATTGAAGTTAGAAAAAAAAGAAAGGAATGGGTTGAATGGGACGAGAGTATTCAAGGTCCAAAACCCGACAAACCACCGTCTCGGGACAAGGGAGTTTGGATCCTTTATTTATCAATAATTGTAATAGTCGGTTCACTTAGTATTTTTGCACTTCAAAATAAAAAACTGATCGAACCTTGGATTGAATCCTTTCGTAAGTTTGGTCAATTTACGGAAACAGAAAAAAAAGATCCGAGTAATTTTCAATCCAGTTCTGTGTTACAGGAAAAGAATGTAACCGCAATACAAACTCTAACTGATCATAAGGAGTTCATACTTCAACTGTCCCCAATTGATGCAAATATTTCTTTTGATAAGAACCAAACCATCCTTTTCCGAGCACAAATCTTTCAGCAGGATTGAGCTACCAATAAAAGAATGGGGAAAAGCTAAACTTCACTACTAATTCTCTCCTCAGATGGTTGAAAATAAGAACAAAATCTTAAAACTTGGAAAATCCCTAAAGGCATTCCGCAAACAAAAAGGGTTTACCCAACCTGAACTTGCTTCATTAAGTGGAGTTTCCACCTCCATCGTCAACGATTTGGAAAATGGTATCCGAACGGCGGGTTGCAAGACATTGAACAAGATTGCTCATGGGCTAGAACTAAACGACGACGATAGATTTCTACTTATTTTAAAGGCACTTGAACTTTCAAAAAGAGATTTTGTGATTCCAGATTTTTCCGAATTCCCTCCCGAGATTATAAACTTCCTCCCCTACATATTAGCGAAAAATGGAATCAAGCCAGACAGAGTTAAAAATGTTGAGCTTATTTCCGATGATAAGGGCGGAATTCAAATTACAACTACGGATGATTTAACTCTCTCGATTGAAATCAAACTCACCAAGAAAAATTAAGTTGTAAGGGAGGATGGAAAAAGTTCGACTAGATCGGTTTTTATGGGCCACCCGTTTTTACAAAACCCGATCGTTATCCACTGACGCATGTAAAAGAAATTGGGTTAGCGTAAATGATTTAGTGGCAAAGCCTTCTAAAGAAGTACGGTTAGGTGATATAATTAAATTAAAAAAATCTTCCTACTACAGGTCGCTCAAAATAAAAACTCTTCTCGATAAACGGGTCGGTGCCAGTAAAATTGAAGATTACATTGAGGACATTACTCCCCCCGAAGAGATTGAAAAAGAACGGGAGCACAACCAAAACCGAAAATTTTTCAACCTCTCTACTGCCCACAAAGGTAGACCTTCCAAGAAACAAAGAAGAGACCTCGAAGAATTTCTTTATCA
>JAQXBH010000180.1 GCA_029252505.1 Opitutales bacterium | reverse complement strand
AGTTTCGATCCCTGATATAGAATCGCATAACCCACTCGACCACCAATTAGAACGCCGAGGATTTGAAAAGTCATCAGGTTCATTATTTGCTCTGGGTCATAAGGACTGCGTCCGCGTTTCCACGCAAATCTTAGAATCATTCCTGCCGCAATAAAGCCACATAAATAGGCGATACCATACCATCTTACTCCACCAGGGCCCCAATCATCATAAGGTGCAGGGAATTGAATGAGAAAAGGGCTTAAGTTATGAGTCCAATATTCTGAAAGGTTAAAATTCACATTTGCTTATGGTTAATTTGATTGAGAGAAGTTCTCTTCTGATATACGAACTTCATGTTTCCTTTTTGCCAGTTCTCTCATGTCTACAGCGAGGTCGTCATGTTCAAAAATCTCCTGACCTAAAATACTTTCGATTATGTCCTCCATGGCTAGAACACCAACAATTGAACCAAATTCGTCCACTACCATGCTTAATTGACAATGCTCCGCAAGTAACAGCCTTAAGGCTTTGTCTGCAGTCGCATTTTCAGGGACGAATGTAGCCTCTTTTGCTAAGTCTGTTAATTTTGATAATTCTTTTTTTTCTACAATTGCGTTGTGAAGGTCTCTTCTTCGGACTATCCCAGTAATCGTATCTATGTTATCTTTGTAGACCGGAATTCGAGCAAACGGAACATTTGGGTGAAGTTTAAATACTTCCTGAACCGTTAGGTTTTCATCTAACGAGGTTACCACTGTTCTGGGAGTCATTATTGTTCTAACTTCTAATTTGTCTAACCTCAATGCATTAGTTACAAGAGCACTTTCTTCATTTGTCAGGGTTCCCGTTTTGGCTCCTTTTTTTGCTAAAAGAATTATTTCTTCTTCATCGCTATCTTCTTCTTTTTCTTTGTGCGGTACCACAGCCTGCACTGTAAACTTACAAATTTTAGAAAAAGGAACCATGATCACACGAACGAAATAGAGTGGGTATACAAAATGTCCTAAAACTTCAGAGCGATAAGAAAAAGCAAGGTTTTTTGGAAGAATTTCGGCGAAAAAGAGTATGCCAATGGTAAGTCCGCAAGCAAATATCAATAGGCTGTTAGAACTTCCTCCCAGCGCATTTTCTGCCAAGCCACCAACTAGCGTTGCACCAAGTGTATTAGCAATCGTATTTAAGCTTAGTATTGCTGAACTGGTCTCTTCAATTTCTTTATGAAATTTTTCGAGAAGTTTTCCTTTATTCGGGGATTTTAATTTAAGGTTTTCTATTTCGGCCGAGGTTACACTTAAGATAAGTGCTTCGAGTGTTGAGCAAAGAGCAGAAATCCCGATAGTGAGAACAATCGCAATGATTAATTCGTTAATCACTCCTGAAAAGATAAGGCTAGAAATTTAATAATATTTACGCTTTAGTTTGATTTTTAGCAAAAAAATGCGAACATTCGCAATGTTTAAAGTACGCAACCTGAGATCGCCAAAGAAGCGATTCTATTATTCTCATGACTAACATCAAAAAATTACATTTACGAGATTTGCACATTCTTAATTCTGCCAAACTAACTGAATTTGCTGGATGGGAAATGCCTGTATCTTACGGAAGTGCTGTTGAAGAACATTTACACACAAGGAATGAATCTTCGCTTTTCGATGTAAGTCACATGGGGGAGATTAGAGTGAAGGGTAGAGATGCAGGCATATTTCTTGATTTTATTTTAACCAATTCGGTGAAAAATGTAAATTCGGGTCGTGCTATATATTCCCCATTTTGTAATGAAGATGGTGGAACGGTAGATGATTTGATTGCCTATAAAAAAAGTGATGTAGATTATTTACTTTGTGTGAATGCCTCGAACATAGAAAAAGATTATTCTCATTTTATTCATCACAGCAGTAATTTCGATTGTGAAATTATTAACGAATCCAATTTATTCGGGCAACTAGCTTTGCAAGGACCGGGTAGTGAAAAGATTTTAGCTTCTGTAATTAAGCAAGATCTTTCCTCTATTTCCAAAATGTCTTTCATTGAACAAGAATTTTCAATTGGCCATGCATTGATTTCTAGAACTGGTTACAGTGGAGAAGATGGATTTGAAATATACTGTCCATTGACAGATTTGGAAAGTTGGGCAATTTCACTTAGTCAATGTGGAAATAGTGGAAATTGTAGGTGGGCTGGCCTTGCTGCGCGAGACAGTTTAAGACTCGAGGCAGGTTTTCCTTTGTACGGACATGAATTATCTTCCTCGATCACTCCGGTCCAAGCGGGTTTGAGTTGGGCGATCAAGTGGGAGAAAAAAGATTTCTTAGGTCGTCAGAAATTACTCTTTGAATTGGAAAGTGGTACTTCTGGTCGAGTCAAGTTTTATGAAGTCGAGGATCGGCGTATCCCAAGAGATGGCACGAGAATTCTTTTTGATGGCAAGGAATATGGAGAAGTCTTGTCAGGTGGATATTCACCATCCCTCAAAAAACCTATCGGTAGTGCTTTGATATCATCAAGGGGCTTGGACTATATTCAAAAATCTGGTTGGAAGGCTGAAGTCCGGACCTGTAATGTAGACTTGTTTTTCGCTCCACCTGTCATTCGACATAAGTAGATAATTTTAATCTGCTCCCTGAAATCCCTTGATTACAATATCAAGTCCATTAAAATTTGTAAAACCTAGGTTTTCTATCATAACTTTTTCAATCTTATCACTAAGAACCTTTCGAGTATTCTTAATGTTGCAATCCTGTTTTATGCGTATTCTAATGTCTAATCTGAAGTTTCTACCTTTTCTGTTAATAGAAGTTGAGGGTGAGTAAACACCCGGAATATCTTCGCATGATTTTTTGACTAATTCATGAAGGGCATGTGGGGTGATTTGCACATCTCCTTGTTCATCTGTAAATACTGGGATCAATTCTTTGCGCAGTTTTCTAATTAAAATTAGTAATGAGCAAAGGACTGTAAAAAGTACAAGTGTGTACAAGTACACTGAACTTTCAATGGCATCCGAAAATTCCCAATGAAGAAAAGTACGCCAATCAAAATCAAACATTAAGGAGATTCAATTAACTTGTTGAGTCGCTTGCCCATTGATCGTCTGCTTCATCTTTTTCAGGTGAATCCATTTTAATGTCGTCAATAATTACATCGATTGAACGTGCGTGGTTACCAGTCATTGACAGAATTTGGTCGCGAATTGTTTCCTGAATAGAAACTCCAGTTTTGGCAAGGTCTACTCCAAACTCCAAAACTACTCTCACTTCAATTTCGTATCCGCCATCAGAAGTTTCTGTAACTTTTACACCACGTTCAGATTCTTTCTTGGAGAAGAAGTCAGTAAGTCCTTCCACGACCCCCGCAGTGCCTACATTAACTACTCCTTCAACAGATTGGGTAGCCAGTCGTACAATTCCTGCGATTACACTGTGGTTGATTCTAATCGTACCGAGTTCGCTCGATTCCTCTGAGAGGGTAGGGATGGTGTTTTCAATCGACTCGTCTTTTGTTTTTTTTGTCATTTTCTGGATTCTTTGACTGGTTTATCAAGTAAATCTTTTGGAGCCCTCGCAAGAAACTCTTCGATGTAAGATGTAGTTGCTTCCCCTTGTCGGAATGCGGGGTCAAGAATTACTGCTTTAAGAAAATCAATATTGGTGTCGATACCACGAATAATGTATTCGCTTAGTGCTCGGTACATTCTGTCTAGCGCAATTTTGCGGGTTCTTCCGTAAGAAATTAGTTTGCATATCATGCTGTCGTAATGAGGGGAGACGATATAGCCTCCATAAACATGCGAGTCTACGCGAACGCCATGTCCGCCTGGAGCGTAGTAAAGGTCGATGGTGCCCGGTGATGGGATAAACCCTTTTGAGGGGTTTTCAGCACAAATCCTGCACTCAATGGCGTGTTTGTCTAGTGATATGTCTTTCTGAGAGAATGAAAGTCTTTTACCGGAAGAAATTTGTATTTGTTCTTTAATTAAATCAATACCAGTAGCCTCTTCGGTAACTGCATGTTCGACTTGTATGCGAGTATTCATTTCAATGAAATAAAAGTTGCCCTTTGCATCCACTAAAAACTCGATAGTTCCAGCATTAACATAATTTGCAGCTTGGGCTGCTTTTAGAGCAGCCTTTCCCATTCTAGTTCTCAAACTTTTATCCAGAAAAGGGGAGGGCGCTTCCTCGATTACTTTTTGGTGCCTCCTTTGTACGGAGCAATCTCTCTCTCCCAAATGTACCATATTTCCATGTTTATCTGCTAGAATTTGAAATTCGATATGGCGTGGGTTTTCCAAATATTTTTCAACATAGAGCGAACCATCTCCAAATGCTTTCTCAGCTTCCATTCTGGCTGAAAGAAATTCTTTAGCAAAGGATACTGCATTATGTGCAATGCGCATTCCTCTTCCACCTCCTCCTGAAACTGCTTTAATTATTACGGGGAACCCAATTTTTTGAGCCACTTTGGTCGCTACAATTTCATTCGCAAGAGGACCATCACTACCCGGTATTATAGGAACGCCCGCTTTCGCTACGGTTTCTCTTGCCATCGCCTTATTTCCCATTTTCTTGATGGTTTCGGATCGAGGACCAATAAATTCAATATTACATGATTCGCATTGCTCAGCAAACTCAGCGTTTTCAGATAAGAAACCGTACCCCGGGTGAATGGCATCGATGTCACCTATTTCGGCCGCACTTATAATTCTATCTGCACGAAGATAACTTTCAGACCCGCTTGCCGGACCAATACAAATTGCTTCGTCTGCAAGTTGTACATGAAGAGATTGTTCATCCGCTTCAGAATAAACTGCAAGGGTATGTATTCCAAGTTCTCTACACGCCCTAACAATGCGGAGAGCAATTTCTCCGCGGTTTGCAATGAGAATCTTTTTGATCATAGCAAATTACTTTTTGCGGATTTTAAAAAGAGGTTGTCCGTATTCAACGCTAACACTATCTTCGACAAAAATTTCAACAATTTCTCCGCCTTGATCTGCTTGTACTTCATTCATTACCTTCATTGCTTCTACAATGCAAAGAACATCGCCTTTGGTGATTTTATCTCCGGAAGATACAAATGTGGGGTCATCTGGGGAAGGTTTTCTGTAAAATGTTCCAACCATCGGAGATTTGAAAATATACACATCCTCTTCCAGTTTAGTATCATTTGTTTGTGGAGATGGAACGGTTGAAGTTTCATTGCTGACTTGTACGGGGACGGGTTCAGCATGATAAGTAATCTGACCCTTTGATTCACCAGGACGTGCCAATCGAAGTTTCAAGTCCTGGGTTTCTATTTCTAAATCTGTAAGATCAGATTTTTGCATTAGAGATATAATACCTTTTAATTCGCTTAAGTCCAAAATGAGTTTCTCCTATTTATAAAATTTGAATAATATATTAATAAAAATCTATTTTGAAAATCATGCAACGACAGATTTCAAAGATCTAGTTTATTCTTTACCGTTTATTTAATTGGATTGATCAAAAATTCCCATTTGGGATCATTCCACGGTCCTGTGATCTTTATTTCAGCGAATACTGCTAAGGGGTCTGCAATTTGTACAATCTTGCTGATGATTGGAACATTCCCAATAAGCTGTATTTTAGATTTAATATTTAATTCACCACTTTCTAAGTTAATGTTACCACTACTTAAAACTTTGGATAATAAACCAGACAAAACCAATCGATCAAATGTAACTATTCCATTTTCTATTTCAAATAATCCTTCTAAAGTATTGAACTTCAATGTGCCAGATGGTAATGGAATAGGTAATTCATCCAAACCATTTGAAAGTATACCAAGTAATCGAATTTTGCTTAATTCTTTGTCCTTTACTTTAATTTTACCGGTGCCGTTTAAACTCGTGAAATCAAAATTGGTACAGGTTGCTTTAATATTGAAATCAACAATACCATTTTTGGATATCGAAGTAGAGTTTTTGTCAGATAATGGAACTTTTTTCGTTTTTGATTGATAGGAAATAAAAGAATCGAAAAGTTCTTTAGCTTTAAGATTACTAAACTTCAAATCAATATTGGAAAATTTATTTGATAAATTAGAATCGATAAGAAGCGAAATATTTCCACTACATGATTTAATTACAGGATAATCAACCGTGAGAGAGTTTGCTTCTTTTTTGATTATACCATTAAAATTACTAAAGCCTATTCCATTCCAGGAACCATTTTGGTCAGTGTGTGTAAATATATGAAAATCATCATCTGTTGTTGTTGGGAAGTTATTATTGTTTGACCAGATATCGACATCGCCATGTGTCTCTACTATTAGTGATGTTAAATTAAAGTCGTCCAAGAAACTCTCTACTACATTTCCGAAAATTTTCTTTCCATCGTTTAGTGGGAAGTCACCAATCATTTTATAATTTAATAGTTCTGAGTGGTACGCTTTACGCGGAATTTTAACATGACCTTTAATCCTCCCTTTTGAATGTTCAAGTAGATTGAATGATAAAGATGTTTGTTTTGGATCAACATTAATATCGATATTTGAATTTGTTAGTCCCAACTCCTTGTATTTGAAATTAGATGCATTTATCTCTCCCCTAGTACTATGATTAGATTCATCACCCCATGCTCCTGAAATAATAAAATCTCCGTATGGAACATTATCCACATTGAAATCAAAGTTAGTCCAAATTTCACTCCACCATTCCCCCATCCAATTATTAATGTCAGTCGGATTGCATTGACCGTTGAGAATGAAATTATAATTATAAGGACTCCACTCTTGTGAGTATTTGCCTTGCACACTGCTATGTCCCATTTTGCCATATACATCTTTAAATGTAAGATTTAAGTTCTCATCCAATGTACCGGTGCCAAAATAATTTCCGTATGGAGCATCAAGGACAGACACATTATTTCCATAAAACGAAATATAATTTTTAAAATCAGAATCGTCAATATTGGAGAAACTATTCATATCAAATTTAATCAAATCACCAGTAAATAAATCAAATTTTTTATTGTTTTTTATTATCTTGAAATCAAGCAAATCCGGTACGAAATTATTAAATCCAACAATAGAAAATGCTGTGTCTTTTGAATTAAGTTTTAAGAAATTACTGCAATTTGATGAATTGTTATCAAGGATTATTGTGAGACAAGAATTATCT
This sequence comes from Opitutales bacterium, assembly GCA_029252505.1. GTDB lineage: Bacteria > Verrucomicrobiota > Verrucomicrobiia > Opitutales > Seribacteraceae > Seribacter. The sequence continues at coordinate 31,128 of JAQXBH010000180.1, read as the reverse complement.
TCATAAGAATTTAAACTAATAGATAGGTTTGATGTTGATCCATTAAGAATTCCATCAAAAATTATAGAATTAGTGTTGAACTTAGCGAAGTGATGTAATCTCGAGTCTTTTGAATTACTATTAATTTTAGAAAGGAAGATTTTAGTTCCCTCTAGTTCTATGTTTGTATTTGGTAGTGGTATCCGTAAGTTCTCTATCTGAGTTGATATTCGATACATTTTACTATTCGTTAAGTCGAAAGTACCAATGGTCTTAAGTCCTGAAATTAATGAATTTGTGTCTGATGAATCTATCTGGATTAAACTAAAATTAATATTTTCATTAATCTCGAATACACACAATAATTCCACCTTGTTGGTTGGATTGATATCTAGTAAATTCTTTTGAATAAGATTACTAAAACTTTCGATTTTAGTTAACAAAGAATCAAGATTGAAGTTTGATCGTTCCGGATTGCTTAAAATGGCTGATAATTTTATTCTGCCCTTTGTTTTTATTAGTGTCTTTCCGGTATCTATAAAAAGAGATATATTTAGATGATTTCTTTTTACATTTACAGTTACATTACTTAAAATAATAGAATGATTTGATTTGATAAAATTGCACTTAATCATTTCTGCTTTCAATGTCGAAAATGACTCAAGAGAATTTGGAATATAAGTACCCTGAACTAATGTAAGGTTATTGACATGAACCTGAAGTTTTTTGCTTAGATTTACTTCAATTTTTTCAGTTTGTATTCTGTTGGGAAATTTAAAATTTACATCTTTAAAACTTATTTTACAATCATTGGGTAGTGTAATGAAAGTTTTAAGAATAGAACTTGGTACTCGTATACCTTTAATTGAAATATATAAAACAAGTAATTGTGAAAAAAGCAGTAAAAGTAAGAAAATATTTATTGTTTGTCTATATTTATGAAAACTTTTGTATGCCTTACTCGGGTCCACTTTTAAATATATCTAATTGGTGATTTTTGAAAGTTTTTGAATTAATGAAACTGGCAAATTGAATGTATGATTATCGTTAATTAAACTGCCTAACCATTGATTTTCAGAAAACTTTTCACTTAGGAATAAAACGGACTTACTCCGGTTAGAATATTCAATGTTGATCACATAAACCCAAGGTACCCAATCTCCTTTTAACCAAGTACCATCTGTGCTGCTTTTGTCATTTACAAAGGATTGTACTTCAAGATTTTTTAAAGCACTCGGTAATTCAAAAGTTGTGTTGTTTTCTGAATTGTAAATAGAATTGTTAGAATCGTAACTAGTAATTTGTACATTCGTAATTAAACTATCCATTAAAACGCTTCTTTTTTTAAACTCGTACGCTTTTATGTTGTAAATTTTTGACCAATCTTCCTCCACTAAGCATAGCAATGATTCCTCTACCATGAAAATTTTAGTAAGTGTGGCATCAATTTGGTTGTTCTGAATTAAAATGGTTTTCACATCAGTATCATTTGTTGTAATTTGTATTTTGTAGACTGATTTATTTTCTAAATTAAAATCAACATCACTTTTGTCTGTCTCAAGCGAAATGAATTCTTTGATTTCCATTAAGTTTAAATAATTAAGGAAATCTTGAATTTTAACGACATCTGATTCAAAACCTTCTTTAAAATTGGTTTCAGTTTTCCAAGTGTTATTGGTAGAGCGAATATGTTTTATGTCAACATCTGGACCTGAAATAACTATGTTTTGGATGCTTTCATTTTTTAATCTAAATATTTTACGCTCACGTAATTTTGTACTCCAGTCAGATAATGTAGACTTAAATGTATCATCAAGTTTTATAATATGATCAGTGTAATTTGTTTTGCATAAATAAGTTGATTGTTTGTCAGACTTATTTTCATCACAAAAGAAAAACTCATGATTTAAATTATTTGATTTCAATACTAATTTGAATTTCCAATCTTCAAGTTTTGGATGTGAATCTGTATCCTTATTTTCAATGATGTTAAAGTCGGTTACTTTAATGCTTAATAATCTGTTTAAAAGTAATCGTACATTTTCGTTGTTAGCATTCGTCCTAAAAGGTAATTCAAACTCCCATTCTCCAGTATCATTTTTAAATAGGTTTGTTGTGTTTAATGTTGTATTATTTAATTTTATTGAGGCTGTAATATTTTGAACCTGATGTAGATTCATTCTTATTAGATTACTGTCAGCCCATTCGTTGAAAGGTGTTTCTACTAGATCAACCAGTTCGTTCGAAATTCTCCATATCTCAATATTTGGGTTTTCATTTAGTTGCAATTCGCAGTAAACATATCTTTTATCTCTAGTTAAATTACCAATTTTAATTTTAATTACATGACTTGATTTTGATAAGTGTAATGTAATTGAATCTGAATTTATTCCGTAATCACTTAATCTTTCCCCCCGTTCAGTAATTTCTTCATAATCAAATAGTTTATTAAAATCAAGATGAGAGAAAACTGTAATAAAGTTGGTTATCGAAAATTCATCAACTTCCCATTCAATTGGTTCTTTTATTTTCCATGAAAATCTCTCCTTACTTAGTAATAAGTTTTGGCTAGGTTTTAGTAACTTTATTTCTTTTAGCCCATCTAGGTTTCCGACACTAGTAAATTCATCGGTTGTATTGGATTGATCTTGATCATCCAAGTTAATGTAAATCCATGCAATTAGTATGCTATTTAAAATTATTAATACTATCTTTAAATTCATAATTATAGTTCTTTTCGTAGCCAACCTACGAACAGTCCAATTAAAGCAGTCGAAATTGGTATAACCGAAAGAGCGTAGAGTAAATTAGTATATTCACTGTCATTCAGGCTTATATTGTAGGTACTTATTGATTTTGGTTCGATATCGAAAATCTCTTTTTCATCTGTCATCCAGTTAATAATGTTTTTTGTCAAAAACCTATTGCCGGTATTTTCTTTTAATCTCCTGTTTGTGATAATTGAAGATGATCCCATAACGACGATCTTACCCTTTCTGGAATTATAACTAATTATCTCTTCTTTATCAATTTCAGACAACGCTATGATTGGTACAGGTCCTTCTAAGTCTAGCAAATCATTAAATGTCGGCGGGAATGTTCTGTTGGTCCACGATGACAGTGCCCATGAACTACGTCTCGAAAATAATAATTCAGAAGTTATTAATCCCTTTATCTCCGATGTAATTTTTTCAACCGGTCTGAGTCTTGATGATTGTATCGAATACCCACCATCTCTAAGTTTGTCTATTACTCTATGCGGATACTCTCTTGAATATGTTTTTAGCGAATAGTCTCCAGTGAAAATATCGAAATTATTTTTTATGGGATCATGAATTAACATGTCATGACATCTTATACCCCATTGTTTAAGAAGTGTCCTGAAACCGTATGCGGGTTTACCCATGGTAGAAATTTCTTCAGAAGGGTCAAAGGCAATTAATAAATTTCCACGTTCGCGATTAATGAAGTCACTTATAACTGCTATTTCCCTGTCTTGGAATGTACCTCTCGGGTCAGTTATGAACAATAATTTTGCATTGTCGGGCATTTGGGTAATTGTTGAAATATCAATGGTTGATACTTTGATATTTTGGTTCTCTAAGATAGACCTTAACTCTGAGTATCCCTTTGTCGGGTTTATGTCTGACGGACTTCCTTCTCCATGACCTCTCGAGAAGTACGCTACTTGTTGTTGTTTGTTTTTTGTAACAACATCTAATATAGCCTTCAATATTACCTCTTCGCCAAGAAAAACGCTTGGTTCCATTATGCCATTTGCACTTTCTGTCCATGTATCATAAAAACCTGACTCCCATATTTTTTCTCTGGCGAGTGAGTCTTTTGAGCGAAATATGTTTTCTCTGTCTAATATGTTTATCCCTTCAGGCTCATCGTATTTGAAGATCAGTCTTTTTTTGCCTGACTGGGAATAAGCGCATATTTCGTTTCTTTCTATGAGTCTATATTTATTGATTAGGTTCGAAGATGTTAATGCCGAGTCGATATTTATCCGATGAATACTTATTTTATTTACACCTAATTTTTGATACGATTCTAAAGTTAAGCTTAAATCAAAAAGTAGCTTTTGTATTACTTTTGGAAGATCGTTACTTTCTGGTATTGTAATTATAATATCAATACGCTCATTTAACTTTTTAATTCTTCTTATTGTTTCCAAAGATAGTGAATATTTTTGTTCATTCGTTAAATCAATGCTATAATTAATCTTTGAAATTACGAAATTAGCACATAGTAATAATATAGTTAACAAAAGTATAGTAAACGATGTGTCCCACTTCCTGTTTCGTTTCGCATGTTTAAAGTCAGTCAATTATTTAGTCTTTCAATTTGAATGGTTGATAAGATAAGGAAGAAGATTGTTAGTACCAATTGGTTTAGTATTGTCGAGAGGTCAATTAATCCTACAGAAAACTGTCCGAATTTATCTAGTCCATTGATGTATGTTCCGAAAAGTCCATCTGACAACTTTTGGGAAATGGTGTAGTATGTATTTGAAGTCTGGTTTCCAAAAGAAAATACCATTATAGACAGGTATGCTGTAAGTAAGGTAAATGTTAGCATTCCTGCTACCATCTGATTTTTTGTTATAGAACTAGAAAATACCCCGATCGCTATAAATGTAGCTCCAAAAATTAATAAATACAATGTACTTCCAATCCAATTCTCAATTTCATTGAAACCTAGATTGCTGCCCTGCTCGGGAAACATTATAATTAAAAGTAGAGGGTAGCAAAGTGCTAGCGTGGATATGATGAGAAAAAACACGAAACATCCAAACCATTTCCCCAGCACAAGTGTCCAACTACTTACAGGTGCTGAAAAAAGAGTTTCAAGTGTTCCTAGTCTCCTCTCTTCTGCAAAGCACCTCATTGTAATGAATGGTATTAGGGCTGGTGATCCAAATAGTAACCCTACAACTAATGAAGACAATGGAGGTAGTAACCAATCAGTATTCGAAAATGTTTCTATAAAGAATCTAAATCCTATCGCCAAGAGAGATAGAAAGTAAAATGCTGCTACATAAGTGGAAGGCGATATGAATAATGCAAATATCTCATATCTTAAAATAGTGTAAAAAGATTTCATTTAAATTTTATTACGATTTAAGAAGTCATGCTTTTCCCAGTTTTTTTTTGTAGCTCTAAGAAATATTGTTTCAAGATCAGGTCTTCTAATTTGAAATCCTGATATTCTAATGTTCTTTTCCTCCAATAATGTACGGATAATTCTTTCAGCGATTTGTTCCCCTTGTTCTGTGGAGAAATTATATCTTCTTTTTCCTGATACCTCAACGGGATCATCTTGGATCAGTTCACAGGTTCGATCTATTGATCGAATTCTCTTTTGTATGTCAATTTTATTACCTGATGCGTCAATCTGGAAAATGGTTTTATTAACAAAGCGTTTTTGTAATTCATATAATGATCCTTCTGCAACAATTTGACCATGACTTAATATTATCATTCGATCACAACAGGCTTCTACTTCAGATAATATATGACTTGATAATAAGAAAGAAACTTCGCCCCTTAGTCTTTCCATCATTTTTCTAGTGACTGCTGATTGATGAGGGTCTAGTCCGATTGTTGGTTCATCCAGGATAACTAATCTTGGTTCTGCCAGGAGAGAATCAGCAATCCCAACTCTCTGCCTGTAACCTTTCGATAAGTTCCCAATTTTTCTTTCTGATATTTTTCTTTCAAGATCACAAATGTCTAGTACAACTTTAATTCTCTCTTTCAATCGACTTCCCTCCAAACCTTTAAGGAGTGCTCTAAAGCGAAGATATTCAATCACTCGTAAGTCTTCTGGCAGTGGATTATTTTCTGGTAGGTACCCTATGTGGTTCCTGACTAGACCTTCCTCTTGTGCAAGATCAACACCGCAAACTTTAGCTTCACCGGCATCTGCTGGTATTAATCCAGATAGAATTCTCAATGTTGTGCTCTTCCCTGCACCATTTGGGCCTAAAAAGCCAACAATTTCACCTTTTCCTATTGAAAAACTAACCCCCTTGAGTGCTTGGATGCGACCAAAACTTTTCTTGAGGTTAACCACTTCAATAATTGGTAAAGGTTTATTCTCTGCACTCATAACAATTTCCTAAAATTTGCAATTGAGCTGAAATGCGATTGCTAATCCATATATGGTTAAATTTGGGATCTCAAGTGTATCTTTTATCGACAGATTTTTTCTGCCTCCTCCAGTAATAACCATTTTCGGTTTTATATGATAATTGTTATAAATTTCAGAGAAGATCGATTCCACAATACCATTTACCATCGAAGGGTACCCCTTTGCGACTCCAATCAGCATGGCTTCTTTGGTATCTCTTCCAATGGAATTATTTGGTAATTTTGAATCTAGAAGCACTTTCGGTAGGAGAGCAGTATTTTGATGTAAGAAATCTAAAAATCCCTGAGGGCCTGGAGTGATAATACCCCCTTCATAGCCACCAGATTCACTAACAATATCAAAGGTTGTCGCCGTTCCAACATCTATTACTACACAGGGTAGATCCATTGTATGATAAACAGCTATTGCATTTGCGATCCTGTCTTGCCCGATTTGTTCTGGATGTGGGTAACTTATTGGAAAACTACCTGTAGAATTAATGTTTAAATTGTACAGAGTAAAGTCATTATCATTTGCATGTTTACTTAAGGAAGATGTTGCTTTTGGGACAACTGAACAGAAAGCGATTACTTTATCTCTCACAGGAACATGTTTGACTAGGTTTGATGGAGATTCGATGAACTTTGTTGTTTTTAAGTAATGTTCATTTATGAGTATACCATCTTTGTAAATGCCGAGATGGCAAATGGTGTTTCCTATGTCAATGCAGGAAATTGTAGTACTTAATTTTACCATTTTTCTACGCTCAATTCTCCACTATTAACATGAGTGATTTTTCCATTTTTGGATTTTACTTTAATGGCACCATTTTCATCAATACCAACTGCTTGGCCTGATAATTTATCTTTCCCGGTTTTAATATTTATTTTTTTGCCATACAGAGCATCAACAGTTTTCCATCTTTCAAATAGTGTTTCATTAGAAATCCCTTTAATACATTCTTTATAGCTTAATATTATACACTTAATAATTTCAGCTGTTAACTCGTGTATTCTAAATGTATTACCGGTTATTTCATTCAAAGATGTCGAAAGCTTAGTTATTGATTTTGGAAACTTTGTGGTAGTTGAATTTACATTAATTCCAATGCCAGATACCATAGATCTAACATGTTCACTATCTATTGAAGCTTCAGTTAGCATACCTGCAATTTTTTTTCCATTTAATACGATATCATTCGGCCATTTGATCGATATACTATTATTGCCCGTCATTTTTCGCAGAAACTCTACAATTGTAATTCCTTGCCATAATGTGAAAGTTTTTAATTTAATTAATCGGATCTTAGGACGAAAAGCGATTGTCAGGTTAATGTTTCCCGACTTTGGACTGTACCAAATACGACCTAATCTGCCTCGTCCTGAATATTGCTCGTTTGAGATAACTGCAAAAGGTGCTTTTTCTTGGTCCGTTAAATGTCTTTCTGCCTCTGAATTGGTGCTGTCGACATTCTCTAGTACAAATATCTTACACTTTATCTTAATTTCATGTAACCAAGCCTCCATTAGATGTTGATTAAATATATCTGGTTCCGCTGCCAATCGATAGCCACGATTTTGGGACGCTTCTATTGTTAGTCCTGCTTTTCTAAGTTTCGCTATTCTTGCCCACACACCAACTCTGGACATGTTTAGCTTTTCAGCAATTAAACTGCCCGAAACATAATAGGGAGATCCTTTTAACAGTATCCTCAACAGTAAGCTACTCGGATTTTCTTTAGCATTACTCCTCGAAGAAATCGGTATTTTGGTAGCTTTTCTCTTCCCTGGGGGATATTTTGTCACTTTAAAAAGTTTGTTATTTCCAATCTAGACCAATATCCATCCATCGGCTTCCATGTATTGGTGCTCCAGTTGAAACGAAATGAGGTTGAGCTCGAGCGTATTTATCTAATGTTTGTAATGAAATCCCTCCGCTAGCTTCAAGCACCACTCTATCTTGATTTAATAAAACTGCTCTTTTTACATCATCTGGACTAAAATTATCTAATAAAATTGCATCCACTCCTGCGTTAATTGAAATTTCTAGAAAATCGATTGAATCTATTTCAACTTGGACAATATCGTTGACTGAATTTTTCCTAATCTGAACCAAAAAATCATGTAATTGATTATTGTTAACAATATTTAATGCTGCTAGATGATTATCCTTTATTAAAATTCGGTCAAAGAGTCCCATCCTATGATTGAAACTTCCGCCACATGCTGTCGCAAATTTTTCTAGTGATCTGATTCCTGGAGTGGTTTTTCTAGTGTCTAAAAGATTAACATCATTTTTTGAAAGTATTGTAGCGTACAAATTACTCGAAGTTGCAATACCTGAAAGGCGTTGTATGAAGTTCAATATTGTCCTTTCTATTTTTAAAATATCGGACTGCTTACCTGATATTTTGGCAATAGTTGTACCATTGGGGATTTTTCTTCCCTCATCTACCAAATTTTCAACCACAAGCGAATCTACCTTAAAAGCCTCAAATATAATTGGTATCAGGCTTAAGCCACAGACTATCATTTCTTCTCTTGTCACTAATTCTGCTACACCATTTCCTATTATTTGGCAGCGTGCACTAGTTAAATCTCCATTATTTGAAAGGTCTTCTTGTACGCACAGTTCTAGATGTGCTAGAAGATGGGACTTATCAACATCTTCCCATGATATTCTTTTTTTAAATCTATTGAATGCAGGAGGGTACAATTTCACTTAACCTACTTACTTTTTATTAAATCTTCAGTGGGAGGTAAATCAGAGATAATTTGCCCTGGATTTGGTCCAACACCAAGAAATCGAACTTTCGGTAACTCTACTTGGTCAAATCCATGTGGATATGCAGATTCGATTATGCTCGATATCATTCTGGTCACATAGTTCTTTGCTTCCAATGGAAATTCGTTGAAAGATCTCATTTTGCTTAAATCTTCAGACCAACTGGGCAGCGACTCGTAAACTGGGGTCAATTGTTTCCGCTTGGCTTCTTGCCTAGGAACATCTTTTGTTATTTCACCATCGGCCTTTTTGTACGCAACGCATATTTTGAGTTCCGGTACAGTTTTTTTGTCTATCGATAATGCATCTAATTTATTAATGACTAGTTCATTAAACCCACAATATCTAAGTGCATTTCCCTTTTCTACTGCGTCGAACCAACCTACCATTCTTTGTCTCCCAGTTGAGGTGCCAAATTCCATTTTAGCTAACTTTTGACCTAACGGATGTACTAGATGGTCAATTTTTGACAGAAAATGATGTGTCCCCACCTTGGTGTCGTATGCTTTGCAACATCCAATGGTGGAAACTGCTTGAACAGGGAACCCTCCCGATACAAACAATTCTGAAGTTGTGGTGTGTGATGCGGTTACATTAGGAGTAAATCCGTGCCTTTTGTCCAACCAATAGGCCTGACCAAACTCAGCGACAATCGAATTCGAAGCAGTTTTGTTTTGAACAAATTCATTTCTCACATCGCCAATACAATTCACCAATCTTTGGCCTGCACTCCAATAAGTTTCTTCGAGAAGGTCAAAGTTTAGTGTAAAGGGTTCGCTTCCCATGAAACGCTGGAAATCAAATTCATCTTGATCAAAAATTCCTTCTTCAATGGCTTCTTTGTTGGCACGACTTTCTGCAATGGTAAGAATTGAAAAGAATTCCAACCAATCCTTTTCACTCACTTTGCAAACTGACCGTATTGTATCCATTGCCCTTTGAACTCTCCCTTTGAGTGCTAATTTAAAATCAGTTCTTTCTTCTAGAAATTGTTGATAAAAAATTTGCCATTGCCCCGTCTCATCGCAGTAAGCAGGGCTAATTCCACGGCCCGTCGACCCGCGGCTTTCCATACCTAATTGCTTTACGCGATAATTTTCCCAGGCTAAATCGAGCAATCGATGTGTCAAATCACTCATTTGAACTTTTTCGTCAATAAGTAACCTTTTGAAAACGGAAATCCCACGAGATTCAAGGGGTTCTGCTTCCCATAAGAATTTACGTGGATCAGCGACCACGCCACTGCCAATCATCAACTTTTCAACGTCAGGATTTCCCACTCCTGAAGGAAGAAGATTTAATTTTAAACCGGCTGCAGTATGCCCTGCATTTGCTCCTCCATTAACTTTAATTACACTCGCAGGTTGATTTTCGTCCTGAATATTAATTTGGTCTAAAATTTCGTGAACAACTCTGCCTTTCCCTTCATCCCCCATACTAATTCCGATAACAGAAAAGAGGTTGGGGCATGATTGATTTAAAAAATTCATAAAAAATTAAAATAGTTTTAGGACCGTGTGAAATCGCTTCTTTTCACTTCGATCACATCGTGAGTACCAGATTCACGTTGTCCCGCTGGGCTTACTTGGATGTATCTTGCTCTTTTTTTAAGTTCATCCAAACACTCTGCACCTAGATATCCAAGCCCCGCCCGAATGCCACCGGTCAAGTTTTCGAGCGTTTCTTTAACGGAACCTGCAACTTCTTTAAGTGCTTCAACACCTTCGGGTGTGCTTTTGGACGAGAGGTCTTCTTTTGTATGACCATATCTAGAGGCAGAACCTTCTTTCATTGCTTCAAGACTACCCATCCCCCGATATTGCTTGTAATACTTACCTTCAATTTCGATTATTCTTCCAGGTGCTTCACGACAACCTGCTAGCAGTCCGCCGCAAATTACTGCATTTGACAGGGTTAATGCTTTGACGATATCGCCTGATTTTGAAATTCCTCCATCTGCAATAACTGAAACGCCCTTCTTTTTTGCTCCTTGTAGTGCGGTGTATAGAGCCGTCATTTGAGGAATTCCTACTCCTGCTACCACTCGAGTAGTACAAATAGAACCCGGTCCTTGTCCTACTTTAATTGCATTTGCCCCAGCATCCGCAAGGAATTCCACCCCTTCACCAGAGGTTACATTGCCTGCAATAATAGTAAGGTCAGGGAATGCATTTCGTATGAAGCTAGTTGCTTCTCCCACGCTTTTGGTGTGTCCATGTGCCGTCGAAACAGCAACGGTGTCTAGTCCCTGCTCGACCATTTCAGAAATATGTTGTTCCAGGGAACCTTTGTCTAGTTGACCATCAGCCTTACGAGGGGTGGATACAGCTGCACCGCACAGTAGACGAAATTTTGAATCCCTTGCGGGTTTTAAGTGATCTCTGTTTTCTTCCATTATTCTCTCGATATCACTTAATGTGTACAGTCCTCTTAAACGATCATCTTTATCCACAACCAAAAGTTTATGAATTCCCATATGTTTGCTGAAAAATTTATCAGCCGTTTTGATCGGGTCATTTCCTACCTCATTTTCCCGAATTGTGTAGACTTCATTACGGGCAAGCATACCATCTGTAACTTTCCTGTTCTGATAGCGCTTTTTTACAACTCTGCCTGGTAAAAGCCCGAGTAATTTTTCCTGATCATCCACTATTGGAAATGTTCGAAATTGAAAGTTTTTTTCTTCAATTAGTTCCAATACATCTCCTACTAACTTATCTGCTGTTATAGTAATCGGATCTTGAATTAATCCATGTACATGGTACTTCACTCGAGCCACTTCCTTTACTTGATTACGAGTGGACATATTGTAATGGATCAGGCCAATACCACCACATAATGCCATCGCGATTGCCATATCAGACTCGGTTACCGTATCCATGTCGGATGACAGAATTGGAATGCTTAATCTAATTGATTCCGATATTTTAGTTTCAATCCTTACATCTCGCGGGATAACTTCAGAATAGTGCGTTGCCAAGGACAAGTCATCAAAAGTGAGACCACTTGGAATACTTTTTGTGAAAAAATCGTCAGCCTTTAAATAAAAATCTTCGTCCATAATTCGTTTATACGACATTGCATATATACATTGTATATGATCGAAAGAGTCTATCGTCTCAAGAATAATTAATGAAACCTAATCGACAGTACAAAATTTACAGGCATAAATTTGTAACCCCGTTGCGAACTGCACATGGTAATTGGAGCGTGCGTGAGAGTATTATCTTAAGAGAAAAATCTAATGAAGGACGGATTTCGTTTGGGGAACTCTGCCCAACGCCCGGTTTTAATACTAGTACAATTGAAGAACTTTTGCCTCTTGTGGAAGCTTGGGTAGCGGGATTGGATTTTCAATTTAATCATCTAATGCAAAGTGCCATATCCTGTTTGGCGAGCGAAATTTGGAATACCTCATATAACGTAGAGTCAAAATCTGATGTTTTCTCGGCTGAGCTTATTACATTATCTAAAAGTGTAGGAAATATTTCTACTACTTATAAAAAAAAGATCGGAATTAAGATAATCGAAGTTGAAATAAGGGAAGTGGAAAAGATCTTAAATTCGATTTCTAAAGAATCAATGATTCGATTAGACGCAAATGAATCATTGAGTGTTGAAGAACTTTTGAAATGGAATGAAGCATTTGCTAACGAAACTAGAATTCAATTTATTGAACAACCTTTACAACGAGACAAAATCGCTGAACTACTTTCGGTCGAAAAAGAATTGAGTGTACCCCTCGCACTAGACGAATCCTTGGTTTGGAAAAACGACCTTTCTTTTTTTGAAAAAAAGGGATGGCAGGGTTTTTATGTGATTAAACCTTGCCTCTTTCCTAATTGGAAAAAAACGATTACATTTATACGTTCCCAGCCACTTAGATCTGTTGTTTCAACTGTTTTTGAGAGTCCGTTTGGATATGAGGCAGTTGCCAGGTGTGCTTTTTTATCGAATCAGGTCGCGGGTTTAGATAGATCATTGTTTAAATTGAATGCAAAGGAATTTCCTCAGCACCATCGACGACCTCTATCTTCTGAGAGTCTATCGATTTCGGTGCTTGATCAATTATGGGGGGAGTTATGACTGGGGAGATTACTTTTGGAAATTACAGCAGTTCATGGGCCCATGAACAGAATATTTCTGGGAACAAACAACAATTGTACGCAGAAGAAATTCTCACATTATTGCAAAAGGGGCATTCTGTATGGTTGGGCCCGAATTTGAATATCTTTCAATCGGAAGTCCTGGATACTAAAAATGGACCTCCATCCCTCTTTTTTCGTTCAGGAGGTACATCTGGGAATACAAAATGGGTAAGGCACAGCGAAAAATCGGTTAGTTTTGCAGTATGTGGACTACTTGAAAGCCTTGGTGTAGAAGAAATTTCTTCTTGGTGTTGTTTGCCACTTAATCATGTGGGTGGAATGATGCAGATTTTTCGAGCGATAGGTTCAGCCGGAAGGGTTTACTTTTCAAGTTATCGAAAGCTTCTTGATGAAGTTCCTAGTGAACTTATTCAAAATCAATGGATTTCGCTAGTTCCTACCCAATTAAACCGATTAATTACAAGTTCAATTGCATGCAAAAATTTACGGCAATTTAAAGGCATTTTTATTGGGGGTGCTGCTCTTTCAGAAAAGTTGGCTAAGAAAGCAAGGAATGAAGGCATTCCACTCTTTCCCTGCTATGGTATGTCTGAAACTGCTGGTATGATAACTCTTCTAAGTTCACATTCATTCGAAAAAGGAATAGGCGGAGTGGGAAAAGTTCTGCCTCATGCTTTGATGGCAGTGAACTCTCTTACTAATCGTATCTCTGTAAAGGCGAGGAGTATTAGCTTGAATGCTTTTAAAGAAGGGCAGGGGGGGAAGGAATGGTTAAGCACACCTGATTATGGATATCATGATCCAAAGGGAAACTGGTTCATCGAGGGACGCCTAGATCGTACGATTGTAACGGGGGGAGAGAAGGTGAATCCCCATCTTATCGAAAAAGTGTTACAAGAGTTTAATTCTGTTGATGAATGTTTAGTTTGTGGAGTCGAAGACCAGGATTGGGGACAACGAATAGTTGCCTACTTAACTCCAATAAACTTAGAACTCAATAAACTTAAGGAATTCGCTCAGGAGCGATTAGAGTCACATTCAATTCCAAAGGAATGGAAATTAGTTAATAAGTTACCCTTAAATGAAATGGGAAAACCAAAGAATTAAATTTTGTCTACAATCTTGTCAGCTAAACCGTACTCAATCGCTTCTCCTGCATTGAGATAAAAATCTCGATCGGTATCCTGTTGTATTTTATCGAGAGGTTGGCCGGATGTTTTGGCTAATATTCCATTGAGCTCTTCTCGAAGTTTTTCCATCTCCTGTGCCTGTATATTAATGTCTACGGCTGCTGCTACCATTCTACCAGTGATAAGCGGTTGGTGTATTAGGACACGGGAGTGGGGATATAAAAAGCGTCTGCCCTTAGTTGCTCCACAAAGTAGTATGGATCCCATACTGGCTGCCATTCCTGTAACGACGACCGCAATGGGAGAACTGATTAACTGCATCGTGTCAAAAATTGCCATTCCTGCAGTTATGGATCCACCGGGAGAATTAATGTAGAAGGTTATTTCTTTTCCGGGTGCAGTTGATTCAAGAAAAAGAAGTCTTTCAGTAAGGTCCCTGGCAGATTTATCACTGACTTCACCCCATAAAAAAATTTTCCTCTCCTCGAGAAATTTGCTTTGAATTGCTTCTGTGACTGAATCACGTTTCTTTTCTTTTTCGTCGGTCATTTTTAAGAATTATTATATAAATTAAACAGACTAGTCGAGCATCTGTATTCTTCTTAGGTGTCTACCACCTTCAAAATCGGTTCCAAGCCAGGTTCTAACAATCGTGATTGCTAGTTCTTTGGATATTTGCCTTTGCCCTATGGAAATAACATTTGCGTCATTGTGCTGTTTGGCTAATCGAGCTGTGTCTTCTGTCCAGCAAACTGCACAGCGAACGCCTTTTACTTTGTTGGCTGCAATTGCTTCCCCGTTGCCACTGCCACCCAATACAATACCAAAATCACACAAGCCCTCGGCAACGGATTCAGCAGCAGGACAAATAAAATCTGGGTAATCAACAGACTCATCAGAAAATGTTCCAAAATCTTTAGTTTCGTAGCCGTTATTTTGTAAGTATTCCTTTATTGCTTCTTTGTATTCAAAGCCAGCATGATCGCAACCAAGTGCAATCTTGTTTTTCTTCTCACTAGTAGTCATAAATGGATACCATGCTAAGATGGATAAAAGATATTGTAAAACAAAAGGCTTTTAAATTAAGCCTAATTCCATTTTACCTTCCTCTGACATCATATCTTGTGTCCATGGTGGATCCCAAACAATCTCGACCTCGGCATCATCAATTCCTGGAAGTTCAAGGACCTTGCCTTTTACATCTTCGGCAATGACTGGTCCCATTCCACAACCAGGTGCAGTTAGGGTAAGATCTACAAATGCGATTCTTCCACGTTCTTTCACGTCTTCGATTTCAACCTTATAGATTAATCCCAAATCGACGACATTAACTGGAATCTCAGGATCAAAAACGGATTTTAAGTTGTCTCGAATCGTTTCCTCACTTGCAGGCTCCGTTCCTTCAGGGTGATTTTTTTCTGTAAATTCGCTTCCTTTCTCTCCCAGAGAATCTGCATCTTTAGCCGCAATTCTGTACATTCCATTTAATGTCATCACAGTGAAGTTACCACCCAGGCGGTGTGTGATAGTAACTTTATCACCTTTTGACAATAGGAACTCTTCACCATGAGGAATTAAGGTAGCGTTCACATCTCTTAATAATTCGATTTCTTGCTGTTGTTGGTTCATTAAAGAAAGTGTTTGAATTAGGTATGGAAAAATTTAGAAACTTCGTCCCGCAGAGATTCAACAAGATCCGGGTTCGGGGTTTGACCAATTATATCTTCGAAAAATCCGAGTACGATCAATTTTTCAGCAGTTGATTTTGGAATGCCTCTGCTTTGTAAGTAAAATAACTCTTGCTCGTCAATCTTACTGGTTGTTGCTCCATGACTACACTTCACTTCGTTTGCAAGTATCTCAAGCCCCGGCAGTGAACTGGCTTCCGCTTCCTTGCTTAATAACAAGTTACGGTTTGTTTGAAAAGAGTCTGTGTTCTGTGCTTTTGGATCTACTTTAATGAGACCAGAAAAAATTGCTTTTGAATTTTCTAATAATGCATTTTTAAAAAGTAAATTACTTTTTCCATGAGGTGCAATATGATGTTGGATCGTTCGTTGATCAAACAACTGATTGTTGCGACCAAGACTGAGGGAGTAATTGTTAAACTCGCCTGCATCACCTATAATGTCTCCCCTTGATTCTACTCGAGTCTGTGCACTTCCCAGTTGTAGTGAGATGTTTGTGAACTGGGCATTTCTTCCTAATTCAATTTTTTCAAGATGGTTAAAAGTGGAATGATTATTTAAGCGTTGCACCACAATACGGTTCAATTTCGCTCCTTCTCCTACTTGGATATGGCTTAAGTTGGATAAAATCCCAGTCGAAGATTGGTCTTCTGAGTCAAAATATTCGATTAAGGTTACTTCAGCAAAAGGATCTATACTCACAATACTTTGTTGGAACAGAGAACGATTTTGATTGGGTGCAAAATGTCTACAAATGAAAGCCTCCTCCTCTTTGTGTTCCTCTTTTGCCTTTAAAATAAAACCTGATTCTGAGAAAGAAGAACCGAGTAAAAATGTTTCATCCGATCCTAGTTTTGGCCCGGTGCACGACGGCAGTATGGATAAAAGCTTTGGATGATCTAAGATCGCTTGATCAAACGATTCAAAAATCACATTTTTACTGCTTTTACCTTCCAATGTAGTCGGTTTGGGCGAGTCAGTTAATTGATCGCAATCATTATAGCCAAAACGGGTTCTTGGTGAAAACCTCCATTTTTCGTCTTTTATCTTGGTTTTTGGAAGTGTAGCAAATCGATTCCATGAATCTTTTCTGAAATCTGCCATCCATCCTGGTTCCCAAGACCGTTTTTCGGAGAACGCTTGGAAAAAATCAGAAGACTCAAAGGATGTTTTCATATTTGATTGAGAAGGTGATGACGGGTTCATAAAATAGGTACTTACCCGACTGAGCCTTCCATTTCTAAGTCAATAAGTCTTTTCAATTCAACACTGTACTCCATCGGGAATTCTCTTATTAAATCATTTACAAAGCCGTTTACATAAAGGCTCATTGCCTCTGCTTGATTGAGTCCTCGTTGCTGCATGTAAAAGATTTGCTCAGCACTCACTTTCGAAACACTTGCTTCGTGTTGAACCGAGTTTTCACTTCCTTGTATTGCGATTGCGGGATAAGTATCCGTTTGGCTATCACTGTTGATGAGCAGTGCGTCACATTCTGTGTTATTTTTACAATGTTCCAGGTGTCCGGGGATTTGAACTAATCCACGGTAGGAAGAGCGCCCTTCTCCAATTGAAACTGATTTGGCAATGACATTACTTGTAGTTTCGCTTGCTGCATGAACCATTTTGGCACCAGTATCTTGATGCTGACCATCATTCGCCAAAGCAATCGACAGGACCTCACCCCTCGCTTTTCTTCCTCTTAAAATTACACCAGGGTATTTCATAGTAAGGCGAGAACCTATGTTGCAATCGATCCATCGCACTTCCGCTTCTTCCTCTGCCATTGCTCTTTTCGTGACTAGGTTGAAGACGTTGTTCGACCAATTTTGAACAGTAATGTACTGAATCTTTGCCCCCTTGAGGGCAACCAATTCAACTACTGCACTGTGTAAGGTTGAAGTTTCGAACTTCGGGGCAGTACATCCTTCCATGTAGGTTATTTCAGAACCTTCATCAGCGATAATAAGAGTTCTTTCAAATTGCCCAAAATTTTCGGCGTTAATTCGAAAATATGCTTGGAGGGGTTGGGCAAGTTTGACTCCTGGGGGAACATAGATGAAACTTCCGCCACTAAAGACTGCACTATTCAAAGCGGAAAATTTATTATCTGAACTTGGTATTACCTTACCAAACCATTTTTTGAAAATTTCCGGGTAGTCTCGGAGACCTTCTGTTGAACCCACAAATATAACACCCTCTTTTTCCAAGTCTTCCTTCATTCTGGAATAAGCCGCCTCGCTGTCAAATTGTGCTTCAACACCCGCGAGGAATTTACGCTCCTGTTCTGGTATGCCAAGGCGTTCGAAAGTATTTTTTATATCATCAGGAACTTCGTCCCACGTCCTACTAGGTTGTTGTCCCTGGGCGAGGTAATATCGGATAACATCGAAATCAATGTTCTCTAAATCCTTTGATGCCCAATGAGTAGGCATAGGTTTTTTTTCGAAAATAGAATGGGCTTTTAGCCGAAAGTCCAGAATCCAATCTTTTTCATTCTTTACCCCCGAAATGTATTTTACTACATCTTCAGACAGCCCAACTCCTGCATCAAAAGCATATTTTGAAGTAGGGTAGTGGAAGTTACCTTTCTCTCGGTCAATTTCAATGTTTGATGGTTTGATCATTTAATTTTTTGTAAGATTATTAAGCGGCAGCAACTTCTTCTTTGATCCAATCATAGCCCTTATCTTCTAATTCAAGTGCTAGAGTTTTGTCACCGCTTCGAACTATACGACCCTCCCACATAACATGGACTTTATCGGGCACAATATAATCAAGAAGTCTTTGGTAGTGGGTGATCACCAATATGCCGCGGTCTGGGTTCTTCATTTGATTAATGCCTTCCGATACCACTCTGAGTGCGTCAATATCCAATCCACTATCTGTTTCATCAAGAATACAATATTTAGGATTAAGCATAGACATTTGAAGAATTTCACATCTTTTCTTTTCACCACCTGAAAAACCTTCATTCATTGATCGTGATGTAAAAGACCGATCCATCCCGAGATCGTCCATTTTTAGGTAGAGTTCTTTGTAGAATTCAACTGCTTTAATACTTTCACCCTCCGGTAATCTGGACTTAACAGCTGCCCGAATGAAATTAGCGATACTTACTCCAGGTACTTCAACAGGGTATTGAAAGGCTAGGAATAGACCTAGTCTAGCAATTTCATCTGGGTTGAGACCCAATAACTCGGTTCCATCCATACAGGCATTACCCCCTGTAACTTGATAGTCAGGATGTCCTGCCAAGACCTTGGAAAGAGTACTTTTACCACTTCCGTTTGGTCCCATGATTGCATGAACTTCTCCTTTAGGGAGAGTGAAATTAAGATTGTTTAGAATTTGCTCTTTCCCAACAGAGGCGGAAAGATTATCGATTTGAAGAGTACTCATTTAACAAGATTTGCTGGAAGTATATAAGTTAGTTGGATAAATGTTTAACTGTCCCAGAGAAGGAGAGTTCAAAGTTTTGCGATTGAAAGCCTTTTGGCAGAATTGAGTGTAAACTTTCCATAGTTTCCTCATCCATGTTGAGATCAAAAATTTTTCCACTTTCGCTACATTTAAAATGTGCATGAGGAGTTAAATTTGGACAGAAACGAGTGGAAGAACGGTCTAGGTTAACTTGCCGGACAAGACCGCAATCGACAAGTGTTTCGAGACAATTGTAAACAGTTGCAAGAGAAATTGTGGGGAGGTTTTTTCGAACTCGGATTAAAATATCATCAGCAGTGGGATGATCTTTCTTTGACAAAATAATCTCGTAAACAGAAGCACGCTGCTTGGTGGAGCGTAACCCTTTTTTTTGAAGAGCTGTATTTAATATTCTTCGTTCTTGAGCCTTTAATATGTATGTCATGACCCCAAATAATATAGGGGTAAAAGGCGAATTCGCAAGTTTTAAATGGAATTATTCTAATTATAAATTAGGCTATTTTTTCTTTTCCAGCGGAATTTTACAAGTGGGGTTGTTTAGTAGTCGGTAAATGTGAAAAGCCCCCATAAGAAAGTAGTTTTATTACCACTAAAATCTCTTCTGTACCAAAGTTCTTCTGATTGTAATCGGATCGTGCCGGGTTCTATCGGGGCAAACGAATTGGGGGAGTGAGTCAGTGCACCTGCAACGTTAATGTCCGACGATATGTATTTTTTAAATCCTGGAAATATTTTGCAACCAGATGTAAAAAAACAAGAGGAGAATAAAAGTACGAAAACAAATACTTTTAAAAATGATAATTTTTGTCTGGGCATTAGCGAATTCAATAATTCTAGTGTATCTAAGTCAACTTACAATTAATAAAGAATGAATTTCTAATTATTGGTTGTCGATTTATTTAAGAAAATGTAAAGTCTGCTTACAAAATGGCGAAAGAAAATAGTTTAATCGAGGAAATTGTGTCCCTGTGTAAGCGCAGGGGCTTCGTTTTCCAATCATCTGAAATTTATGGGGGAATCAATGGATTCTTTGATTATGGTCCCTTGGGCGTTGAATTGCGCAGAAATATAAAGGATGCATGGTGGGAGGATATGGTTCGACGAAGAGAGGATATGGTGGGACTAGATTCTAGCATTATTATGAATCCTCGTATTTGGAAAGCGTCAGGACATATTGATGGATTTTCTGATCCTATGGTAGATTGTAAGGAATCCAAAATGAGATACCGGGCGGATCAACTTTTCGCAGCTGATATTCGGGTGGAGGGAGATTCATTGGGGTGGATCTGCCTTGTCGAGTCAGTCGATATGCAGGATGAAGCGGAGAAAAAAGCGGAGTTAATAAAGAGAAAAGCAGCGAAGCAGGGAAAACTTGAACCAGTAGAATTACGTCCCTACGATGAGCTCTCAACAGATGAACAGAAATTGGTACCCTCTCCTGCAACTGGTACTGTTGGCAGTCTCACTGAGCCACGAGATTTTAATATGATGTTTCAGACTAATGTGGGAGCTCTCCGAGATGCTTCTTCGGAGGCTTACCTGCGACCCGAAACGGCACAGGGTATCTTTGCTAATTTTAAAAACATTATTGATACAGGACGGGTAAAAGTCCCCTTTGGCATAGCCCAGATAGGAAAAGCATTTCGAAATGAAATTACCCCGCGTAATTTTATTTTCAGATCGCGGGAATTTGAGCAGATGGAGATCGAATATTTTATTCCACCGGACGAGGACGCTTGGCCTCAGTATCACAGAGAGTGGATCGATACTCGAATGTCATGGTTTAGCAGTATTGGATTGACTGCAGATTTTCTTGGCGAGGAAGTGCATCCAAAACATAAACTTGCCCATTATGCCAAGGCATGTACTGACATCACTTTTAAATTTCCCTTTGGCGAGCACGAACTGGAAGGGATTGCCGCGAGAGGAAACTTTGACCTGACACAACATCAGGAACATTCTGGAAAAAACTTGGAATTTTTCGATGAAGCGAGGAAGGAAAAGTATTTGCCCCATGTGATTGAGCCAAGCCTGGGAGTTGACCGTACCTTCCTTGCGGTTATTTGTTCTGCCTATCAGATTGATGAAGTGGAAGGAGAGAAGAGAACTGTCTTACGGTTTCACCCCCGTATTGCTCCGATTAAAGTGGGGGTTTTTCCATTGGTTAAGAATAAGCCAGTACTCGTGGAAAGGGCTCGCAAACTTTATCATCGATTACAAAGGAAGTGGAATGTGATTTTTGATCAAAGTGGTGCTATTGGTCGAAGGTACAGAAGAATAGATGAGGTGGGCGTTCCCTTTGGAATAACGGTAGATTTTGAAACGATTGAGGGAGACGGATCGATCACTCTTCGAGATCGTGACACTACCGAACAGATACGTTTATCTGAGGAGGAAGCCATCTCGTATTTGGAAGAAAAGATTAATCCTTAGTCACTGATTCGCCAATCCTCTAATACCATCTGAGGTGTTTTTCGACCGTTCCAGGAATTCCATCTTAAGCGAAATGCAAGGTCTATATCCGTGGTACTCGGAGGTATTCTGTTAGCCATGTTCCAAGCAATACCAGAAATAGTACGGTTACCATTGTGTACAGAGAATTGAAAATGCTCTCCGCTACCCACTTTCTTGGGTTCGTACGCTAAGCGGATTTTTTGAAGGGATAAAATCGGCTCTGGGTTTTCTTGACCAAAAGGTGCTAAATTACTCAAATCTGACAGTAATTTTTCCTGAAGTTCATCTTGTTGAATGATCGCGGCAATTTTAATAGTTGGTTCAGGGAATGAACCGCCGCTATCAATTTCAATTACTTCAACAAACTTTCTTTTAAATTCTTCTAGCTTCTCAATTGATAAACTTAATCCGACTGCTGCCGGGTGTCCGCCCCAGTGATCAAGAAGCTCCTTACATTGATCTAATGCTTTGACCAAGTTAACTCCTTTGACCCCCCGTCCCGACCCCTTACATTCGTCCCCTGTTTGAGCCAGTACAATACAAGGCTTTCCTAGTGAATTTGATAGCTTGCCAGCTACAATTCCAACTACCCCAGGGTTCCAGTTTGGACCTTGACCGCAGACGACAACAGCTGAGCGGTCAGAAAAGAATTCATTTGCTTGAACAAGTGCCTCCTCCGAAAGCTTTGATTCGATCTGCTTTCGTTCTTCATTGTACTCATTCATTTGAAGAGCAAGAGATTTACAATTTTGTTTATCGGTTTCGAGTAAAAGTGAGGTAGCTACTTCCGCATCATCTAACCGGCCACATGCATTTATTCGAGGAGCAATTTTAAATGCCACATCTTCGCTGCTTGGATTAGGTTCTGAATGTAGGTTTGCCATCTCCAGTATTGCATTAAGTCCATTGCATGGATTGCTACCTAATTCTCGGAGTCCAAAGCTTGCTAGAATTCTATTTTCTCCACGAAGGGGCACGAGATCTGCGATCGTTCCTAACCCGGCAAGTGCCAGCGAGTCCCTTGGGTTTATTTCGAATGCTCTTTTATCCCCTTGCTCGCGTAATTTCTTTAAAATTCCATGGATGAGTTTAAAGGCAAGTCCTGCAGTGCACAAAAACCTCCATGGTTCTCCTTTGTCCTCGTGGAGGTGAGGATTAACCTGAATCGCTTGGATCGGTGATTCATCTTTGGATTGATGGTGGTCCACCACTATTAAATCAATTCCTCTTGATCGTAATCCTTCCGCTTCTTGTTTTGAATTGGTACCGCAATCAAGGGCGATAACTAAATTAATCTCGGCTAGTTTTAATCCACGATCAAGTATATCCTGAGTTAATCCGTATCCTTCAGTTTTTCTTTTTGGAGTAACATGAAAGGGAGTTAAGCCAAGCTCGGTAAGATTTCTTTTTACAATTACAGTGGAGGTAATGCCGTCCACATCGTAGTCTCCAACGATCAGGATGTTTTCCTTATTCTTGATCGCATGAATGATTCGATCCACCGCTTCGTTCATTCCTGCAATTTCGAAAGGGTTTACTAGATGAGCCAACCTTGGCTTAAGAAAGGCAGTGGCTGAATCAGCGGTGGTAATTCCCCGAGCTAGCAGGAACTTGGATAAAGTGGGAGAGACTGATAAATTTTGACTAAGTGCGGTAACACTTTTTTCGTCAAACTTATCCTCAATCCACTGCATTCAATAATTTCTAACCTGTAATTAGGAGCAAAACTTATTTATCGGATGATGTCTGCCAATCATATTTGGGCAAGATTTCACCGTCTTCTACATGCTTACGATCCCCTTTGTGCCAAAGGAAGAAAATCGGGCTGGCAATAAAGATAGATGAAAATGTTCCAGTCAAAATTCCGATTACGAAAACAAATGCAAAATCATTAATTACGCCTGCACCAAAGATCCAAAGCGAAAGGGCTGCTAAAAGGGTGGTTACACTAGTGAGTATTGACCTGGAAAGAACTCGATTGATGGCAATCATTATTACTTTCTTTAAGTTCGTTACAGGGTTCATTTCTAGCTCTTCTCTTATTCGGTCAAATACAACGATGGTATCGTTAATGGAGTAGCCTACAATCATCAGAATAGAAGCAAGCATTGGTGCGGTAAATTGACCGGAACACAAGATGCCGCCAGATGCCGAACCAATTAAAACAAATAAACCGATTGTCATCAGAACATCGTGAATTGTGGCCACAACCGCCCCGATCGCGTAGCCCATTTCAAATCGAATAGCCACATACAAAAGAATTCCAAGTAAAGCTACGACCACGGATAAAATCGCATCGTCCTTAATTTGATTACTCACTGAAGCTCCGATTTCACTCAGCCCTTCTTCCACTAACCCCGCATCAGGGTTTGCTTGAGCAAGAGCGTCCAGCACATTCCTCGCCTTTCCAATCTCAGTCTGTAGCAATAAACGAGCGGATTCCTCTCCCAGTCCAATTTCAGAGCGATAGACATGTTGGACTTCTCCGAGTTGATCGCCCTTCTCTAATGATTGATCAATGACTTCAGGATCAATCTGTTGATCAAAGGACGCAATTAATTCTTCACCCCCTCTAAAATCGATCCCTAAAATTTTATCTTGGTTGGTATAAACTGAAAATATACCGACTGCTACAATTGCCCAGGACATAATGAATGCAGGAACCCGATATTTATGGAAATCGATTTCTGAGCGAGGTGCACGCTTTTCAACCTTTTGAAGGCTGATTAAATTTTGGACTCCCAGTTGAAGCAACACATTCATAAGAAGCCTGCTGATGAACAATGCACAAAATACTGAGGTTACAATTCCGATTGCAAGAGTGATACCGAAACCTTTAACCGGTCCTGTACCAAGCCAAATTAAAATAGATGCTGTAATCAAAGTGGTTAAATTGGCATCAATGATGGTAGAAAATGCCTTTGCATATCCTCCTTCGAGTGCATTTTCAGAATTTTTACCAGACCTTAATTCTTCCCGTATTCGTTCGAAAATTAAAATATTTGCATCCACTGCCATTCCAATAGTGAGGACAAGAGCAGCCATTCCAGGTAATGTAAAGGTGGCTTGAAATAATCCTGCCAGTACTGCAATTACTAATAAAATATTGGTTCCCACTGAAAGTACCGCAACTATACCCCCCGCCTTATACCAGGTTATCATAAAGGCTATAATGAGAACCGCACCCAATAAACAAGCATTCAAACTGCTCGACAGTGCACCCGCGGCCAGGGTAGGGGAGACTTCATACTTCTCTCCAATGGTGAGTGATACTTTAAGTGGGTTGTTGAGAATGTCAGAAAGCATTTTTGCTTCGCGAAAACTAAAGTTACCGTTGATGACCGCACTGCCACCATCAATTCTCTGTTTAACAGTGGGAGCGCTTTCTAATTGTCCGTCCAATACGATCGCCAGTCGACCAAGTGCACCACTAGTTGGATCGTTCGCGTTTGCTATTTCTCCTGTAAGATCGCCAAAAATCTTGCCACCGTCGGAGGTAAAGTCCAAGCCTACTTCCCAGCCGCCCATTTGGTCCTGCTTAGCATAGGCTTCCTCTATAATATCTCCATCCGCAGACCATAAACGCTTAACCCAGATCGGTCTTTCATTGGCAACCGCATCGCTTCTCAGCATCGCAACGTAGGGAATGCCTTCCTCGTCTGTCCACTCTTCACCTTCCTGAAGAGGAACAGGAGCTTGTGCATTGACATTCACTACGCGAAATTCGAGTTTGGCGGGCTTTTGAAGTTCTTCAATAATTCCTGGATCCTGCTTTGTGGTACGATCGGGGATCTGGATTTCAATTGCATTATCCCCTTTTTTACGAACTAGGGTTTCTGCCACGCCAAATGCATTCAATCGCTCGCTCATAATTTCGATTACTTTATCCATCGGGGTTGCTCCAGATGGGGAAGCGGATGAATCGCTCTCATTGGCATCGGTAATTTCCATAGTGAATGCAATTCCCCCTCGTAGATCCAGTCCTCTTTTGATTGCTGCCTGTGAATTTTTAAGGAGGGTACGAAGAACTAGATCGTTTCTCTTATCGCGGTCCTTCACATGGTAGGAACGAATCCCAGGTTTTACCCAATATGGAATGATCCTTGAACTTACTGTTCCAAGAACGCCTTCCTGGGGTTTGAAAAAAGCGGCATAGTCTAAACGGTTCCGTTTTCCGTATGATCGTAAGGCACCGTAATCAATTGATTGGTCCTCGGGGAGTTCATTACGCAGATTATCAATAACCTCAGCAAAGTTTTCATGTCCAGAATGATTCGATGAATTTGCTTCCGAACTAACCTGACTGAGTGCGTAACCACCTAGTTCCTGATCTTCGAATGGTTGGATAAGGGTAAAACTAATTACAATAATGAGAGCGGTGAAAATTAGCTTCCAGGTGGTGGACTTGTTCATGATTGGATTCGGTTAAAGAAAGGGATCCGATAAAGTCGGAGAAAAAAATTAATCGATTTTCGCCGAAACAGCCTCTTTGGATATTTCAACTTTTACATTTTCTGCAATACGAAGGACGAAACAATCATCTTTCACCCCTGTAATAGTGCCAAACATCCCGCCAACTGTTTTTACTCGAACCCCTTTTTCAAGGGACTGAATCATCTTATCGTGTTGTTTTTGCTTTTTCCTTTGTGGTGCAATGAGCAAAAAGTAAAAGGCCACAAAAATGAGAATCATTGGTAGGAAACTCATTAAGCCAGATTCGCCGGGTTGACCGCTTGGAGGTGCCATGGCGAGTATCTCGCCAAGTAAAGGTAATTCTGTGTAAGACATAAATATAAACAAAAGGTCAATAAAAACGAGAATTAGTCGTTTTGGCAAGCCCTGATGCTTAAATTAAAGGGAGTCGTTATTCGTATCTTCTATGTCTTCTTGGATCGCTGAAATAATTTTGGGAGAAAGTCCAGAAACATGAATATCCCGTTGTGGAAAAGGAATATCAATTCCTTCTTTCTGAAAACGGTCCCAAACGGCAAGAAGTACTTCGCTTCTTACATTCCCTACACCGTTCGAAGGATCATCAATCCAAAATCGAAGTTCTAGATCAATTGAATTATCTCCAAAACCAACTACTAAGCACTTGGCTTCAGGATCTTGTAGTGTCCTGGTCGTGGACTGAGCTGCCTCCAAACAAAGTGCAATCGCTCTACGTGGGTCCGCATTATAAGAAATACCGATTGGTACCCGAACCCGTACATTACGATCGCTAAAGGACCAATTGATTACTCGATTGGTGATTAAATCTTCATTCGGAATCAGGTGTTCTTTGCCATCTCGAGTGATAACAGAGGCGTACCTTGCTCGTAACGAATTAATCCAACCATAAGTCCCTTCAATTTCAATTACGTCTCCGGGTTTTATGGAACGATCTAAGAGCAGAATTAACCCACTTACCAAATTGGACACCACTTTCTGCAATCCAAAACCAATTCCTACACCAATTGCACCACCGAGGATGGCAAAGGATGACAGGTCGAGTCCAATTGTGGAAAGTGCAATCGCGAAACTTACGAAAACAAGAATTACCCGTAGGATTTTTGCTAGTAGAACCTGTAATGAGGGAGGTAAGTGCGGCAGTTTTTTGATTTTCTTCTCACCTGAACTACCAAGCAGAGAACTAACCCAAAGTAATATCAGTAAAATTAGACCACCGTTGAGAATATCGAGTATCGAGATTCGTCGGTCACCCACATTGAAAGCAAGTAAGTTGAGCAGATCGATTGTTGTTTCTAGTAGTCCAAAGCTATGTAGTGCCGCCAAACTAAATGCCAATACTGCTATTAACCGTAGCCAAGCCCGGCTTTTTATAAATCCCGATATCATTCGGTATGTTGCCCATGCCCCTGCAGCACTAGTAAAGGGCCGAATTAACTCCTGGGAAGAGATTGAAAACCTCTCCACCAAAGCAACTGCCAATAAACAGGAAACCAATAAATAAATCGGAGCGACCATTCTGGTAACATTGTTCCAGAGTAATGTCTTAAACTCATTATTATCCTCCGCACTTGAGAGTGACTCGCAAAGTGGCTTTGTAATCCGGGTAAGGATGAAGACGAGAGCGATCAGACCCGCGAGAACTGCAAATTGTAAGCGAATGGAAGGTTCCAACCAAAACTCTCTCCAGTTTTCCCAATCCAAGTTTGCCAGTACGGTGTTCATCTTATTCCACTTTAAAGAAGGAGTTATGGAGATATTATGCAACAATCAATAATTCTATCCGAGTCCACTTAGGTCGCGATTAAAGTTAACCCTACTTGAACGCAACCAATCAAAAATCCTAGCACCGCACCGATCATTTCAATAAAACGGAATTCCTTTCGCATGATTGAAAAAAGAATTTCTTCCAGCTTATCAGAGGAGAACGCTTCGACTTTTTCTCGAACTAATTCTTTTACATCTAAACTTTCCTCTAATTTATTGCCAATATCTTGTGCCGATTCACCAAGAAAATCTTGCAGTTCGGTCTTGAACAAATTGGTTACTTTTTCAACCATATCATCGGTCAGAAACATAGCGAGCATAGGAAAACTTTTTACCAGTTTCTCCCGAATTGTCTTTTCTATCCTCTTTCCCACAAGGTCCATGGATTCTTCGCTTGTGGCCAGCTCCTTCAGTTTAAGAGTTACCTCTTTGATCGAAAAAAGTTCTTCTGCGACTAATGTTCCCAATTTTTCTGCCAATTGTTTTTGTCTCTTGGGAAATACGCCCTGAATAGAAATTCCCAAAAAACGGAATGGGATGCGGGGATGAAATAACATCTTAACTGCTAAGTAATTAGTAAACCATCCGATGAGAGATGCAATTACGGGAAGTAATAAAAGAATTGGAGGCATTGATATATTTTTCTTGGTTAGTTACTAATTAAATCTTGAGTGATGAGGCATTCAGATAAATTGATAGTTGCGAGGCGTTCGGATTTACTATGGTTAATAGCTATGGGCAAGATTCTTTTCACAACCATTACTATCCTCTATGCATTCTTTTTTTCTGGATGTACGCGAGTGGTTACTCTACCAGTCCGAACAGTGGTAGATTGGACAGAAGAAAAAGAAATCTCCTCGGAATCCGTTCACGATTTGTCTATCGGAACTGCTGAATGATTTTTTAACCGAAACCACTAGACACAAAAAAACCGCCAAGGCGGTTTATCGGGAAAGTAGGTTTGAAATTAAGTGTTATTGATTGGCTTCAACCAATTGAAGAGAAGCAGAATTGATGCAGTACCTCAACCCAGTTGGTTTTGGACCATCAGGAAAGCGGTGCCCTAAGTGCGAACCACAATTTCCACAAAGAGCTTCTTCCCGGACCATGCCGTGACTGCGATCTTCCAGTATTGTAACAGAACTTGGAGAAACAGCTTCATAGAAACTGGGCCAACCAGTACCCGAGTCAAATTTTGAACCCGATAAGAAAAGTGGCGAGTTGCAAACTACGCAGTCATAACTTCCTGCTTTCTTACAATCCCAATATTTTCCAGAAAATGCTCTTTCGGTACCGCCCCCGCAGCAAATATTGTTTTGTTCAGGTTCTAAATGACCGGTACTAAAATTATCGCTGACCTTACTGTTTTTTTCATGCATAGAAAAACAATACTATCTACGTTTCCTCGAACCAAAAGAAACTTGCTTTCCAAAGCTTCGATTCCTTTTCTTTGAAACCACCGCCCCGGTTGGTACTAAACTTTCCGGTGCTTCCCGGTATGCAAAATCATCCACAAACTTTCTCGGTAATGGATTCCCCAGCAACTTTTCGACTGATTCAACTAACGGTAACTCTTCGGGTTTACAAAGGGTAAAAGCCTCACCTTCAGTACGAGCACGTCCAGTTCGTCCAATCCTGTGAATGTAGTCCTCCGCATGTTGGGGAACATCGTAATTAATCACATGAGTAACATTTGAAATGTCCAAGCCTCGGGATGCCACATCAGTCGCGGATAGGATTTTCACTTTCCCGTCTTTAAAATCCTGTAATGCGGACATTCGGTCTCTCTGCTTTAAGTCCGAATGCAATACCCGAACATCCTGTCCATGCTCAGTGAGCCAATGGCTAATTTTATCCGTCCCCCTGCGCGTTTGAAAAAAGATGATTAAACTCTCAAATTTAATGTTGTTCAAAAGTGCCACCAATAAATCAAACTTTTGAATCGCCGGCACTGGATAAAGGGCATGAGAAACTGTCTCAGCTGCCGATATTTTGATATCGATCTTGGCCTCCGCAGGATTATCTAATGCCCATTTTGATAAGCGGACAACCGCATCTGGAATCGTTGCCGAAAAAAGTAGAGTCTGACGAGATCGCGGAGTTTTGTTAATGATTTTAGTAACATCTTCAACAAATCCCATATCGAGCATTCGATCCACCTCATCGAGGATAAGAATTTCAATTTTACCCAGTGAAAGATTACCCTGCTGGATGTGATCGAGTAACCGTCCGGGAGTGGCGACAATAATATCAGGTTTATTTCCCAATTCTTCCAATTGTTTTCCGTATTTTACCCCGCCATAAAGCAGAGCCATTTTTAAACCCAGGTACTTTCCATATTTTCTAAAGTTTTCTTCGATCTGAATCGCAAGTTCCCGGGTAGGAGCTAATGCCAGTGCCCGACAACCGCCCGGCTTTGCTAATCGATGAAGTGCTGGAAGTGCAAATGCGGCTGTTTTTCCAGTACCAGTTTGTGCGGAACCGACCATATCCCTCCCTTTTAAAATTGCTGGGATCGCTTTTATTTGAATAGGAGTTGCATCCTCGTATCCTAGATCTTCAATTGCCTGAAGGATTTCTGGACATAAGCCCAATTCTTTAAAATTCATCGTAACATAGTAGGAAAAGGGAATTCTTCTCCTTGCGTAAAAGTATAGCTAAAGCCTAAATTCATCAAATGAGCGAGGACAAACAACAAAAAACCTACAGGGGGAGAATTGCACCCACTCCTTCGGGTTATTTGCATGAAGGACACGCCAGTACATTCAAGGTCGCATGGAATAGGGCGAGGGAAAGAAATGGAGATGTTGTTTATCGTAATGACGATTTGGACAAACTGCGTTGTAAGTCACAATTTTTACAAGCAGCAATGCAGGATTTGAAGAGTTTAACAATCAATTGGGATGAAGGACCTGATTGTGGGGGTGAATACGGTCCCTACAATCAAAGCGAAAGGGCAGATAAATATAGTGCCTTTCTTTTTAAACTGGCCAACGAAGGCTTCGTTTACCCATGTGAAAAATCCCGAAAGGAAATTCAGTCATTTGGAAACAAATCCAGGGTAGGAAATGAATACTTATTTCCACAAGAACTTCGTCCCGTTCAAAAACAATACGAAAAAGCCGAAGTGGACTTCAATACTAATTGGCGATTTCGAACTCAATGGAATGAAAAGGTTAGTTTTGT
>JAQXBH010000196.1 GCA_029252505.1 Opitutales bacterium | reverse complement strand
GCATGTTTCCCCTCTGTTACCTTCGCTGGACTAGCTCCCCAAAAACTTGGAGTGACGGAGAATATTCTACCGTTTACAAGGGAAAAGTTAAGAGAAAGGTGGTGGCCTTCGAATCGCCATCCCCATGTGCCGGCTTGATCCGGTTGGCCAAATACTGAGTAATGGTAAAGATCTGGGTTCCTCATTTCCCGACCTTCTTTTTCGAACAGAATTTGTTCGAGGAGAATAACGGTAGAAGCTTCAATCTGACCACGATGGCTCAAGGCGGAAGAAAGAAGGGTCTGGGCTAAGGTTCTCTGGGGAGAAGACATGTCCTTTACGGATAATCCCATTCGCCCGCTTGGCTTTACAAAACTTCCCGGAAAGAAATGCCAATTTTCTCTTTCTTGATCTGAGAATGGAAAAAACGCTTTCTTTTTTTTCCCGTCCTCCAGGGAATTAAGGAAATTATGAGCGGCCGTTGTCATTTCGGTCGCCGGATCGTGAGCAAAAATCTGCCCTAGCATAGACAGACATAATAAAGTAGGAATAAATTGTTTCATGGTGTAATAAAATAGTATTTGGCCTCTGTTTGCTCAATGTCCATTCAAAATGTCATGTTCTGATCAACATAATTATGTAAGCTCTTTGAATTGAAAGTGATTTTTTTCAATCTAAGTCTAGTGGCTCGTTGACCAAGATGATGGTTTAAGGTAGCTACAATACTAACATGACTACTTTTCGGACCACCGGCTCTGTTCGAGTTTCAGGATCCCTCTTTTCCGGAGGTGGCGTGGGAGATGTCGGAGTGGAGTGGGGGTGTTCCATCCCAGTTTTAGCCGCGGCTGAAATTATTCCATCTAGGGCACAGTTAATTAGAAAGAATTTTCCTGATACAGTAGTTTTTGAAGGAGACATATGGCAATTACAGGAGGACTATACCAATTTCTTTTTAAATGAATTGAATGGTAAAAGACCTTGGCTGCTTACTCTTTCTCCTCCCTGTCAGGGTATGTCGGCAAATGGGGCAGGGAGAATCTCATCTTCAATTCGCATGGGTGCCCGACCCAGAGAGGATGAAAGGAATCGACTGATACTGCCCGGTATTTCAGTCCTCGAAAAGCTGCAACCCGATTGGTTTATCCTCGAAAATGTGCGCAGGATGGAAAACACAATTATCCGAAACGAGCATGATAAACCTGAAAATATTCTTGATTGTTTATCCAGACGCTTAAAACCCTTAGGATATTCGATTAGGTCTACTATTTTGAATTTCTCTTCTTATGGAGTACCGCATCATCGGGAGCGATTAATTACCATAGGTTGTCGTATTCCAAAGGTCTTAGAGACTTGTCCTCCGATAGAGGGTGTGTTTTCCAAACAGATAAGCCCGTTTCATCCTGTCCCCACCCATGGGGGAAAGAATGGCCATGCTCCTGTCAATTTAAGAGATGCGATTGGCCGGCTTCCCCAATTAGATTCCCTTGGTTTACTTCAGGATGTTAAAGATCCATACCATTGTATTCCGCGCTGGAATGAAAATCAGTATTTCTGGATGAAACACACCCCGGAGGGGAAGAGTGCATTTGATAACCTTAGCTGCATTCAATGTAAGCACAATAATAACCAGGAGGAAGCGGTTAGTTGTGAAAAATGTGGGCATATTTTACCTCGACCGGTCCTTCACAAGAAGGGGGCAGTGAGGCTCATTAAGGGATTTCGAACGAGCTATCGCAGAATGAGGTGGGACAGACCGGCCAGTACCTTAACTATGAACAGCGGCGTCATTTCGAGCGATCTGAAAGGCCACCCCGAGCAGAATCGAGTCCTTTCTCTTCGGGAAATTCTTATTTTATCAACCCTGGATCATGCTCAGTGGAACAAAAAGTTTTCATTTGAGGGAATCCGTTATGGGAGAATGAAGGAAAGTGAAACCTTTTCAATCAAGCTGATCCGTGAGGTGATCGGGGAATCAATTCCGCCTTTGGGTATGGCACAGATAGTTAAACATTTGATCGCATTGGAGGAACAGCTTTAAGCAATCTTATCTCTTACATCTTGAGCATCGTTTTCTTCTCGCATGCCTTACCATTATTTTTCAGCCTGATACACCCGCACATAATCAACTAACATTTTCGCGGGGAACTTGGTTTGGTCATTAGGGTTACCGGGCCAACGGCCCCCAACAGCCAAGTTAATTAAAAGGTGAAATCGTTGATCGAATGGTGCCGGAAACTTTCCCTTTTCCGAATGCCATTTTTCCTGCGTTTGCCATGGCTTTCCGTCAATACCCCAGATTATTTTTCCTTTCTCCCAAAATATTGAGAAAATGTGAAAGTCATCCGCGAATGTACCTTTGGGGAGTTTGAATTCCTTCCCGGTATGTTGGTTTTTGGGCCATCCACCCCCATAATGAAGTGTTCCATGATAAGTGGAAGGTTCGTGGCCAACGAGTTCCATAATATCAATTTCACCACTTGATGCCCACCCGCCATATTTTTCATCAGTCGGCAGCATCCAAATAGCAGGCCACATCCCTTTCCCAATGGGTAACTTTGCCCGTACATCTATTCGGCAGTATTTCCAGTCCCCTCTTTGTTTACTTCTGATTCGAGCAGAAGAGTAAGGGCGAGTGGTTCCAGCAATATTTGGGTTGTCTTGGTGGGCTTCGATTACGAGGTTTCCGTTTTCTACTCGCAGGTTCTTCTTATCCCATCGATAAATTTGTTGCTCGTTATTGCCGCCACCATAGGCATTTTCCTCCACGCCCCATTTTGAATAGTCTAGAGAATCTCCGTTAAATTCGTCTACCCAGACTAATCTTTGTTTTGAATTTCCGTAGGAAAATGAGGCCAGTGAATTAAGAATCGAAAATATTATAATTAATAAAAGTTTCATAATTATAAATTGAGACTAATCCCTGTCGTCACAATACTAAAAATTGATAAACTATACTATTTCTGTGTTATCTGGCACAGGTTCTAGCAACCATAGTCGAGTTTTTTAACTATCGGTTAATAAAAAAAAGCGGCCCGTCCTTGTTGCCAAGAACGGGCCTAAAAACCAAGAAAGCCTACCCCAAAACTCCCTTGGACAATTGAAGTTTAGAAATAAGGAATTCTCTTCGTCAACTGCGATTGAGCTTTTATTTTTTGGGAGTAGTAAAAGTTTAATTTAATAGCTTGATTTTCAAAGGTTTAAGTTGCGCACATTTTATTAAGAAAGTTATTCACTAAGTTGGTTTTGATTTGTGAGCAAATGGGTTTACGCTCAGTATTCAGTCTTTTTCATGCCGGGTTGTGGAATAGGATAAGATCCATCCGCATTCGCAAGCAAAGGAGATTCAGAGTTCATGGTAAGGTTTTCCACACCTGGCGCAAAGTCGTGGCTGCAATTTAACATTTGGTCATAAGTCACTTCATTCCCGACATGAGCAGCCATTCGGCCCATTGAGGTCACCACACTTGCTTTCACCCCACGCTCGACTTCATTATGGGGCTTATCGTTTTTAATGGCATCCATCAAGTATTCCCATTCGTCTTGGTAGGGGTTAGTTTCGCGTTCTGGGCGACCTCCACCGTTTTGTCCAAACATCCAAGCCAAATCACTGTCAGGACC
>JAQXBH010000157.1 GCA_029252505.1 Opitutales bacterium | reverse complement strand
CATATCATGCATGAATTCACAATATGAAATAATATCGGGTCTTTCTCCTCTGGTTCTTTCACTAAAGTATTTCGGTCTACTGCCTTCATGGGCAAGTAGGGAGAATAACTCTTGATGCTTGTTAATACTTTTATTAAACCATGAAAAAAGGTGGTCTGCTGCATAGCCCTCCGATGCTATAAGGAATATTTTTTTAGTTTCAAATAGTTCATTACGTATTTCCATTATTTTAAACTTTTTAATTTTACCTCGTTTTGATTACCGATGTTTAAACCTTTTTCTTAATGAATTAATTTAATTATAGCCTACTAAAATTTTTATTCTCTATCTATATATTGAACCACTTTATTCGAATTATAAAAATT
The DNA here is from genome assembly GCA_029252505.1 of Opitutales bacterium. Taxonomy (GTDB): domain Bacteria; phylum Verrucomicrobiota; class Verrucomicrobiia; order Opitutales; family Seribacteraceae; genus Seribacter. The sequence continues at coordinate 5,818 of JAQXBH010000157.1, read as the reverse complement.
ATTTTATAGTATTTAACAAATCACAAAAAGTTGACATGCAAGGGTTCTTTATCACTAGATTTTTCGATCTTCCTAGTACCTTTTAAATGATCGTCAAGTGCGACACTTACATAATGTTGAATGGGAAGAGTTCCCATCATTGTTTGTGCGTCAAAGCTAGGTGACGCTAGGTACTGCATGGCATTCCAATATCTATCGGATTTAAACATATCAATAAATCTCTCGTCTGTGAAGTTTCCTATGTGGAGTTTGGAGTATCTTGCGTTAAAGAACATACCAGAAGGAGCGACCAAACCACTTCCACTAATTTGTAGTAAAAATTGGGGACCATAGAATCGATTGTAGCTTGGGATACCCTTGTCCTTGATCTTGCTCCACTTAACAATAATTTTCGTTTCCTCATTACTCAAGTCTTCAGCTTGTTGCAAAAGATCATACATTTCCTCATATTTAGAATAGTCTACGCCAAGGGTGCCAAATTCGTCATCGGAGCAATGTTTTATAACACCATAATCCACACCCAAGTCAGTGGCTAGTTTGGCAAATGGTAGAATCTCATCCTTAAAGTCTGGCATAAGGACCATTTGGATGCCCAAGGTGACATTTAGATTTAGTCTTTTCTTAAGTTCGACCGCATACTTGATGTTGTTGACTGCTCTTTCGTAAACATGAGTCTCCTGAGCATTCTTGTACATTATTTTGGAATAACCTTCCGCGGTACCTGCAGCGACCGTAAAGCGAACCCATGAAAGGCAGGGTAGGACTTCATCTACTTTTTCTTTTCCCCATTCCCAACCATTTGTTGCATTGCCTACATCGATTCCAACCTCTTTGGCATGTTTTATAAAAGGTACATATGCTTTTGATAAGGTACTCTCACCATCCGAAATCAGAGAGACTCCCTTAACTCCTATTTCGGCAAAATCGTCTAAGAGGTTTAATGCGCCTTCGGTTTTGATATTTGCTCTCTCCTGAGGTTCTTGAACCATCGCATAGCAAAAGGAGCACATTGCGCCACATGCACGAGTGAGTGCCATGTCCACGCTTACTGGAGCAATTCTTTCACCGTTTTCCCATGCTTTTACTCTATCAGTATGAAAACTCAGTTTGTGAGAGTCTAAAATCAAATCTCCCTCTTTAGTTGATACGGTGTTACTCTTTTCCATATTTATTCTCCGGTTTTGATTTCCAATCCCCTAAGTTTTCTCAAACTACTTTTATCCCCGACAGGTTCCAACCATACTGTTAGACCTTGGTCAACATTCTCCTTGATAAGCTTTTCGAGTTTTAGAAGATAGCTACCTCTTTGGTTCGCAGGCAATCCTTCTTGCATGACAAGTACGACTTGTCCGTTTTCCGGTACGGCATGGACTTTTATATTGGCGTTTTTACCATAAAAGTTTTCAAGGAAATCAGTGATTTGCTTTTTTCTTTTCGAAATAGACAGATTTTTCCAATCAGGACTGACTTTGGGCGTTGGTTTACTTGCGTAGTGTGTGAGCTTCATCATTTTTAATCAAAAGGGACCAGTGAATGATTGATCTGGCACATCTTGGTTTTCAGGAAAAGAAAACTGATCCGGGAAAATTTTTCTTTCCATTATCGTTTCTATTTTATGGGCAATATCCTTCAAGGATGGGTATACAAGGTTGGCAAGAGAACGGGTGCTTGGGATTGGTACATCAGCAATTCCAATTCTTTGTGGCGGAGATTTTAAACTTTTGAAAGTTTCAGTCACAACATTTGATATGATTTCAGCAGCAATATTCATATGTGACCATCCATTATCAATGCATAATAATCTGCCAGTCTTTTTAACTGATTCTATGATGGTCTGATGATCGATTGGACGAAGGCTTCTGATATCGACAATCTCCGGATGAATGTCAAATGACTTTAGAATCTTGGCAATTTTTCTACACTCAGTAAGTCCGTACGAATAGGATACAAGGGTAAAGTCAGTTCCTTCTTCCACGATATTACACTTTCCGATGGGAAGTGAGTAGGGAGTCTCGGGTACGATACTTTTAGTTGAATGAAGCCATCGATGTTCGAAAAAAATAACTGGGTTGTCGTCATTGAAAGCACTCCACAACAAGCCCTTCGCTTCATAGGCTGAAGATGGACATAATACCTTGAGTCCGGGAACATGAGCAAAAATTGGTTCAAGGAATTGGGAGTGTTGCGGGCCTTGGCCCCACCCCCGGCCTACAATGAGCCTTATGACTAAGGGTACACGGCTTTTACCACCAGTCATATAATGCCATTTTGCCGCCTGGTTGATTAATTGCTCGATTCCAAGTAAACTAAATTCGACTCGTTGGTGAGTCATTATTGGGCGAAGCCCGTTGATTGCCGCACCTATGGCAATACCGGTCATGGCATTTTCTGCCGTAGGCATGTCATAGACCCTATTCGAGCCATATTTTTCAGTTAGACCCAAAGTGGTACCAAAGATACCTTTTGGGTCAGGCACTCCCAAGCCAACTATTATTGAATTCGAGTGGTTGGTGAGTATTTCCTCAGTAGCTTCTAGAATAGCCTCATTAAAATTTATTATTCTGGACATTTTCGTACCTAGCAAATTTCAAGCATAAACATCGCTTACTAGCTCGGATTCGTTTGGGAATTGACTTGATTCGGCATGTTTAAATGCATCAAGAATCATTTCATTCAACTCATTTACCAAATTTAAATAACGAGTATCCGAAATTCCCAAATTATCTCTTAAAGACTTGATGGAACACTTATCCATCCAATTTTTTAATTCACCATCTTTACGGTATCCCAAATCATCATCCCAGTTGGGACCGCAATGCTCTCTCCATCTAAATGTTGAAAACTCCACAAGAACCGGACATGCATTATCATTCATGAAGCTAAGTGCTTCTTTAGTTAAATCATAAACTTCAACGACCTCATTTCCTTCAGCTGAGAACGATGTAATGCCATGAGCCCTAGCTATATCACAAATAGAGCGTTTCGAGTGCTGTCTTTCACTTATGTGAGTGTAAACTGAGTAATGATTATTTTCGCAAACGAATAAAACCTTAAGATCATGAAGTGCCGCAAAGTCCAAGCTTTCCGAAAAAACGCCCTCTTCTGTAGCCCCGTCTCCTAGAAAGATTGCAACTATACCATCTAATTTTTGAATTCGATTACTCCAAGCTACTCCGGTTCCAATTGCAATTGAACTCCCGACTATTGGTACTGCAGATATGAGACCGGCTTCTAAATCAATTAAGTGCATGGATCCGCCTTTTCCTTTGGCACAACCATCTATTTTCCCGTAGAGTTCGCACAACATCGCTTTCAGATCACCTCCAGCAGCCAGATAGTGTGCGTGAGAACGATGGGCACTAATCAGCTTATCGTTTGGGGATAAATGAGCACAAACTCCAGAGGCAATCGCTTCTTGCCCGATGGATAAGTGCACAGGGCATCTCATCTGATTTTCGGAATATTTTTCAGCGATCTTCTCTTCAACCAACCTGATGAAAAGCATCGAATGAAGTAACTCGTATTTAGTCTCTTGATCCATCTTGTAAGAAGGTATTGATGGCATTTGCAACGCGCTCAATTTCGTTGGTTTGCAAATTTTGATGGATTGGCAGACTGAGGATTCGCTCCGATTGGCGCTCGCAAACAGGGAAGTCTCCTCTCTTATAACCTAGAAATTTTGCTGCAGGTTGAAGATGAATTGGAATTGGATAGTGAATCGCAGTTTCTATCCCTGCTTTCTTTAAGTAATCGCGGAGCCTGTCTCGATTATCAACTTGGATCACATAGGTATGAAAAGTGTCGACACAATTTTCTCTTGGTTGCGGTCTGGATACAAAGTCCTTGTCGAAAATCGAATCGTAAATTCCAGCGTTTTCCTGTCGGACTGAAATGACCTCATCGAGTTTTTTTAACCTTTCCATAAGGATCGATGCCTGTAACACATCCATCCTGGAAACGTGGGCAAATTCTTCGACAATATTTCTATTTACTAGACCATGGTTCCTTAGTTTTTTGATCCGATCACACAAAGATTCAGAGTTTGTTACAATAAAGCCACCATCTCCACACGCATTCAAATTTTTAAGGGGATGCGTTGAAAAACATCCAGTATGGCCAAATGAGCCGCTCATTTCACCATTGAAAACTGAACCGATGGACTGGGCTGCATCCTCAATGACAATCAGGTTATACTCCTTGGCAATATCAAGAATTTTATTCATCTCGCAAACCCGTCCTGTCAAATGAACGGGCATAATTGCCTTTGTCTTGGGGGTAATTGCCTCGATTATTCTATTTGGGTCAATATTTTGATCTTCCAAAACATCGGCAAATACAGGAGTTGCACCAATGTGCACAATAGATGATGTGGATGCGACAAAGGAATTGGGAGGCGTGATTACTTCGTCTCCTCTTTTGATTCCAAGAGCATGAAGACTACAAACCAATGCGTCGGTACCGCTGTTCAGGGCAACTGCAAATTTGGTTTTGCAGATTTCAGCAATTCGTGTCTCAAAATCGAAAACTTTTTCTCCACCAATGTAGGAACCTGAAGCCAATACTTCTTCGATAACAGGAAGCAAAAACTCCTTTTCGTTTTCCCATTGTTTTGCAAGATCCACATACTTTAGAATGTGTTTATCCATAAAATCTTTTGACGACTTCTATGGTGTAGTTGATTTCTTCAGTAGAAAGATGTTGGTCACAGGGGAAGCTTATAACTGACTCAGCATGTCTATCGGTTACTGGGAAATCACCATACTTATGTCCTAGTGTTGACAACGCATTTTGTCTGTAAATGGGTATTGGGTAATGAACTTTCGCTTCAATATCAGATTTATGGCAGTAGTCTAGAAGAGCATCCCGTTGGTCTGCGAATACAATATAAAGATGGTAAACAATTTTGTAATTATTCGGGCGAGGAGGTATTGAAATGCCAGGAATCTCCCCTAATCCTTCATCGTAATGTTTTGCATTTGAAATCCTCTTTGCTGCGATATTTTCAGTTTGAGGGATCAACCAATTGCCTACCACTGCCTGCAAGGTATCAAGTCTTGAATTATAGCCTAAAATCTCAACATTATCCCGATCAATCAGTCCGTGGTTCCTTAGCAGTCGAAGCTTTTCGTCAACTTTAGGGTTGTCAGTCACAATGATTCCACCATCGGACCAAACGTTTAAATTCTTTAAAGGATGGAGCGAAAAAGCACCAGTCTGCCCCCAGGTTCCTGCTTTTTTTCCATTAAACTCACCAAGTATGGATTGACATGCATCCTCAACAACAACGAGGTTGTTAATTGCTGCTATTCTCATGACATCCTCCATGTTTGTCATATATCCAGTAAAATGAACGGGCACGATAGCCTTCGTTTTAGCGGTAATGGCACTTTCTATTTGCACTGTATCCATACAGAAAGTGTCATCACAGTCGACAAAGACCGGCTTGGCTCCAATTTCACAAATGGCACCAACAGTTGCGACAAAAGTATTTGCGGCAGTAATAACTTCATCTTCTGGTCCGATGCCAAGAGCACGGAGAGAAAGCTTGATCGCATCAGTGCCTGAATTGACTCCGATAGCGAATTTAGTTCCCATTAAATCGGCAAAACTTTGTTCAAATTTTTCGAGTTCCTTTCCTAATGTGAAATCACCCGTACTCACAAATTTGCGCAGATCCTGCCAAAGATCTTCACAATTTTCAAACTGCTGAGGGAGGTAGGAATATCTTACATGCATAAACTATCTTAAGTTAATTTTTTGCATCATTTTGATGTTAAAATATAGGGGGTTATCCAGAGGATCTATTAATTTTCCATTC
>JAQXBH010000135.1 GCA_029252505.1 Opitutales bacterium | reverse complement strand
CATTGCCGCTTGGTAAGCGGTTGAAACTCGGGTTAGTTGCATAATCGCCTCAGAGATATCTACATCTAGGTCGTTTGACAATCGTTGATCAATTTCCAAATAGTATTCTTCGTCATGCGAACGAACGGTATTCATTCGAACCATCAGAGAAGAAAGTGAGCCTATCTTATCTATAACCGAATCCTCTTGTTTTATAAGATCTTTTTCAGCTAACTGTACGACCTCGGTCATTTCAGCGATATCTGTGTTGGCAAGTCCATTCCTAAGATCAACTAGAGAAGATAAAGCCGCAGTAAGCTCAGCAGTACCTCCATTCTCTGCATTCAAAAAGGAACTAATCTTACTACCTTGCCCAACATAAAATTCAGCATTTTTATCGGATCCTGTGTAAGTCACGCCAACAAGGTTACTACTACTGTCTCTGTGGTCTAAGAAGGTTTTCTTACCAGTTGCAAAAGAATAAGTATCACCAATTTGTGCACCCATTGGCTCGTCGAGTACTGCAGTATCTAATAATTCAAATCCTGTAATAACAAAAGGACCCGGATCATTTGGGTTCTCACCCCATATAATATTAGCTCTTAATGAATTACCCTCTGGTAAAACAATTTCTGCAATTTGATAAGATTCAGGAATTGAAACCAACCCTGATCCATCATTAGCACCGGGGAAAAAATAACGACCAGGGTTCTCAACCTGCAATCCGGACACAACTCCATTTACGTCGGTCATAACCTTAATCTGTGCATCTACACCAGCTGTGCCGGCAAGTTCAATCTTAACGGAAGCTTCATCTAAATTGTTTACATCAAAAGATAAAACTTGGTTAACCGCCTCAGTAACGGGCAACCAGACATTGTTATTGATTGCCTCTCCACGGGCACGGCGAAGATCTAATGATTCACGGGATATTGCATCAGGGCTCTCATAAAAAAACTGGTCTCCCGGGCTTACAATCGTGAAGGAATAATCGCCATCTGATCCAAGTTGTTCCTCATCGTCCCTATTATCAAAACCAACTACCCTACCTTCATTATCAAGTTTACCATCAGTTTGACATTCGAAATAAACGCCATTGTGAAAAACGATTTGGCCCTTTCGATATTGCATATCAGCTGACCACTCAGAGCCCTGAACGGCAGAAAAAGTATTTATAGGAACGAGGGATGCATTCTCAGTTCCCAAGATAACTGAATTGGCATCATCTAAATTTTCTTGAGCAACGAAAAAAGTCTGAGATTCAGGATCATAGACAAATGCTCCTTTACGCATTGGCTGTTCGATTCCCTCCTGCAATATCGTCTCTTTTCCCTCTAGAGGAAGTTCATCTCCAAGAAACATATACACTCGACCAGTAGATTCTTCATATATCTTCTCGCCGACTGCTACTGAACTTGTAAGGTCTCCGGCAATATCAGCTTCCTGAATGATTGTGGAGCCATAAACAGAGTTAACATCTTCCGGGGAAAGAATATTCGCGGTGAGATAATAAGAACCCCTGTATTGAACAACATCTCCGCGATTCAAATCTGTAGAGGAAGAATCATTTAAGACCCCTTTTACAAAAGAACCCCCAATTTGAGGTTGACCGTCCACCAAAGCCGCGAGTCGATAAGATTGACTTTTAGCGTCAAAATACACGATACCTTCAGAGTTAGACGCATCGGCTTCAAAACGAGAAACTGGGTACGCCACTTTTGTGACAAGATTATCTGCGTCTGAATATAATTGATTTTGGTCGGTGTAATTTCTTGTTGAATTAAGGAGTATATCAAAGCTGTGGTTTACCGCATCAGATCGATCACTAAATAGCCTACCATCTGGACCTGAATAATAAAAACGGGTTTCCGTCCCAGTACTTTTAATATTCCAGTCTTCTCGATCTCCGGAATAATTACTTCCCATTTCTCTCCAGAAATCAGAACCTATTTGAGTAGGGTCGTGGTTAAAATTTTCGTTACCGAGTGACTCCCAAATTTGCCCGTTGTATTGGACCACATCTCCTATCTGGTATATGTTCAGTCGCTTCCACGGATCTGCAAGAGCAATGTCAATCTGAGAGGCGGGTTCAGTATTTGTTTGGATAACATTTATCTGCCAATGGAGTTTTTCATTTTTAACGGAGTTCCAAACACTATCTTTTTCCTCAGTAGTTAGAGAACTGTATTCTTTTCCTGGAAACAAAGATTTTCCTTTAGCCACTAGCATATCTTCTAATTGCTCAGGGTAGTAGCTGTTCGTATCGTATTTTGAAATATATTCTGCTGAGGCATTAAAAGATTTACCCACGGTGCCTCGAACCTGTAGTTGTCCATTGGAAGCAACTTTTGCGAATAAAGAAAGATCATGGTCGTGAGGCTCTGTTGGCGACTTTGCTCCCCGGACAAAAGCAAAAGAATCTAATGTCTCATAAACTTTAGATTCACTCAAAAAATATCCATCTGAATTGATCAAATCTCTAATTAGACCTGTGGCCGTTTCCGTGGAAACATTTGATACAAAATCATTAGGATTAATCTGTATCCAAGAATTACTGATAGTCTCTGGGATCTCGTTTTCTATGTTGTCTAGGGCAGCTTCCCAGTAAGATATTTCTTCTGTACTGGTGAGAGTGTAAATTTCAGAAACTGAATCAGCTGGAACTTTCTCCCAGTTGGAATCAGTAAATTCTTTTCCAGCTTCAATATCAGAAAAAGCCCTAAAATATTCAAAACCCCACTGAACCAAGTCACCCGAAGAATAAATCTTGTCTGGACGCCAGCTTTCAATTTTGTTTTCGGCAGGTTCCAAGTAAAGCATACCCTCTCTTTCAACAGCTGCAAAATATCCTCCGGTTGAAGGAAAGAAGTCTAAATTAGGTTGATTTCCGAGGCTAACTGCAATCTGTTCAATCTGTTTAGCATCTAAGAGATAAATATCTGCTGCCCCATCCTGTAATTCTCCGACCTTTTCCTTGCTCCAGTCCTTATCGTCTAATTTGGTAAGTATGTCTGCCATACTTGTAAACTCGAGCCCATCAACGAGAATAGAGTCATCTATTTTTTGGGTTACCTTAACCAAATCGCCATTATTGTATGTGTCGGATAAAATATGCTCGGAAATATCAGGGGTCTTGGCTTGAACAACATACTCTCTACCGTTTGCATGAAAAACAAACTCATCTCCTTGCTTCAAATATCTTTTGCCAGCGGGAGAGCCAACTCCAATGGAAGATTGGTTTAAGTCCAGAATTTTCATTTCTGCTCTCTCAACAATAACATCAGAATGAGAAAAATCTGGCTTTAGCTCCTGCCCACCGAACAATGACTTTCCACGGTGAGTGGAATTAACTCGATTTAGTGTTTCGTCAATTAATTGATCGAGTTCCAAAGAATAAGTTTCGATTCCAGAACCATTTAAACCACCGCCTGCTAAACGGGCGATTTCTTGGGCGCGTTGGTTAATTTCTCGCAACTTTTCTAAATTCATATGCCCAGCGTTCAGAAACTCAGTCGCATAAGATGCATTCCGCTGGTATTGAGAAAGTCTACTTTTTTGAGAATCTAGCTGAATTACACGGCTCATCTTAGAACCGTCGTCTTCTGCATGGGTAATAGTTTGGCCCGTTGAAATCTGCTGGTCTAACTTAAACCTTTGCAAGTCCAAATCCCTTATCCGCTGAGTAACGGACTGGGTGACATTCAAATCGGGTAATCTCATATCCTTTGGTTATCGGATAAGTCCCATAACTACAATCTCCAACATTTTATCAAGAGTGGTCAGGACTCTTGAAGAAGCTTGGAAGGAACGTTGAAAACGCATAAGATCTGCAACCTCCTCATCGATAGATACCGAGCTAACAGCTCTTCTTTGATCGAGCAGTAAGGTTTCTATTGATTTTTGATGATCGAGGTTATCATTTAAGTCCGCTATTGTGTTTCCCATATTGGCATTTAATACAGAAACTTTACTTATAAAATCTCCTTCTCCCAATTCGGCAATAGCCAACGCAATTTCGTTAGATCCGCTCTCAACCGTATTTCCCGACAAAAGAGAGTCAGAACTTAGCCTATTATCTACCTTTAAACTTGTTGCTAAATTCCAAGGATTAGAGGGTAAGGCTGTAAAGTTAAAATTATCTCCAATTATCGGAAGTTTGGAACCTTCTTCTAACCCCTCCAATCGGAAAGGAATAGTCTCATAAGCCATCATAAGGGAACGACCATCGTCTTCGGTACCAACAATTAAGTCAGCCCCCGGATAAGCTGAGTCGTTCTCCATGGTGACATTCTGCATTTTTTCTGCTGACGCATAGAAGGATATCAGATCACCGGCACTCTCAGTTCGAAATATCGTTTCGGCATTATCACCACCTCGATAATAAAGTACATCACCTGCAAATTCCTCGGAAAAAATAGGCGTGGTATTAACAATCGAAAATGTTTCATTTTCTGCTCTGGGAAGAGTCATATCTACTTCATCACGAAAAAGCTCAATCGAGGCATCCCCTTCCCTACCATAGTAACCGTACTCTTCCTCCATAAGCAAATTCCTACCAGACACTGGTCTAGTTAGCACTGCATCAAATCCAAAAACAAAAGCACCAGGCTGATCATCTGGGTTGTGGAGTACATTAATTTCTTCAACGAAGGTGGAAACCAAATCATTTAATTCTGTTCTAAATGTTTCGAGGTGTAGAGATCTCGAATCTTGATAACCCTTGATCGCACCTGATTCGACCTGCAATCTTTGACCATCTGCAAAAACTGAATCCACACCTGGTAAACCATTTCCCGAATTAAGAATATTAAAACCAGTTATTTCACCTTTTTTGACCACAGCCTCAGCGAGTCCGAAATTGAGTTCAACTAAAGATCCGTTGTTCAAGTTATGGCCAGTTGGAAAAGCTTTTTTTATAATAATCGATGGATCATCATCATTCAAAAATTTGGGTTTAAGTATTTTAAAATTATTTTCCCATTTAGCATCCAACGGATCAAAATCTGAAGGTTCGATTTCATCAGTTGGTGCAGTAACAACAAAATGAATGGTTTCACCCTTCTCGTTATTAAAATAAAATAAATCGTTTTGTTTAAAAATTATCGGTTCTTCCCCCTTTTTAAAATCCAGGGATTGAGCTTTAGCCGTGACTAATCCAATGGCATCGATTCCGTTTCTCTCAACGCGTGAAATTTGAGCACCTGAATTCTGAACAAAAGCGACTTGCGATTGATCAAGGTTTTGCAATTCGGTTACGCTAAAATCATTCAACTTATCATCCACGGAAATGATGGTGCTAAAAGTTCCCTCAGGGTTTTTGCCCTCAATAACAACCTTTTCGCCATCCAATGAAAGAGAAGCCGTAACAGACTGGTTTAAATCTGGGTTTAGATTGATTGCGTCGGCAATAGCTGAGGCATTTTTCCCTGCATTGTTTAGTGAAGAAACTTCAACCGAACCAATTTCAACACCGGCATCATCATTAATCGTGACAAGAAAATCATCCGAAATAAATTCCCTATTCGTGGTAACTTCAATGCCGTCAGCAACTGCCGCTACTTCAAAATTTCCAGTATTGGAATTCCCAATTAAATTAAAAGACAGATTTGCATAATCAAAAACGACGGAAAAAGCGGGGTTGGTACTTTTAGAACCGTCTGCCGTTTGCGTTCCGTCTTGATTGATTGAATCAAGGCTATTCAAAAGCGTGTTGAACCTGGCAATATCCAAGGGTTCAACGGATTCAGGCAATTCTACTTGGATAAGCTGGTTATTTACGGTAACAGAAAAAGCCAAAGCTTGGTCGTTAAGTTGTGCAGGTACAAAACTCGCGACAATATCCTTAGATTGTTCAACCCCTGAGAGGTCGCTAATTTGATCAACTTGATTAACTGAGGCTAATCGAGCGGTAATTTCGTTGCCTTTAATTTGACTGTTTACACCGTCATCCCACGCTAAATTTATAAAATCTGAAGCTGGATCCTTACCAGCTATAATAATAGTAGTTGGGTTGGCAGGATCTGGATCTGCTGTAACCAAATTATTAAGAGTGAGGTCCTCTTCAATCAACCTTTTCAATTCATCAATTGTAGCTTCTTGGGTACCTTGAAAGGGTAACGTAAGAACTCCCTTAACATCATCGTTTTCTCCTAAAAAGGTAAAAATAGTCTCTTGCTCAGGGAAATTTGTAATTGAAACTTCGGCCGCTTGGCCAACCTCCGCTGCCTGAAGCACTTCAGAAAAAGGATTGGCAAGGGAATTAGTGGACAATTTTATTTGATTATTGGCAATATTGTGGAGATCTTCAATGCCATCTGTTTCAGCGAGGACTACCGAGAACTCAAACCCTTGCTCCTTGGCTCGAAAAGTAAGATTCCCTCCGGAAACAATAGCAGCAATCGAATTATTCAAAGCTTCTTCCTCAGCAACTGCATCTGCAATGGCTTGTGCTGTCTGAGCAGCATCTCCCTGAAAAGCAACCGAAATAGGCAATTCACCAAACGATTCAGATGTGAAAACAAGGTTGTATTTGTCAGCTAAATAATCACGTTCCGGAGTTACAGTAAAAGCAGGCTCTAAATCTTCCGCTGCTACTAAATTACCCGTTAGATCTACATCCGCTTCAGGAGCATTGTTTTCAGAAGTGATGACAAGTTCGAACTCTCCCAAGCCAGGTAGACCTGTAATAAGCAAATCTCCAGTAGTTTCGTCAACTAACACATCAAAGGCTGGATTGACCGCTGGCACTCCATTTACTGAAGTCCCTTGTTCTTCAACCTCAAGGAGTTTATCTTTCAAGCTTTGAGGAAAAGATTCTTGATTAAATCCACTAATAGAAAAGCTTGGTGCATCGGCTTCGGCAATCGTGCCCTCAACGACTCCCGCAGGCACTTTTACGCCATTCAATAGTATATCAAAACTGAAAACATCAGATTCATCACCACTGAGACCAGAAACTTTAATTCGTTTGGTTTGCTCGCTACCTGTAAGGCCAGAAAGTTGAAACTCTCTAAAGGCATCAGAAATTTTAAAGGACCCATTACTTTCCACAAAATTAAAATTTGGATCTTCAACATTTTTCAAAAGACCATCAAATGGTTGGGAATCTTCACCTATGATTTCTGACAAGTTGGCTATGAGTATTTCCTCGTCGGCAAAAGCAGTTACATCGCCGGTAAATTTCCTGTAATTACCTCCAAGCTCAACAAAATCACCTTCGGAATAACTCTTTGTTTGATCATAAGTCAATGCCTGCATAGCTCTGGACAGTTCATCAACTTCCTGTCCACGAAGGGCATCATTTGTAAATTGAAAAAATTGATCATTGAACTTTACAAAATCACCAGCCTGATAACTCTTGGTTAAAAACCAACGATCTGGACGAGTTCCATCAATAACGGAGGGGACATAAGACAATTGATCAACCTGCTGGGGAGGGGTTTCCCCGAGAGCTAACAATCCATCAATTTGTTCTCCAATATTTGCTTCAGATAATTCCAGACTTTTCAGCTCATCACCGGCATTTTTATTTTGCAATGCTTGGAAATATTTACCTTCAATCTCAAAAACTTCACCCTTTTTTAAACTATTCAGAAGCTGATTGGACCCATCCACTTTAAGAACTGCGGTAGGTCCAACGGATTCTGCAGCTTGGTATAATTTTCCTTCAAAATAAATTTGCTCACCCTTTTCAAAGTTTTCCAAATCTGAGTAACGGCGAAGAGTCTCGGGGAAGACTTGACCATTTGGGGGGAAATTGGAGATTTCCAAAAAAAGGTTTCCATCAGCTAATTCCGACCCGGCTAAAGTATCAGTCATTGCCTGGTAAAGCTTGCCTCCCTGACTAAATACTTCCCCCGTGCTATGTGCTACAGTAGCAGTTGTCGAAATATTTTCCTGCTCCGAACCAATTACAGGAGGTGCGATTGCAAAAAGAATGGGCCCGTTAGTATCATCGTATTGAGAACCTCCATCTAGCACTTCAATGTGCCCCAATGTGCCATCTGCAGCTATCTTAGCTCGCACTTGAGCCGCATCGCCCAATGTATTTTCTAAATTTATAATATTGCCAAAATCTTTTGAGATAGAAGTAACACCCTTTTCTGAAGTTAGCAGATCAACTTTTTGATTTTGATGGTCAAAGGTCGATAAATTCCAAAAACCGGTATCTCTACCCGTGGCGGCATCAACTTCAGGGCTGATATTGAAATTAATCAACTTAGACAAATCCTCTAGTAAACCTTGGCGATTATCTCGATAAGTAACCGCCTTACCTTGACCCAAAAGCTCAAATCTCTTGATCTGCAAATTAGCTTCATAAATCTGATCTAATAATCGATTTACACTTTTCACGGCACTTTCGACAGAAGCAGAAAGATCTGAATCAATTTCGTCAATGGAACTTCCCGCATCGTTAAAACGTTTGGTTAAAGTCTTGATTTTATTAATGATTTCTTCTTTTGCAGTCGCCTCATCGGGGGAGGCAGAAAGTTCTTGAAATGCGTTAAATAAATCATCCAACGCACGAGCAAGTCCACCCGCAGATAAATTACTTTCATGATCGGCATCTAAACCTCCGCTAACTGCTTGACGGTCGACAGACTCCCCAAGTGCAGCTTGAAGTAAAGAAAGTATTTCCTTCTGTGCTTCTAGGTTAGCTGATTCCCCAAACTCCGAAAAAACTCTTTTATCCAATAACTCATTGCGAGCATGATCTAACCCCCCCCCTTCCAGGGAAGATGTATTTAGACCACCTTGCGCTTTGGACATAAGTCCTTCGCGAGACAACACTCGTTGACGAGCATAAGACTCGTCATTTACATGGGCTAAATTCTGACCAGCAATCTCAGCAGTTTTCGCATGATAACGAAGAGCTTCGGTACTTTTAATTATTTCGCCTATCATAACACTTAAGACAAATTAGGATTAGGCACGGCCTGAAAGTTTAGTTGGCATGGAAGAATAGTTTCCAACTTTTCCTTGCTTAGAATAAGTCTTGGAATGAGAAGAAGGACTTGCGACGGAAAGTATATGGTCAGTTACCTCAAGCAATCGAGCTAAAAGTCTTTGGTTCTGAGTAACTTTTCTACGGACATTTGAAATAAGGGAATTAATTTCCTCAATAATACTCTCAAACATAGGTTGGGTCACATCAGGGAGGTGCGGAAGCAATTCGCTTAAACTAGATTGTTTTGGACGACCAAAATTTAAAGCCAAATTCGATACATATCCTTGGCGACGCTTCTGTAAGATTTGGCTCGCTTCCATCTGAGCTTGTACGGACTGGTTAATCTCCAAAAGACTATCTGGTTTACGGTTCAAAATAGTCTGTTGTTGTGCGTTTAACAACCCAATCAGACCTCCATATTCCTGTAATTCGTTACGTAACAATTCGAGGAGGTCTTCCCAATTATTACTTATTGAAACTGTTTTTGTAAGATTAACCACGACTACTTGGATTTTTCCTTATCGGTTTCGATTTCCTTATGATTTCCAACAGGGGATAATTGCTGCTGGAGAATCGAGGAGATTCCAAAACCACCTCCTTGAGCAATGCTCTCGGACAGAGCATCAGTGAAAAAATGTCTGTATAAGCGATGACCTTCACTATTTTCGTTAAAAACACCTTTAAACATTGGCTTTAAGGCATCGTTGAGAAACTGCTTAACTAGGACAGATTCAAATTGCTGAGATACAAATTCAGTTTTTTCACTCTCGGAATTTTTCTTAGAATGAACCATCTCCATAAGTAAGGAAGAATCCATACTTACATGCTTACTGCTTATGCTACTATTTTCCATGTAGAACGATTTAGTTGATAACAAGCTCGGCTTGAAGGGCACCGGCATTCTTAATTGACTGAAAAATTGAAGTCATTTCGCGGGTTGTCAGACCAAGTTTATTTAGAGCCGTGGCCAATTCATTCACTGTTGTCCCCCCTGGCTGATCCAACTCGTCAAGCGACTCAAATCTACCTACCTCCTCAATTAATTCGGCATTTTCCCCTTCAATAACTTCGGTTGCACCACGAGAAAATGGTAATGGCTGACTGACCCCAGTTGTCGGATTGAGAAAAATGGTTACATTACTGCTACTAACGGCGACCGGTGAAATCCGAACATTTTGAGTAGCCACAATCGTACCAGTTCGCTCGTTTATGATAATCTTGGCAGGTATATCTGGTTTTACCTCAACTTCTCCAACAGCAGCGATAAAGTTGGTTGTTTGACCGAGAAACTCTAAGGG
>JAQXBH010000102.1 GCA_029252505.1 Opitutales bacterium | reverse complement strand
TAATGGGACGGTGCTTAAAGCAACTTCTTTGACCCGTTCATCCAATCCGGATGTCATATCTGTGTCAATAAAACCTGGGGCAATTGCATTGACTGTAACGGAACGGGCCGCAAATTCACGGGCCAAGCTTTTAGTTAAACCAATCATACCGGCTTTGGCAGCAGCGTAATTGGCTTGACCCGCATTTCCGGTTAATCCAACAACTGAAGAGATATTAATAATGCGCCCACACCTTTTCCTGGTCATTGGTCGCCCCAGTGCTTTGATCCAATGGAAGCAACTATTTAAATTTGTATTAATCACATCCATCCAATCGCCTTCGTCCATTCGAAAGAGAAGGTTGTCTCGAGTAATTCCCGCATTATTGACTAGTACATCAACACATTCATGTTTTTCTAAAATCTGCTCACATGCCTTTCGGATTTCTTCTCCCGAAGAGACATCCACGGCTAACGCTTCCGCTGAACCGCCGTTCTCTTTGATACTTTCTGCAGCACCACCGCAGGAAGATGCCGACTTGCTTACGCAGATGACATGCATTCCATCTCGTGCGAGAGATTCCGCAATCGTCCGACCGATTCCACGACCAGCCCCCGTGACCAGCGCGATTTTAGATTTTGTATTTTCTTCACTCATATGTTTTTAATAGTACTTTACCCATTTAAATTGGGATACCACTATCAACAATTGCTAAAATCCTTTGCGTAAAGCAACACACAAGTTCAAAACTTGAAAAAATACGGATGAATTCTACCAACTCACAACGACCTAAATTACAAAAATTTCTTGCTGATGCTGGGCTTTGCTCGCGGAGAAAGGGAGAAGAATGGATTATGGACGGACTCGTTACAATCAATGGTATCGACGCAAAGCTAGGAGAACGAGTCACTCCGAATGCGGACATAGTAAAGGTAAATGGCAAAAGAGTTCAGGTAAAGAATCTTCCTAAAATCACTTTGCTTGTAAATAAGCCAAAAGGATTTGTCTGCTCCAACGAAGACGGACATGCGGATCGTCTTATTTTCGAACTTCTAGAATCCAAATATCGGTCGATTCGTTTATTTTGCGCCGGCCGCTTGGACTTAGATAGCGAGGGAATGGTTATCCTGACCAATGATGGCAGTCTTGCTCATCGCTTAACACACCCTTCTCATATGGTTCGAAAAAGGTACAAGGTAGAACTTGATATTCCTTTCGATACCTCTGACCTTTCTGCTCTTCTGAGTGGAGCAGTAATTGAAGAGGAATTCTTAAAAATTGATGAAGTCAAGCCAAGTAAGGGAAAATCATTACGATCCCCAAAACTAGATGTGTACATGGGGCACGGAAAAAAAAGAGAAATCCGAAGAATTTTTTATCATCTTGGATACAAGGTTAAAAAATTGAGGAGGGTCGCGATTGGTGGGTTGGGAATTAAGAATATGTCTATTGGACAGAGTAGATTATTAAAGAATGAAGAAATTGAATTGCTCTTTCCCAAAGAAGTTTCCTAATTTAAAGTACATGGGAAATTCAAATATCAAAAATTCATTCTTATCCATTTTCTGTTGGGGATTACTTATTTTATTCTTTCATTCCTCTGTACTCGCACAAGAGGAAAGCCCACCCAGTAATTTAGCAGATGCCTTTCAGGTGACACCAGGCACCCCTCCAGTAATTGATGAAGTTGAACCAATTGTAGTGGGACGAAAAAAATGGAATGACAAACCCTCTCCCGATAGTTCGAATATAAAATCATCTCCTAATAGACAAAAACAGAGTACGCCAAGTGCACAAATTGAGGAGCTTGACCCACTCGAAACACAGCAAGGAAAAGTGGATTCCACGCTAATGCCAATCAAACCACCCACCATTCCTCCCGCGGTTAATTTGCATCGTAATTTTGAAGGAACTCTAGTGCTCAAGCCTCGCAAATTAGGATTTCAAAAAGATTTCCCTTTTCAATTACTCAATTCACGCGGAAAAAGATTGGCCTATATCGACACCAAAGACATTCGATCAGTTGACCCAATTCAATTTAAGGACAAAAAGGTAAATATTCTAGGAAAACTCGAGCCTATTAAGTTCGGTTCAAATGACTTAGTTATTCGAGCCCGCATCCTTCGAGAGATCGAATAGAATTAAACTAAAAGGTTTTCTATGGACTTAATAAATGGCAATGAAATTGCCCAGGAAATTATTGAAGAACTCAAGCTGGAAGTTTCTGCAATTCAAGGGGGCAAACCTTGCGTCGTGTTTATCCGCGTGGGCGAGGATCCCGCATCTATTTCCTATGTAAGCAAAAAAGAAAAAACTGCCGAGAAAATTGGAATTGAAAGCAGATTACAGCTTTATCCAAACAGCATTTCCCAAGATGAATTGCTGGAGGAAATAAGCCTCCTGAACAATAATGAAGAAGTTCATGGTATTTTAGTACAAGCTCCCCTACCCGACCACATTGATGAGCGCACTATTTTTAATCATGTATCTCCCAGTAAAGATGTGGACGGATTTAATGCATTTAACTTGGGGAAATTATGCCAGGAACAAGAGGATGCCTTTATTTCTTGTACGCCAGCTGGAATTATTGAATTAATAAGGCGTAAAAACATTACCACAGAAGGCAAACATGTGGTGGTACTAGGCAGGAGTCTTATTGTTGGAAAGCCCGCAGGTATGCTCTTTCTGAGAAAGGGTTTCCCTGGAAATGCAACCGTTACCTTTTGCCATTCTCGCACTCCAGACCTGGAAAAACACACCCGTCGGGCAGATATTATCATCGCGGCTATCGGTAAGCCCCAATTCGTCACCAAAGAGATGGTGAAGGAAGGAGCAACAATCATTGATGTGGGAATTAATCGAATTGAGGATTCCAATAAAAAATCAGGCTTTCGATTAGTTGGTGATGTAGATTTTGAACAAGTTGCACCAAAAACCCAATTTATCACGCCCGTTCCGGGAGGTGTCGGTCCAATGACTGTGGCAATGCTAATGAAAAATACCGTTCAAGCATTTAAAGGAAATCATTCATAATTGATGGAATCTAATTCAGATGAAAAACGAGAACAACAAGATGTTCTCGTCCCCGCATCACTTGCCAAAAGGATGATTGCTTATGCAATGGACACAATTCTCTTGTTTATTCTAATCCAGCTGGTAGCCCTTTTAATTCCAAACTTATACGACGAAAATTCCAAAGCTGAGTTCAATAACTTGATCAACCAAGTATCTATCCTTAGCAGCGATGATCGGTTTGACTCCTCGAAAATGGCGACATTCCTCGAAGATTCCCAACTTTCTGCTGAAACTTCTGGGATGCTTTTAACTATGATGTTTACTGCCTGTTTTCTTCCCGTTTTGTATTTTGTATGCGGAGATACATTTTTTTGTGGTCAAACTTTAGGAAAAGCAACTTTTGGGTTACGTACTGTTACATTTAATAATTTTGAACCCCCTGCTTTCCGGAAGATTTTAATTCGTTCGATTATAAAAGGGCTGGCATCCATTACTCTAATCACCCCATTCCTTCTACCTGGTGTACTCAATTTTTGTTTTTGTTTATTTAACAGAAATAAAAGGTGTGTTCATGACCTTCTCTCCGGAACGATTACCGCACAACCCTCCCCCAACTCATAATTTTTTAATGAATAGTAAAATCGGTTTTATTGGTGCAGGTAAAATGGTATCAGCAATCGTGAAAAGTTTAATCCGCTCAGGTTCATTTCAAGCGAATGAAATTGCTTGTTGCTCAGCCAATGATGGAACTTCAAATGCGCTTTCCCTCGATACCGGGATACATCGATGCGAAGATGTGGCAGAATTAATTGGTCAAAACCCAAATCTGCTCGTACTCGGTTGCAAGCCACAACAACTGGCTGAACTTCCACCCGAAATAGCAAAATCGACTGAGGGAATGATCATTCTTTCGATCATGGCAGGTATTACTCTTACTCGCCTGAAAAGTACTTTTCCTCTTTCGCGTAACATCGTTCGGTCGATGCCGAATACTCCTGGTCAAATCGGTGCGGGAATTACAGGTTTCTTATTCGACTCTAATCCCATGGAGGTCGATCGAACTACGATTCAGAATGTTCTATCTTCACTAGGACAGGTGAAGGAGGTCACGGAAGAAATAGATATTGATCGGGTTACGGCAATTAGTGGAAGCGGACCGGCATACCTTTTTGAATTTGCCTGTGCGTTGGAAGAAGCAGGAAAAGAAATTGGTTTGGAGGCAGAACTAGCCAAGGATCTTGCTGTTCACACAATAGTGGGTGCGGCAAAACTAATGGAGCAAAGTAATCAGCATCCCGAAGAATTAAGAAATCAAGTTACTTCCCCTAATGGAACGACTCAGGCAGCATTAGAAAGTTTTGCGAATGACCAACTGAGAGAAATCGTCCAACGGGCAACCAAAGCAGCCCGTGACCGTTCAATCGAATTATCCAATGCATGACTTAAAGAATGGAGTAACCATTGTTACGGGAGGAGCAGGATTAATCGGGAGTGCTACAATTTGGGGAATTAATAACCAAAATCTTCAAAATGTATGGTTAGTTGATTGGGTGGAGGAGAATTCACTCAAACAAAAGAACTTAGATAATTTACAATATCAAAGATTTCTCGATGCCAAAGTGCTTCGAGAATTAATCCGAGAAAAAAGTAATGACCTGTCAGAGGTAAAAACGGTTATCCACCTTGGTGCCTGTTCCAGCACTACAGAGAGCAATAAGGCATACCTAGAAGATAACAACTTTCTTTACACTCAGGAAATCTGCGAATGGTCGCTGGAATCAAATGTTCGATTTATTTATGCATCATCCGCCGCAACTTATGGTGATGGTTCAGCGGGCATGGATGATCAGGAGGAAGATATCGAAAAATTGATTCCCCTTAATCTTTATGGATGGTCTAAGCATAACTTTGATTTGTTGGCGAAAGAAAGAGGCTGGTTTGATCGCATAACTGGACTCAAATATTTTAATGTATATGGCCCCAATGAGGAGCATAAAGGAGATATGCGATCAGTCGTAAGCAAAGCATACCAACAAATTGCTCAAACAGGAAAAATGAGTCTCTTTAAAAGCCACCGACCGGAGTATAAGGATGGAGAACAGAAAAGAGATTTTCTTTATATTAAAGACGCAGTACAAATGACCCTTTGGCTTGCACAAAACGAAAAATCCACCGGATTATTCAATCTGGGAAATGGCTTGGCAAGAACTTGGCTCGACCTGGGAAAATCCATTTTTTCTGCACTTAAAAAAGATGCCCAAATCGAATTCGTAGAAATGCCCGAAGTTTTACGGGATAAATATCAATACTTCACCCAAGCAAAAATCGACAAACTTCGCGATCAAGGTTACCAGAATAACCTGTTTTCTTTAGAGGAAGCAGTGGGAGACTATGTATCCAATTATTTGATTCCAGATCTCAAACTAGGCAGCTAGAACCTTTTCAAATTTAATCTTTTACCTGGTAACGGTGTTTCCAAATCTCGCGACAAGATGAAATTAATTCTTTCATTCTTTCAGGGGTAATTGCCTGCTTTGGATCGTCGCCAATCCCTCTTGCAGGATCGATATGAGATTCGATACACAAACCGTCTGCACCATAGGCAATTGCAGATAATGAACAGGCCAAGACATACTCGGCATGCCCAACGCTATGGGAAGGGTCGATAACAACAGGCGCCCAAGTTCTGTTTTTTAGCAATGGAGTGATCGATTCATCCGGATGATTACGGTACCCATCCAGTGGTGGGGTCGTACCCCGAGGGCAAAGCATCACATTAGGATTTCCCTCTGCAACCAAATATTCAGCAGCGGCAATAAATTCATTGGGGGATGCAACATGACGCCCACGTTTCAATAAGACGCCCGAACCAGTTCCGGCAGATTGTTTTCCGATTTCCTTAAGCAAAGAATAATTTAATGCGTTCCGAGTTCCAACTTGTAAAACATCCACTTTTGCATCCATCGCAATTGTAAGCTGCTCGGAGTCCATGACTTCAACATCTATAGGCAAACCTGTTTCCTCCCGAGCCTGAATAATAATTTCGATTGCCTTGTTGTCTCCTTGATAAGAGTAAGGATTGGTTCTCGGTTTCCAGACGCCACCGCGTAATGCATCCACTCCTGCTTCCTTTAAGGCATGTGCGGTTTCAATGTATAAACTGGGTTCACTAGGATCGATAGTACAGGGTCCGCCAATAATAAAAGGTAAATCTTTATCAATTGTCGCAATTCCTACTTGAACTTGATGATTAGATAAAGCAGACCGACGATCCATTAATTTGTAGGGTGATTCGATTGCATCCACTTTTCGAATATAAGAAAGGCCCGCAATTCTCTTAAACATAAGGGCATGTGTTTCATCCCCCAAAATAGCGTAAACACATTGATTGTGGCCCTTAATCTCTAAGATATTACAATCAAACTCACTTAGAATCTTCTCAATTTCTTCGATCTGCTTAAAGTCCAACTTACTTGCTTTGGGAATAATCATTATTAACAATTGTCATCTAATTTAAGATCGATCAAGTTTATGATTTAATATTTTGAATCAAAACGAATCCAAGTGTTTCATCATTTACGCCAATTACAGTGTGCCGTTACTAGAGATAAACTATAATTAAAATTTAGTTTCTGTAAGCTTTCGACTTGTTCTTCGTTTCAAATTAAAATGTAGTTAGATATGAACATTTTATTTTCTAAAAATAACGAAAGTTTCCTATTCAAACTGACGGTTGGGTTATTTGGATTATGCATTGTAGGGTGCGAACAAGAATTTGAAGTGGTAAAGGTTGAAGAACCCACTCAATTTGCAATTATCGATTTAATTCAGCAAAAATCTTATTGGGAAGGTTCTGAGACCG
>JAQXBH010000064.1 GCA_029252505.1 Opitutales bacterium | reverse complement strand
TCCGGGGCGTACAAAGCAGAGGGCCCCTATATCCGGGCCAAAGTAACCCGCCGGGTGAAAAAAGCGGATGGTTCCCTCCGCGAATACTATGCCTGGACACAACCCGTCTTTACTGACGGTCGATAGTATATATTAGATTCTCCATATCACTCCTTCTGATTTTTATGAGGGGGGGATTGAATCTCTTGATTGCATCAAATCCCTCGCAAAACTAGGATCATTCCTATGAAAGCGTTTCTTCATTTTAGTTCTTTTATTTTATTGGCTAACTTTTCTTTTGCCGCGACTTGGCACAAGGGGAACACTCATGTACACACCAAACTCTGCGGACACGCTGATTCCACACCAGAGGTGGTCGCGCAGTGGTACCATGACCATGGATATAACTTTCTTATTCTCAGCGAACACAATAAGTATATCGATCCCACCACCGTAAAACTTTCAGGAGAAATACGGGATGACTTTTTAATGATTCCGGGGGAAGAAGTCACTGGACCGGTTCACAGCACGGCGATGAATGTATCCCGCTTGGTTCCCTGGGATTTTAAGGACAAAAATCGTACTAAGGTTGTTCAGTGGCAAGTGGAGCAGACCAAGAAAGCGGGAGGGATTACCATCTTGAATCATCCCAATGCCCCTATCATTCGCCCCGCTGAATTATACCCCGTGAAAGACCTTTATCTTTTCGAACTCTACAACGCCCATCCACATACCAAAAATTTTGGAGATGCCCACCGTCCTTCCACTTCTTCCCTGTGGAATGCATTGCTCGATAAAGGAATGACTATTTATGGAGTCGCCTCTGATGATAGCCACAAATTTGCCCGTTGGGATGAGAAATACGATAACCCCGGACGGGGCTGGGTCATGGTTCGGTCTGATGAACTCAGTTCAGATGCCATCACCCTGGCGATGAACAAGGGTGAATTCTACTCCTCCTCCGGAGTGATCCTGAAAAAAGTGATCGTGGGAAAGAACCGGATCGAAGTCCAAGTGGATGAAAAAGAAACCTCCCGTGAACTCGCATCCAAATTCCTCTTTGGCCGTTCGGTTAAAAAGGGAAAGCCCGGGACCTTCATCGAATTTATCGGACCGGGTGGGGAAGTGCTGGAAACCATTTCTGGAAATGAAGCAACCCGTGTTACCAAGGAAGACTACATGCGCTGCATGATCACCCATCGGGTAAAAAAGGAGGATGGTTCGCTCCGCGAGTACTACGCCTGGACCCAGCCTGTCTTTACCGACGGACGTTAAATACGAAGCCACGCTATTGCTGGGGTGGTATTCAAGATAACTATGTCGGAATTCATAAACCGGATTAAACAGGGTTAAGTTCCGGATGCCTACCTTTGCTCCTGCGCGGAATGCATCGCGGATCAGGCTGCAATTAAACGTCATTCATGGGTTCGGAGAAAAATTACTTACCTTGAATCCCCGTGGTTTTCGGATAATGCCAGATCTTCTCTTTTGGTAGATACTCACGCTTCTTTTCGACAAAAGGTAGTATTTAAAATTCCTGAAAATGTGGTTCGACTACGCCGTGGGCGTCATCGGGTAAGTACTGAGCAAAAGCACGGATTCAAGATCAGCGATATCGGGCAAGAATTCGCGTAAAGATAAATAAACTTGAGAAACTCGAACAAGCCGGATTGAGCTGACTTTTCTTGTACCAAGCCAGTACTGGGTTGACATGGTTTTGAAATATGGGGCATATTTGATATTTCAAATTAACCCTTATTTTCTATTCCTATGCATAGTCGAATTCTTGGTCTTTTTGCCTTTCTTTTAACAGCAACTTTTTTACATGCGGATCGTCTGGTACTGGTCAGTGCTTCCTACGGTAAGAATATACTCGCAATCACCGAAGCCAATGGCGATGTCATCTGGTCACATAAAACAGCTGGTCAAGCGAAAGGGCATGCCGGACATCACGATGTGCATATGTTATCCAATGGAAATATACTTTTTCATGAGACCTGGCAGGATGTAAAAGAAATCACTTTGAGTAAGAAAATCGTCATGGATTATGACTGTGCCACCGCCAACGGCAATGCAGGTAAGGGGGTTAATATCCATGCCTTTTCACGACTCGCGAATGGACAGACCCAGATTGTGGAGAGTGGAGTGGGGCGCGTGATCAATGTGGATTCCGCCGGAAAATTAAAACACTCCTTTAATCTTAAACCTGGCGGCACTCAGAATTCCCGCTGGGCCCGTGCTACTCCGCAGGGTACTTTGCTTGTCTGTTCTGAGCAACCAGGTGTGGTCACAGAATACGATAAAAAGGGAAAAGTGGTTTGGGATTATCTTATTAAGACACGGGTGTTTGGAGCCATCCGTTTAAAAAATGGAAACACTTTAATTGCATCCGGAAGTGGAAACAGTGTGGTCGAAGTGACCCCTGAAAAGAAAGTGGTCTGGGAAATTAAGGGCAAGGTACCGGGCACGAATATCGAGTTGAAATGGATGACCTGTCTGCAGGAAAGAGCGAATGGAAACTTTATCGTTGGAAATTGCCATGCCGGACCGAACAATCCCCAGATTTTTGAAATTACCCGCGATAAAAAAGTGGTCTGGGAATTCAATGAATTCGAATTGGTGGGGAACGGCTTGGCCTGCTGGCAGGTATTGGATGGCAAAGCTGCCACTCGATTACGCAAGCAATTAGCTGCCGTCAAATAGTCGAACCTACTTTTGCTTAAGTTTGCCCAGTTACAGGCGAATACAAAGGCAGAAAAACTTAATTATACATCGCCTTGAGCGGCGGTGAAAACTTAGTCAGATTGATTCCCTGAACAGCGGCTTCGTATTCCGCCATAGTGGGGATTCGTCCAAGGATTGCAGAAAGTACCACTACTGGAGTCGAAGCAAGTAGAGACTCTCCTTTTTTGCGCTCAGAATCTTCCACCACCCGGCCTTGAAATAGACGGGTGGAGGTAGCCATCACGGTGTCTCCACGGGCTGCTTTTTCCTGATTACCCATACATAGATTACAACCGGGTCGTTCGAGATACATCATATTTTCGTACTCGTCACGGGCGGTGTTTTTGGGGGCATCATCATTAAATACAAAGCCGGAATATTTCTGGAGCATATTCCAGTCACCCTCCTCCTTGAGTTCATCAATAATGTTGTAGGTGGGGGCAGCGACTACCAAGGGTGCCTTGAATTCAACTTTTCCTTTTTCCTTTTCCAAATTTTTGAGCATTTGGGAGACAATTTTCAGGTCTCCCTTATGCACCATGCAGGAGCCGACAAATCCGAGATCCACTTTCTTGGTGCCCTGATAGTAGGACACTGTACGAATGGTGTCATGAGTGTACCGTTTGGACACATCATCATTGTTCACATCCGGATCCGCGATCATGGGTTCATTGATTTGATCCAGGTCGACTATAAATTCTTCAAAGTATTTCGCATTGGCATCCGGGGCAAGGGCTGGTTTATCACCGGATTGAATCTCTCCGATTCGCTTATTGGCAATATCGATTAGTCCTTGGAGAACCTGTCCTTCATTATCCATTCCCTTATCGATCATTACCTGAATTCGCTTCTTTGCAATCTCAAGTGATTCAATCAGAGTATCATCCTGAGAAATACAGATCGACGCTTTTGCTTTCATTTCTGCGGTCCAGTCAGTAAAGGTAAATGCCTGATCCGCAGGCAGAGTACCGATATGGACCTCAATGATTCTTCCCTGGAAAACATTATCTCCAAATTCCTTTAACATCTGTGCCTGGGTGGCATGGACCACATCACGAAAATCCACATGGTCCTTTAGGTCTCCCTTAAAGGTCACCTTGACTGATTCGGGAATTGGCATTGTCGCTTCACCCGTGGCCAGGGCCAGGGCAACCGTTCCGGAGTCGGCTCCAAAAGCCACGCCTTTAGACATACGGGTGTGAGAGTCTCCACCAATGATGATCGACCAGTCATCGACGGTGAGGTCGTTGAGTACCTTGTGGATCACATCGGTCATTGCATGATACTCCCCCTTGGGGTCGCGTGC
>JAQXBH010000041.1 GCA_029252505.1 Opitutales bacterium | reverse complement strand
CCCCTGCCCCGTGCTTGGCATCTTGGTCCGCCAAAGAATATTCTCATTCATGGAAACGCTAAACGAATCAACAGCCTTGCCGTTAACTGTAAAATCATCATTCGGACCAAATGCCTGTGGCCAATCTTGAGCGTAAAGAACCGTAGATATAAAAAGTGAAATAAACAAAAATAGTCTCATCTAAGTGATGATCTAGAAATTGGATGAGTGGGGAATGCAACATCCAAAGTGAAAATTCATAATCATCGGCTTACGTTCGCCTGGTAAACATAGCAACTGCTTTACTTTTCTTTTTTGAAAATAATCAGAGCATAGTAATCAATAAATTATCCTATGACAGATATGACATGCAGCTTTCTTCTTTTATCGAAGCGGTCGTTGTATCCTGTAATCATGAAAAATATAAATAAATTGAAAAGGAATCTTTCTCCTGAATTGGAAGAAATTCGCGTCCACCATATTCACCGTCGTGATAAATGCTACAGAATGTACGGCGGTTTAGCATCCAATCTTATTTCCTTTGAAAATCAAATTATTGAACTGGAAATTCGTTTTGCGGACCGTTGGTCAAAAGCGCCTGATGTAACCGCTCTCCAAATAGCAACAGGATGGAAAGATAACAAAATCCTCAACCAGGCAACAGGCTATCTCGTTCATTTATTTAAAAGAAGAAGTAATCCGGGAGTCGTTGCACAAGTCCCCAAATCTGAAAACCAAGACAAAGTGGATGAATTTTGCTCCGCATTTATTGCTGCTCTCAAAGCGAGTGCCGACAATACGAATGAAGAATATCTACAGAGTGTAAAAGGTGTTTTCGAAAATCAGTTGAAAGACTGAACCGTAACATTAATGAATCTACCTTATGACACTTATGACGCGGGCAAGCCCTATCTATTTCGCTAGTTCCTTGTTATTATTACACCCATGAAAATCATTGGACACACCATCACCGAGGAAGAGGCCGACCTATTCTGTGAAAGAATATTTTGGCTAACCCAGACGAGACCTCGCCTACGCGAAATCCTTAAATTGAAAAAAGACCCTAAACACTCCGCGATCGCTCAAAAGATTGCCAGGCAACTCGTTTTGGGAAAGCTCATCGTCGTGGACAATAATAAAAATGATGTACTTGTTTTCGGAGAAGACAAATCTGAGGAATTCACCGATATTACCCTCCTGCCTGATAAAATCCCCGAACTTGAAGTCCACCTCTACAACCACCTAAATAGGAAAGATCTTGGTCCCATCTCTCTTCTCCAATTTTATCACCTACTCCCCAGTCTCAACCTGGAAGAATTCTCATTCTGGCACACGGGAATTGAAAAATTTGTCAACCTGGCAGAACTGAAGGAAAGACTAATTGGGTAATCAATAGTTACCGAATAAGTTCCAAAAGTCTTTGCCCAAGAGAGGCTGCAGTAAAGGGGGAAACTCGATCCTTTTCAATTGGGGCAAGTTCAACGATATCCATACCCACACAGGTACGACCTGAAAGAGCTGAATTTACTAAATCAATGGACTGGTAATAATTCAATCCCCCCGGCACTGGAGTTCCCACTGCGGGCATAATAGAAGGATCCAATCCATCCAAGTCGAAAGAAAGATAAACAAGTTCTGGAAAGTCATCCGGCAGTTCAACTGAACTTATATTGGAGCGGATTAATTCTTCACCATCCCAAAAGAGCACCCCCATTTCTTTTCGAAACTCTCTCTCTTGTTCGCACATCGCACGCACACCAATTGATGCGAGTGGATGACCACTTTCAACCAGTAGATTCATCACACTTGCGTGTGAATGCGCATTTCCCTGATAATGTTCACGAAGGTCTGCATGGGCATCGACTTGAACAATTCCAACTTTTTTTCCCAAGACGTCAGAAATTCCACTCACGGTTGCCCAAGTGAGGGAGTGTTCTCCCCCAAGAGTAAATGGAAATTTATTCTTTCGAACAATTGAACTTACCCGTTCCTTCAGCTCTTCCAAACAATCAACATGGTCCACCGAACAATTAATTGCCTCATGGGTAAAGATACCTGCTCTGCAAATATTGGATCTCTCCAATTCCTGACTTGCCTCAATAATAGCTTTCGGTCCGTCCGCCGTCCCCGGTCCGTAAGAAACTGTCTTCTCCATCGGGCATGGAATAATTTGAAACTTTGCAGTTTCGATTTCGTTTTCACCCTCATTCAATTCCGAGCCTAAAAACTGTATATTTTTATTGGTCATGACAAACGGTTCTCAAATTCCTCATAACCAAATTTCTTAATTATGGACAATTCATCAGTTTTGGAATTCCACAAGGCAATCGAAGGCAATGGAACTCCGTTAAAAGTGTTTGTTTTAACCATGGTGTAATGGGCTTGATCTAAAAATGCCACCCGGTCCCCACGCGTTAGTTTTTGATCAAACCCGTACTCACCAAAACTATCCGCAGTCAAACAACTCGAACCGCCTAAGAAATATCGATGTTTTCCATTATCAAGATCGCCAATAAGTGCGGGACGATAAGGAGCTTCAATCACATCGGGTGCATGGCAAGTCGCACTTACATCAAGCAAGGCATGATTTTTTTCGGCATTCATGGTATCAAGTACTTCCCCCACGAGAATACCAGCATCCAATGCAACCGCTTCCCCCGGTTCCAAAAAAGTGTGGACATTGTATTGAACGGAAACCTCAACCAGTAAATTGATTAACCCCTCCCGATCATAATCCTCCCTGGTACAATGATGCCCTCCCCCCATGTTCACCCAGTCAAACTGAGTAAGAGAATCCCCCAGCTCTGCCTCCACCTTCCGCCAGGTTTTTAATAAAGGGGAAAAATTCTGTTCACATAGATTGTGAAAATGCAGGCCATCAAATACTGAAATTTGATCTTCAGACAATTGACTTACTGGATACCCCAGTCTCGAATTCTCTGCACTCGGATCATACTTTGGATCCATCCCCAGGGAAATTTCTGGATTGATTCGTAAGCCAACCGAAACTCCTGCATTCTTTGCCACTTCAATACCAAATGAATCGGGCTGATTAAAAATAAGATGATCTGAAAGAGAACAAATTTCATTCATTTCTCCCGATCGATATGCGGGTGAAAAAGTGGAAAGTATCTTCGATTTACTCTTTTCTGCCAGCCCTTTCTCCCTGGCCAGCCTGGCCTCCCATAATCCAGAAGCACAACACCCATCAAGATACTCTTGAATTAATCCAGAAAGGGACCACATCGAAAATGCTTTCAGGGCAAGCAATAGATTAGCACCGGAGCGGTCTGCGATACCACGCAGGATCTCAAGATTGGAACGGATTTTTTCCTCATCCACAACATAACAGGGCGTGGGCACACGATTTAAATCAAACTGATCAAAGGCACCCGGCCCACCGCTTTGGGTCGGAAGCATCAGAAATCTAATGGATTGGTTAACTCCCGAACCTCCCAGGGCAAACCATGTTCATTTAACATATCCATAAAAGGATCGGGATCCATTTGCTCCATATTAAAGACACCCTTGCCCTGCCACACTCCTTGCACCATTAATGCGGCACCAATCATAGCGGGCACCCCTGTAGTGTAACTCACTGCCTGGCTACCCACTTCGCGATAGCATTTTTCATGATCACACACATTGAATAAATACTTCGTTACCGGAGAACCATTTTTCTCCCCGGTAACAATGTTGCCAATACAAGTTCTTCCCTTGGTGCGTTCCCCTAATCCACTGGGGTCAGGCAGCACTGCCTTAAGAAATTGTAAGGGTATAATCTCCTGTCCATTGTAAGTGATCGGTTCAATTGAAGTAAGTCCCACATTTTGCAGAACTTCCAAATGAGTTAAATACGCATCTCCAAAAGTCATCCAAAACCGGGCTCTTTTGATTTCGGGTAAATGCTTCACCAAAGATTCTAATTCCTCGTGGTACATTAGGTACATAGTACGCTCACCAACACTTGGAAAGTCGAAGGATTTTTTATGCGACAAAGGAGGCGTCTCCACCCAGCTCCCATTCTCCCAATGCCTGGCCGGAGCAGTCACTTCACGAATATTGATCTCAGGATTAAAATTTGTGGCAAAAGGATGGCCATGATCCCCCCCATTGCAGTCCAGGATATCAAGAGTATCAATCCTGTCGAAGTGGTGCTTTCTTAACCATGCGGTAAAGATATTGGTTACCCCAGGATCAAACCCGGAGCCCAGCAACGCCATCAGACCGGCATCTGCAAACCGGTCCTGATATTCCCACTGCCAACGATATTCGAACTTTGCCTCATGCTTAGGCTCGTAGTTGGCAGTATCCAAATAATGAACGCCGACCTGGAGGCAGGCATCCATCAGTACAAGGTCTTGATAGGGCAAAGCCAAATTTACAAGAAGATCGGGCTTTACCTTATTTAAAAGACAAACCGTATCCTCTAATATATCCGCATCAACCTCACAAGATTCAATCTGTATCCCGAAGCGTTCATACACCGATTTGGCAATCTTATGACAGGACGAAATCCGCCTGCTCGCAAGAGTTATCGAGGAAAAAACCTCTGGTAAACTTGCCATTTTATGAACTGCGACAGAACCAACTCCACCAGCTCCAATAACTAAAACTTTTGTCATATCTTTTATTTTATATCAGTCCGATTCATAATAAGTGTAACCGCGCAAACTATCACGATAAGTGGCAACCAATTCCTTCAACTCCTCAAGTGTGGCTCCATGTTCTTTAACCGCCTTCTCCGCCTTCGCCTTAAATTTTTCCAATAATCTCTTCGGTTCATACTCTACATAACTCAGGACCTCGGAAACGGTATCTCCCTCCACCTCGTCCAGTAGTTCAAACTCTCCCCCATCTTTCAGTTGAATGGTCACCACATTGGTATCCCCAAAAAGATTATGTAAATCCCCCAAAGTTTCCTGATAAGCACCAATAAAGAATGCCCCTAAATAATACTGTTCATCATCCCGTAAACTATGGAGTGGAATACAATCGGCCACCCCATCCGCCACCACAAAACGATCAATCCTACCATCACTGTCACAGGTAATGTCAGAAAGCACTGCATTACGGTCTGGTTTTTCATGCAATCGAGTAAGGGGAATGATCGGGTGCAACTGATCGATCGCCCAGACATCGGGTAAGCTCTGAAATAATGAAAAATTACAATGATAGATATCGGCCATCCCCTGAACGCGGAGATTTAATTCCTCACTGTATTCCGTATCATCGAGCTCACCCATCATTTTGCGAATTTGCCCCAGGATTCTTTGGTGAGCCTGCTCGGCGCGAGCGAGTACAGGAAGAGACAGCCCACCCCTTCTAAAATTTGCTCTTAATTCATCGCGATAATAATTGGCATCATTGAGAGATTCGAGCGGAGTATGAGAACCTAATTCTGCGGATATCTGAATAAGAGAAAGAAGTAATGGATGATCACCCTCACGGCTCACAACATCCACATTACTTTCATAACTGGTGCTCTCAAGAACGCTGAACAAAAGCATCGACGATTGGGCCACACATGCCCGCCCGCTCTCAGTTACGATAAATGGGTGTGGCACACCAGCCTCATTCATTGCAAAGGCAACAGTCTCCACCAGGCTGTAACAGTATTCCTCCAACGAATAATTGATTGAATTGGGATTGGATGAATTTTCTCCCGTGTAATCAACCCCCAAGCCACCCCCCAAGTCTAAATATTTTAAATTAGCACCCAATTTGCCAATTTCAATAAATAGCCTGCTTGCTTCCTGGGCAAATTTCCGAATCTCGATCATATTGGGAACCTGGCTGCCCAAGTGGGAATGTTGCAGAACGAGACAGTCTAACAGATTTTCCTGTCTTAATGTTTCCACCACCTCAACAACCTGTGAGGAAGAAAGCCCAAACGAGGAACGTTCTCCACTCGTTGCTGCCCAATTCCCACTTACCACATTAACCAATTTTACTCGCACTCCTAAGGTCGGGGGAATATTGAGCTCGCGGGAAACTTCGATAACCAACTTTAGTTCACGCACGCTCTCCAAGACGATCACTGTATTCATCCCGAGTTTCTTGGATAGCAAGGCAAGTCGAATGAATTCGGAATCCTTAAATCCGTTACAAATAATCAAAGATTGTGGGTTATCATATTGAGAAAGGGCAATTAAAAGTTCTGCTTTCGAACCGACTTCTAATCCAAAATCATAGATTTCGCCATACTGGGAAATTCTCTCCACCACATGAGCCTGTTGGTTCACTTTAATCGGAAAAACCCCGCGATACTCACCCCCATATCCAACCTGCTCGATCGCAAAACGAAAACTTTCATTAATTGCCTTAATTCGATGCTCCAAAAAATTCGACACCCGTAACAAAACCGGAGTTTGAATACCCCTTTTTTCCAGGCTTTGAATAATCTCAGCCAAGTCTACAGCCGGTGCATCCGGGTTCAACGGGTCTTGCAGTCCTACATTTCCATTAGGAAGAACATCCACCAATCCATCCCCCCAACGGGTAATTCCATATAAATCTTTAAACATCAGAAATAAACTAGATAAAGGTTACATTGCCCGACCGCGTGATCGTACTCGAAAGGGCAAGTTAATGAATTAAAACTAAATAATAATAAAATTTGAAATCTTTGCATTATTCATAAGTAATTTCATGAATTTTGCAAAGTTCATTTATTGAATTCAAAAATAAGAATAACTCGCTGTGTATTCTCCAAATCAGTCTTTTTATCTCTCCAAGATCACAATCCAGGCACACAGCCTGATTATTGAATTGTCTGCCTATTCAGAATCAGAATATGCCTCAACCTCGAGGATATCTCATTCTGGCACACCGAAATCGAAAACTTTGTCAACCTAGCAGAACTTAAAATTAGATTGATGGGAAGTTAGGCACTACTCAAACATTCGTTCCTGGTAATAATTCAAGGCATAATCTATCAGCCTTCAGACTCTTCCTCCTCCTCGAAGTCCTCCTCTTCATCCGGTAATTCGTAGACAATTTCTCCGTTTGAAATCTCCGCGCGGTCTTTCAGATCACCGTTCTCTTCGTAGCTGAGCCAGTATCCGAAACCGGCACTCACTCCGGACTCGGGGCAGAGTGTACCATCTGGTTTCCACACAGTCAGATCGAGAGCATAGCCATCCAGGAAATCTCCTGACACCTTCATCCGTCCATTTTCATACCACTCCCACCACTTGCCATGCTTCTTACCATGTCGATAGTGTCCTTGGAAAGAAGTGACTCCATTTTCGTACCATTCCATCCAACGCCCATGAAATTCTCCATAATGCCAGTTCCAAATCCTTCGCAAGGTTCCATCCGCATACCAACTAATCTGCTTCCCGTGTTGTCTACCCTTGGAAAAGTGAGAAACACCCTTCAATTTCCCGTCGGGATACCAGCAATGATTATCACCATAATATCCGAGATATAAATGATCATCTTTTACAAATGCAGTCATCGAGTACAACTGGGATCGGCTACCGTCTTCGAGCACAGAAAACTGTAAATTATTTTCTTTGGTTCCAAATATTTTCACCTCGTACCGTGGCTTTGCCCCAATCCCATTAAATGGAAACTCCATCTGTGGATCCTTCAACTTGTGAAGTTTGTTCTTCATCCGATTTACCATCATAACTCGTCGTCATTACTTTCTTTAAAGGATGGGCTGTATGATTGCTCCGCAGACCAGTATTCCGATGAACTCATCTTAGAGTAGGAACGGGAACTGTATTGCGCGAACTTACGGCCACGACTACGCCTCCATCCCATTTCAATTTTCTCTATGGTCGAACGGATCAACATCTCTGAATCCGCGATTAACTCCGGTCTTTCCAACTCCTCAAGCTTCTTTAACTCGCCTCTGAGAAATTCAATCGCT
>JAQXBH010000022.1 GCA_029252505.1 Opitutales bacterium | reverse complement strand
GCCTTCCTTGCCATCGGCACAATGGGAAACCGCACTTCACCCGTCATTCGCGGCGCGCTCGTAAAAGAGATACTGCTCAATGATCCGCCTCCTCCCCCGCCTCCGAATGTTCCCGAGCTTATTGCATCCTCTGCGGAACCCTTCCCCAGTGTTCGGGATCTTGTCGATCTGCACCAGCAAAAGGCCCAGTGTGCTTCCTGCCATGCCCGCTTTGATTTCATCGGACTGGGATTGGAAAACTTCGACGCTATTGGTATGTGGCGAGAAAAGGAACTGGTCACCCATGTTGAGCATTTCTACCAGCTGAAAAATCCCAGGGCGAAAAGAAAGCTTTATCCTGTGGATGCCAGTGGGGAACTTCCCAATGGAGAAAAATTCAACGATGTACATGGACTGAAAGCCGCCCTCATTAAACAGGAAAGACAGGTGGCCGCTTCCCTTTTTGAGGGACTCTTATGTTATGCCCTCGGTCGGGACGTCAGTTTTACCGATCGTCCAATCATCGAAAAAGCCATCCATGAACTGGAAAAACAAAAATATCCAGTCCGTGACATGATCAAAAAGATCGTCCTCAGCGAACCCTTCTCAAAGTCATAATCAAAAAAGAATTGATAAGAATTTTATTTCAGAGACATATTATAATCACTAACATCCAAGTAACACGATGAACCTCTCCACCAGTTCCAACCGCAGGTCCTTTCTCCGTAACGGAGCCAAGGCGATCACCCTCCCCTTTCTTGGCAGTCTCCTACCAACTGCACTCCAAGCTTCCACGAATAGCACCCTGGCCGGTAACACACCCAAGAGGCTGTTGTGGATGTCGATGGGCCATGGTCATATGGAAAAACACTTTTATCCGAAAGATTCCGGCTCCCTGGCTGACCTTTCTTTGCCACCAGGCTGGGACCCGATTAAGAAAAACCTCCGGCATACCACATTGGTATCCAACTTCTCCAACATGCAAAACAAACAGCCGCATGAAGGAAGTGAAGCCGTTCTTACCTGTGCCAATGTGATCGGTTTCCCGGGCAAAGCCCGGCACAACAGTATATCCTGCGATCAGGTTGCGGCTGCTCATTTGGGAAAGGATACCCGCTATCAGAGTCTGCAGCTTAATTGTCCAAGAAGTGACACCGGAAATGGACATGGAGGTGTGGCTATATCCTATCGTGAAGATGGCAGTCCCTTGACTGGCTTCGATTCTCCCCTGGAGGTTTATCAACGCTTATTCGGGGGTAATGTTTCCAAGGAAGAAGTCCTCAATACCCTGAAACAACGAAAGAGCATATTTGACATCCTCGAATTCGAGAGCAGTTCCACCAAACGAATCCTCGATCGGGAGGACAGGGAGAAACTCGAAGAATACACCACCAGCATCCGAGATATCGAGCTAACCATTAGCCGCGAGGAAGAATGGTTGGATGTTCCCTATCCAAAGACGCAAATGAAAGCTCCCGATGATCAACAGGTTTTGGTCAGCGGTTCCCACGGTGAAAAGGCAATCCGTACCATGCAGCAACTCATTCTTGCGGCCTGGAAAACCGATTCCACCCGTGTGGTCACCTACCGTATGCCCGATGCCGGCCTTCTCAAAAGCATGGATATTTCCTCCAC
The DNA here is from genome assembly GCA_029252505.1 of Opitutales bacterium. Taxonomy (GTDB): domain Bacteria; phylum Verrucomicrobiota; class Verrucomicrobiia; order Opitutales; family Seribacteraceae; genus Seribacter. The sequence continues at coordinate 3,464 of JAQXBH010000022.1, read as the reverse complement.
ACCTCACACACTTTCTCATTACGGAAGCAATTCCTCCCTTCATGAGCTGAATCTTCGACGCACCCGCAAATGGATGGAATTGTACTCCGACTTTATTGACCAGTTGCGATCCGCCAAGGACCCCATGGATCCCAACGGAGGAACTCTCTTCGACAACAGCCTGGTTTATTGCGGGGGCGGCTTACGTACGGCTCACCGCAACACCAATGTACCCTGCCTGCTCACCGGAGGCGGCTTTAAAGGACTTACCCACGGTCAGCACCGGTTCGCCCCAAATAAAGACACTCCACTGGCCAACCTCTGGACCACCATGCTCCAGGATGCCGGAGTCGGAGTCGACCGCTTCGCCGACGCCAACGCCACGGCCCATTCCATCTGGGGATAGAGGAGATCACATAAGCGTTAGGTGTGCGGGCGCACATCCTCGGTTTAGGATTTGGTAAACCGCACCAATATCTGAGGGCAAATCTAATACCTCGCGCCTCGATGCTTGACATACCTTTAAGCTCAAGGTATCAAACTGAAATGAAGAAAGAACTATTTATTGATGGCGTGCCGGAACTACTTTTACTCCGCCTGCTCGCACAAAATGAAATGTACGGCTACGAGCTGGTGGCAAAGATTCACTCGATATCGGACGGTGCCTTTCGTTTTGGTGAGGGTTGCATTTATCCCATCCTGCACCGTCTCGTGGGAGACCGTTGCCTGAGTATTCGCAAAGAAACGGTTTCCGGACGCCCCCGCCGATACTATCGCCTTATGGCAAAGGGAAATAAACGATTGTCCCAACTTGAAGAATCATGGAGCAAAGTCTCCGCAGGGATCAGTAAATTTGGAAAGGACATTATCCATGCAACAGCGTAAATTTCTAGCAAGGTCCCGAAAGGCTCTGATTAAACATGGTATCATTGGATCGCGGGCAAAAGCCCTGCTCGAAGAATGGAACGATCATCTTGAAAGCGAAGTGGAAAAGCTCGTCGCAGGGGGCCAGGACCGTGAATCCTCTTATCAAGCTGCATGTAAGTCTTTGGGCGAACCTGAATCACTGGTTGATTCCGCGGCCAAACAATTGGCGATGGAATCATGGCAAGGACGCAACCCCGTCCTGTCTTCAGGAATACTTAGCTTGGTTGTTTTTATCCTTGGCATATTGGTAATGGTAGCAGGTGGCTCTCTACTTAAGGCATACTTTGACTATCTTTCTCCTGAAATGATAAAACACCTTGTTACCCTAATCGATACCTTGCCATGGCTCTTATGCCTGGGCTGGCTTGCGTATCATGCCCGGAAAATGCCTCTCGGATGGAAAGGGTTATGGTTTGTCACCGTTTTTACGGCCATAATACCAAGCTTTCTGGGTTTTACCTGCGACTCTCCTAATAGAACTATGACTGTTTTCATGGCTTTCCTGCCTATTGGTTCCATTTCGAAATTCATCATCACATTCGGCCTGACCTCGTTCTTCTGGTGGTTCCAGACAAGAAACAAAAAACTGGAAGATGAAAGTCACTTAGTCTCCTGAACCAATTCGAACTTAGTAAAAAAGGCAGTTAGAATATTTAAATTTTATTCTGCCAATATGTAAGAAAGCGGACCTTGGTTACATTCCCCTCTCAAAAGTAAAACGAAGATTTCTCTGAAGGAATTGTGTCAGGAAATTTAGATAAGAAGTGTTTTACCTTTTTGAAGCCATAAACAACACCAAGCTTTCCATCTACACGAAGACAGCCAGGATGAATTTTCCCAAGACCAAAACAATTAACCAGAAAAATATGTCACAAGCCAAGGGTGCCACTTTGTCTGACTTCCAGGTTTTTGACCTTTCGCAGGGTATTGATGAGAGCAACAACCTAGCGGCAACCAATCCATCCAATTAAAAGGAGATGCAAAATGCCATGGAAATTCAGTACCGCGAGTTGGTGAATGATTCCTATATCTGGAAATAAGGAATCAAGTTTTTGGAAATTATGAAAAGATATATCTTTACCCATCTAATTGCTCTGGTGTTGGGCGGACTGGTCACAGTGATTTTGTCCGGGCAGTTGTATCATAATGCTAGCGAAAAAGTCGTTGAAGGTTCCGCTGTCGAATCAAAAGTTCGGCCAAAAGAAAAGCAATCGATCTTACCTGAGCAACGAGTTGATGATAAAAAAGATTCATTGATTCAAGTTTCTAAAAAAGAACCTGAGAAGATACTGACCCCAAAAGATCACATTTATGAGCAAATGATTGGGGAAATTCCAAAGGATGAAATACTCGAATGGCTGGATAAAAGAAATGGAAATTCGGAAGCAAATGCAATGGTAGGAATACTGCTAGAAGATCCTGAGTTATTTAGAAATGCAATCAAGTTAGACCCTAATAATCCCTACATACATTACCTTGCTGCAAATTTCTCGGAGTTTTCAGATGCTGAAAAGCTGCACCACAGTGAACGATTTTATTCACTGGAATCCGATAATAGTTATGCCGCTATGAGCTATTTAGTTCAATTGTTGAATGCAGGGAGAAATGATACTGCAATCGAGGTCTTAGAAGAGATTACCCATCGTGAGAATTATGAGGATTACCGTTTTCAAACAGCACTTTTAAGACAGGAAGCACTCATCGCCAGCGGAATCCACCCAGTCGCAGCAAAAATTAGAGGATTTTTGGTACCATCGGGTATGAATTCTGGCGAGTTATTTGAATCTGTAAGGCAGTTGAGTGAAATCATGCCATCTCTGGAAGAGAATAAACGTTCCTCAATTGCCAAGCTGAGTGCTAATGCAGTTCTACATTTTAGAGAGAACTCAGCGGAAAGCCTTATTGATAATGTTTACTTGCTTAAAGCTGAAAGAGAAGTGATTGAGAAAATTAATGATGAATCATTTCCATTGTATGATGGCTTGAGCAATGAAGAGGCGAGGAATACAATACTTTCAGAGTACGAAAAAGTGGAAAAACTCGCTAAGAAATTAGCCAAAGTAAATGTCCCATTATTAAAAAATCCTGTTATCTACAGCCAGTATATCGATCGGAGAATGTTATTTGGTATGGAAAACGCCATAGATTGGGCACTCAAAAATTTAGAGATTAAAGAAGAATGATCGAGGGCCTAAGCACCGAAATTACAAATCGTAAATTGAATCACATGCAAAAAATACTAACATCCGCAATCTCCCTGATAATTTCAGTATCGCTCTTAGTCGGTGCTCCAGTCACAGAAAAGGAGGGTGATCTTAATATAAACAGAATGTTAAAAGAGCTAAAGGCTGAGAAAGATCCATTCGCAGATCCCGTTGCAAAAAGTGAGGCCGAAATACTGGTGGAAATTGAGGCGAAAATTCTCGAAGTGGACGAGGATGCATTCCTTGATGCTTCCAAAGATCTTGATGGATCACCGAGTGTCATCCCAGATTCTCAGGCCAGTATTTTGCTAAATGCTCTTACACGGGAGGAAGCCACAGATTTGCTGAGTGCGC
>JAQXBH010000006.1 GCA_029252505.1 Opitutales bacterium | reverse complement strand
TTTGTTCAATAGAGCAGGCCAAGTTTACAGCCATAGTTGATTTACCAACGCCACCCTTACCACTCGCTATTGCAACAATTTTTTTAACCCCTGGAAGTACCGCACTTTCTTGATTCGCTGGATTAGTGGGTCGTTCAACAGCAGGCTTCTTTACTATTATTTGAATATCTACTTCCTGTATTACTTCTTCCTGGATGAGCTTTTTTTCGATCTCGTCTTTGAGAACTTTTGGCAGAGTTGGGTCTGCTGTACTGATTTCAAGTTTTACAAAAGCTTGTCCGTTTTCGAAACGCGTTTCTTGGATGAGGCCAAATGAAACAATATCCCTGCTAAATCCAGGATAATTAACTTGCTTGAGGAGGTCGGTAATAAGTTGGTCGGACATAATTCAAAAACATTAATAATGAAGCAAGTGCATGTTCGAGAAAATGAAAAGTTATTTAAATATGAGCATTTATTCTTTCTAATTGTTATAATTATAGACAAAGAACTCTTTTGCACTTGCTGAGAGTTAGAATTTTATTGAATCATAGAACTATGAATGTGGATACGGACTGTAGATTTAGTAATTTGCGAAGAACTTCTTATTCTTCTCTAATGTTTTTAATGTTGAGTATGATAATTTGCACTTCTGCTTCTTTATTTGGGCAGAGTGGTAAAAAAATACTCCTTCCCGGAATCGAGTCGGATCTGGCACGAAAGCAAATAGCGATTGACCTTGGAACTACGTCTTCCACTTTAGCACCGCTTGTTCAAAAAGCCTTTTCCGTTCATGGTGGGTTTCGTTTGAGTCACCCAAAAGAAAGTCAATACAGCATTACATTTTCTGCAAAGGGAGGAGGACAAGTTGGAATTGCGATTCAATCAGGTAACCCGCGCAGGATTTTGAAAACTTTAACTTCGAGTGGAGATTCAATCGATAACGCTTTGCTGCGGGGGTGTGATAAGGTGGTGAGTGTCTTGTTGAAAATTCCAGGCTTTTTTGCAGGAAAAATTTCTTATTTATCTAATTTATCAGGTTACAAGGAAATATTTGTCTCCAATGCGCTGATGTCTACAAGTCGGCCTAATACAAATTTTAAGAAGATCACTTTTAATGCTACTTGGGGAAATAAAGGACAGGGTATTTTTTTTACCAGTAATCGTCAGTTGTTTAACAATATTTTTTATCTTGATTTGGAATCTCGAAAAATTCGTACAATTGCGAATTATCGTGGAAGTAATTTAAGTGCAGTGCAAAACCCAAGAAGTTCGCAAGTCGCATTGATTCTCTCGAGCACGGGTAACCCGGAAGTTTGGATTGCACCAAATCCTGGATCAAAACCAAAAAGACTGACCAAGAATAAAAGCAATGAATCCGGACCTTGTTGGTCTTCGGACGGACGCCGTATGATTGTCACATCAGATAGCCGTGGAAAACCTCAACTTTATGAAATCTCTCTTTCCACAGGTTCCCTCACTAGGGTCTCAACTAATGTTAGTTCACATTGTACCGAAGCTTCTTGGAATCCCATCGATTCCTCTAAAATTAGTTTTACAGCAGCAGTGGGTGGCGGATTTCAAATATTTGAATACAGTTTTAATTCGCGAAAAAGTAGACAGCTTACCAAGGGAGTGAGTCACGGACTGCAATCGGTTTGGTTAAATGATGGCAGGCATATTATTTACACGGAACGATCCTCTAAAGGAAAGATGCGATTAATGATTCTTGATACAGAATTAGAGGGAGCAAAGCCAAATGCGTTACACGGGTCAAATTTTGGGAATTGTTCACAAGCCAGTTTTCATTATCCTAATTAACCAACTGTGTCATAATATTGTCTAGATGCTTGTACTGAATTTCAGAAAAAGTGCTAAACTCTCGAGGTACTAATTGTTCACCCTAGATTTATTAATTGTAACGATTGCGTGATGGACAAGGGGTTAGTATTTTGAAACAAGTGAGGAACGCTAATCAGAAGCTTTAGAATTTAGCACTGAAAATTGCATATCTATTATGAGGAAAATTTTATTCTTTCTGCCATCCCTATTCATTTTTACATCTTTCTGTGCAGCGGAGTATATTCAGGTTGAATTGCAAAATGGAAGCTCAATTTCCGGGGAATTAATCAAGGAAAATGCTGATTACTGGATTATAGACTTGGGCTTTGACCTAATTAAAATTCCAGAAAGGGAATGTTTAAAAGTTACCCGTAATCTTTCTGAAGAGAATCAGCAAGTGTCAGGTACAGAAGCTAACCTTTATCAGCAAAGTCCTCGAGCTTCAGTTCTACCCTTGGGGACCTTGGTTGAAAGACTAGGAGAATCGGTGGTCATGATTCGAACACCAGTCGGTCTTGGTTCCGGTTTCATTGTGCATCCGGACGGGTATGTGGTAACCAATGACCATGTAGTTGCAGGCGAGAGAATAATATCGATCACGCAGTTTCGAAAAGGGAAAAATGAATTAATCAAAGAAAATTATGATAATGTAAGGATCGTGGCGACAGGCGGTAACATTGATCTCGCTCTTTTGAAAATAGAGGGTCAGTCCGGTCGAAAAACTTTTCCGACCGTACCACTGGGGAATTCTAATGATTTGAAGCAGGGAGAAAGAGTTTTTGCAATCGGAAGTCCCCTAGGATTGGAACGTAGTGTCTCGGAGGGTATCGTTAGTTTAAGGAATCGTATTATTCAATCCCGTCTTCATGTTCAAACAACTGCTGAGATTAGTCCGGGGAACTCGGGTGGTCCCTTATTTAACTATCGTGGACAGGTTGTCGGGGTAAACAATATGAAGGTTGTCAGCAGTGGGGCGGAAGGACTTGGATTTTCAATTCCGGTTCGCCAATTAAAGACTTTTCTTGAAAACCGAGATGCCTTTGCATTTGACCCACGCAATCCCAACGCGGGATACCGTTATGTTTCCCCACCTCAATAATTCTACTATGAAGAACTCGATTCGTTTACTTTTTATTTGTATTAATTCCATGCTTTTTTGTTTATATTCAAAAGCAGAATCTGGACTGTTGCACATGCTCCCGGAAAATACCGTTTTTCTTTTGGAAGTGGATGACTGGAAGGAATTGAGTAATTCGATTGAATCTGGTCCACTCGGAGAGTTTTTAGAATCAAAAGCATGGGAAAAAATGGGCGAATGGACCGAACAGAAAATGCAGAGCGATTCCGCGAATAGTTCAGAAAAAGTCGAGTTTATGTTCGAACAAATGGAGGAGTGGCTTGATACAGTGTCAGGCGGTGTAATTATGGCTGTGGGAAATCTTGAGAAATTATTGTCCAAGAAAATACCAGAGGTTACCTTACTAATTGAAACCGAGTTCACTCAAGAAAAGTTGGAGGGTACCTTGAAATGGATGAAAAAAGAAGTGACATCTTCGGACGGAAGTTTTTCTTGGGAAAGAGAAAAAATCGCAGGTGAAGATGTTCATTGGATTGGACCTGACAACGGGAAAGAAAAAAAAGAAAGAATTGCTGTTGTTCTGATTAATCAAACTCTCGGAGTTTTCATGGGGGGAGAAGATCATGTCAGGGATACTCTTCTTAGAGTCACCGGGAAATCGACAACATCGTCAATGGTGAAGAATGATAACTACCTTGATTTATTTGATGAAATTGATCGCGGGTCAGCCCGAATGTTTATTGATTTTGAACAGCTCCAGGGATTAATGGAAGAAGCGGAATCTGTTCCGAACATGCAAATTCCGGAAAACCCATTTGGAGTGACCACATCCAAGCTGATTTCTGTCATGGGATTGGATTCATTGGAATGCTTCGGAATGCAAATAGATCCGACTGACAAAAAATTGGATCTATCGACAGCAGCTTTCTTCAGTAAATACGAAGGGATTTTTTCTTTCGTTCAAAATGAGGAAAAAAAGGAAGCGGTTCAGTACGAGTTTTTTCCCACCCAGGCATTTACTGCTACAACTGCAAGATACGACTTCGCTCGAATATGGCCAACAATGGAAAAAATAATTACCGGACTCAGTCCTCAACTCCTCCTACTCGTCAATTCACAGTTACAGGCATTTGAGGAAAAAGCGGGAGTGGCTTTTCGGCGTGATGTTCTGGGATCACTGGGAGACGAAGTGTTTAGCTTTTCTCTTCTTCCCGGCAAAATTAAATCGATTGAGGACTTTGACAAGAGTAGTGACTTTTTTGGGATTTCTCTCACTGATCCAAAATTGTTTGACCGATCTTTACGGACGATGATTGATTCTATCGCATCGGGAAACGATCTTTTCTCGGAGCGTGTTCACAAGGGAGTTACCATAAGAAAACTTCGGGGATTGGAAGAGAGCGGAAGTTCTCTTAGCTATGCGGTGACTGAAAAATGGCTATTGCTGGCATTTGGAGAGGACAATCAACTCAATCAAGTTATTAACCGGATGCAAGGGAAGGGAAATTCATTATGGAAGAAAAAAGAAATTAAACAAGCAATGGCCGATTTGGCTGATGATTCGAGTCAGTTAGAATATGTTGACCTTGAAAAATTGGTAAGTTTTTTATCTTCGATGGCTACAACAACCCTCGAACTTAAAGGAGAATTCGAACTGAAATCAAGTGACTTTCCTAATTTTCCCTACTTCCTGATCGCATGTTCGAAGAATATTCAGCGGGGAATGGTAGGGAAAGCAAAATTATATTCCAAAGCTGACCAATGAATTTCTTCTTCTTTTCAATGAGGGGATGTGCCAATGCATTTATTTTCTGTTGTGCATTAGTTAATGTTGGTGCGGTTTCTTTTCGTCTCTCTTCTCCGGAGGTAATTAAGGCAAGCTGGAATGCACGGACATTTCTTTGTGAGGATTTGAATGCGGACGGTCTTAACGACCTTCTTTTTTACAACCTAGACCGTTCGCGAATTGAAATTCTCTACCGTACTTCGAACGGAAAAACTCCACCGCGAGTAAGCCCTGTTCAAGTGGATCGTTGGAATCCCGAACTGGAGGATGCTCCCTATAAAAAGGAATATATTTTTGTACCCGAAAAAATAACTGTACTCGCAGTAGGGGACCTCAATCGAGATGGTTTACTAGATGTGATTCAAGGCAGTCCTGAAAACGGTGTGCAGGTTTATTTCCGTACTCCCGATTTAAAGTGGAAAGAACCCTATGAGCTAGAATCCGGAAGGCTCCGTTCTGGGATGTTTTCGATGAAGATTAAAAAAGGTAAAGAGCCAAGTCATTCTAAACTTTATCTTTTTACTGAATCGGGACTGGAAATAATTGATTTTAAAAATGGGGAACCAAAATACCCTTCAAAACTTTTTAGAGAAGAAAGCAAAAGTGCTCGCGGATTGCACTTGGCCGACTTCGACCACGATGGAGAGGATGACTGGCTTTATTTAGACCCCGCCAAGGAGAGGTCTATTCGCGTGCGCTACGGAGTGAAGGAGGGATTTGGTCCCGAGCATTCTTTCGACCTATCTCTTCTGTCCTTTAATCCAGTCGACGCGGTCCAAGGAAATAAAGAATCTAAATTCGTGGGCATTGACCGTACATCCAGTGAAGTCACCGTCTTTTCTATTGAGCCACGAAAAGGCGATATTGATTCGCTTAATTTTGGTGCGGTGAGTCATGACCTTTTTCCTGCGGATGAAAAAAAATCCGCCTGGGTAATGGAAGATTTTAACTCTGATGGGAATACCGATCTGATTGCAGCTTCGCCTAAACTAGGTGAATTACTCTTTTTACCCGGTGTCACAAACGAGCAGTTTGGTTTACCTCAAAAAAATCCTTCTCTGAAGGGAATTAGCTCACTTTCAGCCTGCCGATTTTCTTCTACAAAAAATCCGGGTCTTCTTATTTTGAGTCCGGAAGAGAAAATTGTTGGACTCTCAGAATTCACAGATAACAAAAGATTTTCTTTTCCCGTTCCGCTTACAGTGGAAGGCGATGCAATTCTCTCCCACTGTGCTGACTTGGACGGAGACGGGCAGGATGAAATTCTGGTCGTGGTCGAGAAAAGATCGGATTTTGTTTTACAAATATGGTCTAAGGAAAAGGGAAGGGATTATGATGTCTCTTCGGAGGTTGAACTGGATGAATGGAAACGCGAACCATCCGCTATCTTTCCTTGTTATTTAGACGAGGATGATCGGATCGACCTAGTTTTATTGTCCGATCGAGAAGCGGGTCAACTTCTAGTCAATAATGGGAAGGGACAACTTGAATTAGTTGGAATAGATTCGGCCATTCGTAAGAGTGTCCTTTTGGAAAAAAATCGTTCTCATGTAGGCAGCGGGGATGTCGATGGGGATCAATCCCCTGAATTACTTGTTGCGGGTGAGGGAATGGTACGTGCGCTCAAGTGGAAGAGCGGAAAACTACAAGTGATCGAACAATTCAATGCGGTTGATCCAAAGGCTGAACTGGTCTGCCCGGTTCTCCATGACATCAACAATGACGGTGAAAATGAAATGGCTTATTATTCTGGTAAAAATTGGGTAATTTTAAAGAGACAATCAGGTGGAGTTTTTGAAAAGATAGAAGAAATTGAGGAGGAAACCCGCTCTCCTCAAGTTGTCTATTCATTCCCATCCAAAAATAAAAAAGGTTTCTACTCATTAAGTGCAAGTGGGATTGATGTAATTGGACAATCACTTTCGAATCAGGAATGTGACCTGGAGGTTCATTCCCGTTATCTGACTGATCTTCCAAAAATTATTCATGGAGGAGTAGATTGGGGAGATTTTAATAATGATGGAAAGTCCGACTTGGTATGCATGGACGGTCGGAAGAATGTGCTCGAGTTTTTGTCCTTTTCCGAGAAAGAAAAAAATTGGGAAAGTGTGCTTCACTTTCAGGTTTTCGAAAAAGATCTTCATTATCGCGGTAAAAAAGGGGGAGTCAACGAACCCCGTGACGGACTCGTTGCGGACTTGAATGGTGACGGGCTAGATGATCTGGTTCTGTTAGTTCACGATCGTTTTCTATGTTACTATCAAAGCAAGGAAACTGTAAAATGAAAGTTCTTATCTTAGGAGATATAGTTGGTCGTCCCGGTCGGAAATTTTTGAATGATCAGTTGGCGGATTATAAGGAAGCCAATCAAATTGATCTCATTATTGCCAATGGCGAGAATGCAGCTGGCGGAGCGGGTATTACTGCGAAAACAGCTAATGAAATTCTTTCCGCGGGAGTGGACGCAATCACTCTTGGTGATCATGTATGGGATCAAATGAACTTTAGCAATGAAATCGATTCATTGGAAAGGGTTTGCCGTCCTGCCAATCTTCCTGCTTCCAATCCCGGTCGGGATAGATTGATTCTATCTATCAATCAATTTAAGATCGGAGTTTTTACTGTCTTAGGGAGGACCTTTATGGGACCGAAGGTGGATTGTCCATTCCAGACCGCTTCCCGGTTAGTGGAAGAAATGAAGACAGATACAGATGCAATTATTGTTGAAATTCATGCTGAAACAACATCCGAGAAAGAAGCAATGGGATGGCATTTGGATGGAAAAGTATCTTTAGTCTTTGGGACTCATACTCATGTACCCACCGCGGATGGAAGAATTTTAAAAGGGGGTACTGCTTACCAGTCCGACTTGGGAATGACCGGTTCAAGAGAATCGGTTTTGGGCCGCGATATTGATGCCTGCCTGCACCGATTTATTGACGGAATGCCAAGGAAGTGTCCTGTGGCGGAAGGCGATGTGGGTATGCAGGGTTGCCTGATTGAGCTAGCTAAGGGAAAATTCCCGCTCAGTCTGCAAAGAACAGAAATTAGGGAAAACATTTGATACTCCGTCTAGTATCCTCGATTTAAACAATTTCTTACAGCAAAGAGGTATTGTTAATCTGATTGTAACAAGTGCATTGAGAAGCTTTCCTCTCTTAAATTTGATGGTGCATCCAAAGAAAGTAATCATAAACAGAACAAGTGGGAGTTGTGGAATCAACCCGATCCTTAAGAGCTATTTCAGTTCCTAAATTCAGGAATGGATGTGGTCAGGTGATCACTAGTTCCATCACGACAATTAGACAGTACGCGACAAACACGAATTTTAATTGTCATTTTCAGTACGGATATGATCAAAAAGCTTATCCTAATCTTGTTGGGGAGGAGCGAATGGATCGGGTTCCTCAATCTCGTCGGGTTCCTCGGTGACTGGTAGTGACACCGAAGGTACCTCCTCAGGCGGCATGAATTTGTCTATATTTTTATAAACCAGCAATCCTACTACCGCGAAGGTGGATAAGAAAATAGTAATCGCAACTGCTACCATCAGTTTCCCGAATGTTCCCATCCCTGTCTTGGCAGGGTTCGATGCTTCCTCGAAAACGGCGGAAGTCTTAGTGATTTTAGTACTCGTAGTCTTCGGCTGGATTTTTTTTGTTTTATTCGACAAGCTTTTTATCGAACTATCAGTCTGCTTTGGTTCATTTACAAGGAGTTGTTTTTCGGGAGCCAGCGAAGGAAGAGGAACTTTTTTAATCTGAGACCATTCTGGAAGTTCCTTTAATTTAACCCATCCTGAAACCCCCTGATGCCAGGAAAGATCATCCGGTTGAAACTGACCGCTACCCACTTTTTGAATCGCCTCCTCTAATGTTAGGGGACCGTGGTCGACCCCATTGGAACTGACATATAGATTGAGCGGTGAATTCATGGGATGGAGGATTTTACTTTTTACCCTCGTAGACCTTGTGGAAGGAGAGAATAGAATCCTTAAGTGCAGTTGCGGTTTTAATATCAACAGTTTGCTTACACTTCATTGCCGCGACCATTACGGCGTGGGCCTTGGCTAGTTTCTCAGCATACTTTTTATCAGTTGATTTAATTCTCTGGGCCATAAAATAATCAGCGATTGTATTTTGGATTGCACCCGCATGTGATTCCTTGGTCGCGACCCATCTAGCAAGCTGGTTGTGTGAGAGCGCGTCATTATTTTTGGCTAGTTCAATGATTAGCTTGCCTGCTTTTTCAATAGTGGTTTGATCTTCAAGCATTTGCTCGAACCTGTTTTGATCCCCGTAGACGCCGCAAGGCACCTGACAATGACCAAGTAGTTCGACCGAGAAACAACTTGCGGCAAGAAGTAATAAAGAAAGAGATAAATTGTTCATAATTAGTTTGGTTTGATTGATTAAAATAATATGATTTCAATAAAATCATACTGTTTTAATCTGCCAAGCAAAAGCGACCTAATTTGGAAGTTTTGTTCATAATTGCGCCCCAAACTCAATCCCTTTGATCTTGCGAAGGTTACTAAGTTTAGGCTATGTTAGTAATTCGCTCGTCAATTATGATTGAGCTAGTGCGGGAGTAGCTCAGCTGGATAGAGCATCGGTCTTCTAAACCGAGGGTCCTGGGTTCGAATCCCAGTTCCCGCGCCATTTTGTATTGCCCTTACTTGAACTGCTGGTGGCATTGAGTGAGGGTTGCAGAGATTGTTTGTTTCCAAAATATTAGTTACTCATAGTTCTCAGTTTTCTCCCAGTAATAAAATGAATGGCAAGGTTGGTCATTTGAAATGACTGCATTTTAATGCTAGCCGACGATATTTACTCTGTTATTTCGTAGTTGGATTTGCGCAAAGTAATTTTGAAAACTACAAATTTCTATTTCTAGTTTTATCTTTGGCTAAATTATCTAATGATAAATCGAAGTTAAATTAGGCTAATGAGTAAAAAAAAGAAAAAAACAAAAAATACCGCAGTGAATAAAAGGATTAATTTTCCTGTTTTAACTTCTAGTTTTGAGTAAATTTCACTATTCGGAAATTTCCAGCCCTTATCTCTAAAGTAATTAATAATTTCTACCTTTCTCTCTGATGTGTTGGGTCTATATTTTAAGCTTTTATATTCTTTCACGAGTTTCTTCGATTTGTTTCTATCCTTTTCGGATAATTCATTGCGAGAAATTATCTTTTGAGGCCCTAGTTGTCTCATTTTTTTGATTAATGTTTCTCGTTTTTCTTCTGAACCAGCGTCGCGTATAGATTCAACCCATTCGATTGCCAGTTCTTTGGCAACCTGTCTTCCGTTGTGGTCACATACTCTACCGAAATGATCAAAGGAGGTTTTAATTTTCTGCGTCTTGTATTTTTTGTCTTCCCACAAAAAAAAGTATCTATTTGCCGATACTGTACCAAGTTTGTCCCAGGATGTTGTGCGACGCGTCCGCCAGGAACCCCCTGATATATATTTGCTAGTTATGACTATATTAGGAGCTTTCAGTATTTGAAGAGTTCCGCCGAGAGTAACACAAATTAAAGTTGAAAAAATAAATACCGAAGATCCGATTCCTAAAGCAAAAAAACATATAATTCCCAATATTAGGAGAAAGATTGAGACTCCAATTAACCACTTTTTTGACTCATGCCCGACTTTTAGGATAATATTTTTTTCCATGAGTTATTAATCGAAAAGAATAATTCTACATTTATATTTTATTTGTTAATTAAGAAACATAACCGAACAATTTTAATTTAGTTAGCTCAGTAAAGTCAATTTGTAGGAAAATTGTATTGAGTTGATCCTTTTTGATTTTTCTTTGAACGGAAATGAGGAAATTTTTAAATTGTTTATTTTTTATACATGGTAATTGCTTTTAATTAAAGGAATGAATTTCTCTCATGATGAAGAAGAAATTCTTAACAAATATAGTTAGTTAGGGATGGATTCGGTCTTTTTTTAATCTGAACTGTTTTTGGCATAAGTTATGCAAAATTATTTTTAACTCCAAATGAGGAACCTTTATTATGGAAAAAATTAGATCTTACGAAAAAGAATCGAGTGACGATTCTTACTTGTTAGCGAGTGTAACATGGGTAGTGCTAGCCACTGTCTTTATAATTTCATTAATTGGGGTTTTTTCTTTGTGAAAACTTCAATCATAAGGATTAGAAGAGTTTTCTTTACTATTCGTGATTTAAATTACAACGAGCGAAAATAAACCTTCGCTTGCCACATGGGTAGGAAAAGTCTAAACCCTTCGCACTCATGAGTGCACCATCAATTACATCAGATAAGATTAGAAACATAGCAATTATTGCTCACGTCGACCATGGGAAAACGACTTTAGTCGATCAAATGCTTCGGCAATCCGGAGCTTTTCGTGATAATCAAGTGGTGGAAGAGCGAGCCATGGATTCGATGGACCAAGAAAAAGAGCGAGGTATTACAATTAAGGCAAAAAATACTTCTGTTCAATGGAATGAATTCTTGATCAACATTGTAGACACTCCAGGTCACGCTGATTTTGGTGGTGAGGTGGAGCGGGTAATGAAAATGGTAGATGGAGTGATGCTCGTTGTGGACGCCTATGAAGGTCCCCAGGCGCAAACTCGTTTCGTGTTACAAAAAGCACTTGCTGCTGGTTTAAACCCAGTTGTATTTATCAATAAGGTGGACCGGCCCAATGCACGCCCCAAGGAAATGCAGGATTTAGTCCTTGAATTATTTCTTGAATTAGAGGCCAGTGAAGATCAGTTCAATGCTCCATTCCTTTTTGGCAGTGCGAAGGATGGTTATGCGGTAAATGAACTAGGAGACGAACAGGATGGAATGACACCTTTGTTTAAAGTCTTAGCAGATAAGATTCCTCCGCCCACGATTGAAGAGGGCGATGGTTTCAAAATGCTTGTATCTAATGTCGATTGGTCTGATTATGTAGGACGAATTGCGGTGGGGAAAGTAATTTCAGGAAGCGCGAAAGTCGGAGATCCAGTTTGGCGTTTGCGATCTGATTCCTCTCCAGAAAGATCGAAAGTATCGAAAATTTTTGAATACTCTGCATTGTCTACTAATGACTCGGTGGAAGGAGTAGCGGGAAATATTATTGGCTTATCAGGCTTTGAAGAGGTGGATATCGGAGAAACTCTTTCTAGTGATCCAGAAGTCGAACTTCTTCCTTTTGTGGAAATTGACCCACCTACGGTAATGATGTCCTTTTCCGTTAATGATGGCCCGATGGCAGGAAGGGAAGGGGACCGCGTAACCTCTCGTGAAATTCGGGATCGATTGCTGAGAGAAGCCCGGACTAATATTTCGATTAAACTTGAAGATATGGATGGTTCTGCTGATTTTAAGGTCAACGCACGGGGTGCAATGCAAGTTGCGGTGGTGGTCGAGGAAATGAGAAGAGAAGGCTTTGAGATTTTAGTTAGCCGGCCCACTGTCATTAAAAAAATGATTGATGGTCGCTCGCACGAACCCTTTGAGACGCTTTATCTGGAAGTACCGGAAGAAGCGGTTGGGGGTTGTATGCAATCTCTTGCGAACCGTAAAGGCCAGGTAGAATCGATGTCTGCCAACAAAGGGCGAACTACCTTGCAAGCCACTATTCCAACACGGGGCTTGATTGGTTTTGAATTTGAACTTTTAAACCTGACTAGTGGGGAAGGGATAATGTCTCATTTATTTAAGGAATATCGTCCGGATTCGGGAGATATTCGAACTCGTCGAACCGGTACACTGGTTTCGATGGAGAAAGGGGAGGCGAATACTTATGCCCTCCGAAACATTGAAACTCGGGGTAAATTGTTTGTTGGAGCTGGTGAGGAAGTTTATGAAGGAATGGTAGTGGGAGAAAATCCAAGAACGGAGGACCTTCCGGTTAATCCGACCAAGGCAAAACATGTAACTAATCATAGGGCCGCGGGAAGTGACAAGACAGAAGCTTTGACGCCGGCGATTAAGTTCTCATTGGAGCGCGCTATTGAATATATTGCACCGGATGAATTAGTGGAAGTGACTCCCCAAAATATTAGACTACGCAAGAGAATATTAGACTCAACAGTGCGCAAGCGTGAATCCAAGAAAACCTCGTCTTAGTAGAT
>JAQXBH010000263.1 GCA_029252505.1 Opitutales bacterium | reverse complement strand
GTCTTTCCCATTCTTTTGGCAAGAAGGGCTTGGCCAAGTGCGTTATTTATTTTGTGAGCTCCTGTATGGAGTAAATCTTCTCTTTTTAGGTAAATCTGAGCACCTCCAATTTCTTTTGTCAGGCGTTCTGCAAAATATAATTCGGTCGGCCTTCCTGCAAATGTTCGCAGTAAAAAAGCTAATTCTTTCTGAAATTCTGGATCTTGCTTTGCTTCTTTATAGGCTGCGGTGAGTTGGCTTAACGGGTGAGAAAGTGTCTCCGGTACATAAGATCCGCCGTAGGGGCCAAATCGGCCTCGATCGTCAGGTAAGGAAAAGCGGTCAATTTTGTTTGAGTTGGGCATAGTTGATTCTGATGGCTTTATAATAAAAAAAATATTGAATAATACTATCGCTTGGTTTTGCTTGCGACAACTCAAGAAGTTATTCCAAATGAATTCTATTTTATGGTTCCTACCAAAACTCCAACAATTATAGTACCAGCTCGCCTTGCATCAGTTCGATTTCCAAGAAAGCTATTAGCAGATGCGGGGGGGAAGCCTCTCATTTTAAGAACTGCAGATAGGATTAAAGAACAAGTTCCCGAGTTTGATCTTTATTTTGCGGTCGATGGAGATGAACTGAAGAATCTTTTAGAGTCATCAGGCTACAATGTTATTGTAACTTCTCCCCATCTTTCCTCTGGTACTGATCGAATTGCCATAGCAAATAGAATTTTGAACAGAGAGCTCCTGATTAATGTGCAGGCAGATGAACCTATGGTAATGAGGGATCAAATTCTTATGCTTGCCGACGCTCTTTCACGGCCAGATGTATCGATTTCGACCCTGGCCTCGGTTTTTCAATCAGATGAAGACTTTCGAGACCCGAATCAAGTAAAGGTGGTTATGGATAATAATGGATATGCCCTTTACTTCTCGCGAGCCCCTATTCCATTTGCTCGCGATACTCAATCGGGATCATTTTTGGGGAATTCGATCCATGCATACAAGCATATGGGATTATATGGATATAAGAGAGAGTTCCTTGAAGAATTTGTTACGAGCGAAGAAGGGGAACTTGAAAGAATTGAAAAGCTAGAACAACTAAGGGCATTGCAGGCGGGGTTTCGAATCGCAGTGAGAATAACGGAATTTGCTTCGGTAGGAGTGGATGTACCGTCAGATTTGCAAAAAATAGATTTTTCATAACTTTATTTCATCTGATGCTCACCAAGATAATCAATCGTCATTATTTTTTCCAACTGAGTTTTGTGACTTTTCTGGTAACCCTTATTTTGTTGGTGATTTTGCTTTATGGAAACTTAGTTAAGCATGATGAATATTTATTGCAGGCAATCTCAGTGTCTCCTTACTCCTTTCTTCAATTATCCTCACTACTCATTCCTTACGCCTTATCTTTTGCTTTACCGTTTGGCTTTATGTTGGCCGTGCTTCTTTGTTATGGAAAATGGTCATCAAGTAATGAAATTCTCGCACTGCGTTCTTTAGGATCAGGCATTTTTTCATGGGGTATGCCGTGTTTCATTCTCTCTTTTTTCGTTTCCCTGTTTTCCCTTTACACTTTCCTGCATTGGGCACCATTGAGTAGGGCAGAATTTGACAGGAAAAAAGCTGCTATTGCATGGAGTAATATAAACTTGTTGTTGGAGACTGAAAAAGAGATACAATTTGATCTCGATCAAAACTCGACTGAGCCTGCGAACAATAACCTTGCTACACTTTCGGATGAACCGATTCATAGTGTTACTTTATCTGTAGGTTCAATTGAAGCCGGTATATGGTATAATTTAAGGATTCTGTTGCTAGGAGAAAATAGGAAACTACTTAGAATTATAAATAGCCAAAGTGCAAAGGTTGAAAGAAGTGAATTAAATTCGCATTTAATTTTAAATTTGAAAAATGTAGACTTTGAATCTTCCATGGATTCTCGTGACAGTAACCTTTTTGTTTCTTTTGAAGAATGGGACCGTCCCATCGTTTTTGACTTAAGTTCAAAAACCAATTCTTTTAACATCAAGAGAATTGGTTTTCTTGAACTGGTTGAATTATCCAAATCTAATAACGAAAAAAAATATGAAGCCAGTGTACTAATTCAAAAAGGCATAGTTTTGGGGTCCTCGTCTGTGTTTCTTGCATTAGTACTTTTACCAATTTCCATTACACATGGTCGAAGGGAAAGTATTTCCAATCTTGTGATCGGTATTTTTCTTTCAGTTCTATACTATACCAGTATTATTCTGTTGGAAGAATTAACTTTAAAAAGCTCAAGTGCCTTTTTACTTTGGGTGCCTAATTTCGTGTGCTTCATTACTGGCTCTTATTTGCTGTATAAATTTGACAATACTGGCCTCAAGAGGCAAATTAAATGCACGAAGCAACTATAATTGTGACAATATTGAAAAAAATCTATTATATACAAAAAATTCTTTTGAAAAAATATTTCAAATACTTGTAAGATTTACTCAGTTAGCGCTAAGGTAAGTTAAGCCCCTATTAAATATAAAGCACCATTATGAACAAAGCCCATCTCTTTAAAAGTATTGTCACCTTTTCATTTCTTCTGCCTTCCATGCTTTGTTCCGCACCAAATGTTGCCGGTATTTCAGGAAGCATACAAAAAACCATAGCAAACACAGCTTCAAATCCAGCAAAAGCTCCTGTTTTTACGGTTGTAAGTGCTGGAGTAGCGGGCGATGCAGTTTTTTCTGGACAATTATCAAGCGTCACCTCAACCACTATTAATTTCGAGTCATCCTCTGATACAAGTGAAACAACGGTAAACCCATTTATTTCAGGTGTATTTAATTCTTCGGTTAAAAGTCCTATACTTACTCCTTCGCTATCAGGAGCAGGAGTTGGGTCGGTTGCAATTACTTATGCAGGGTCTGGATTTTCAACAGCACCGGAAATCATAATTGAATACCCCACTACTGGGGATGATCAAGCTACCGCCACTGCAAGTATTAACGGTTCAGGTGAGATATCAGGCATAAGCATTACAAATGCTGGTTCGGGGTACTCTTCTGCACCAACTGCAACTGTTGTAGGGGGACCTCATTTTGTTAAACTTACTGAGTTGGGAGATGATGACGAGGGACGAGTCTTCTTAATCACGGACAATAATGCAACTAGGCTCACCCTTGATATTACCAGACTAGCCAATGGTGAAACACTTCAAAACGTGTTACAAACTGATTTTTCCGTGGAAGTTTTTGCCGCACCTACACTCGGTTCGGTTTTTGGTCAAACTTCATCAGACCTTGATTTGTCTCCAGCTAGTGCTAATGCTAGCGGTGGTGCAGGTGCTGACTTCATTTATCTTTATTATGGTGCTTATTATTCGTTTTGTTTCATGCCTGCTGGGTCAGGAAGAACAGCAGGTTGGTACTCGACTTCGTACCTTGGCTGGGGATTGCAGAATGATGTAGTGCTTTACCCTGATGAAGCGTTTATTGTTTCGAAGAGAACGAACGGTTCACTCACTCTAGACTTTGAAGGTGTCGCTAGCACTACTGATCAAAAAATGCAACTCCCTGCAGTCGGCGGTGCATTTGTCATGAATAATCCTTACGGAACTGATATGATTCTTGGGGAACTTATTCCCTCTAAGGTTTTTGGAACAAGTGGTCTTGAATTCAAACCTGGTTCTGGGGACACAGATACTGCAGCCGACCAACTCTTTTTTCTCGACGGTTCAGTTTGGTCTCAGTTTTATTACAAATCTGGGGTTAATGATGGAGTAACGGCAACAGCAACTGCAACTGCTCGTGCTGGTACCGCTGGTTCACAAGGCTTAGCGAATGCAGATGTTTCATTGGGTTCCGGTTCCATTACGAACCTGCAAAGTTGCACTGCTTCAGGAGGTCTATCTGTTGATCATAACGACAGTACCCACACTCTTGTAACTGTAAGTGGAACCGCTCCTGCTGTTGGGTTCAATATTACTTTTGAAGGACTGTTTGGTTTAAAGTTAAATGATAATGGTGATAAGGAAGTAGATGTGAACGGAACTGATGTAACTCCCGGAAATGGAATTAAAATATTTTCTGGTTTAATTGGTACGCACAAAATTATCGCAAGGCCATCTTCATCCACCGTAGTTGTTAGGAAACGTCGTGATATTAACTTCGCAAACTTCGGTTCCAAGACATGGAAAACAGGGCATGGTGGTACAGGTTACAATGGTGATGCAAAAGCCTACTTCATGGGAGGAGGTAACACTACTATGGCTGTGGCAACCGCTACAGTTTCTGGTGGAGCAGTGACTGGGTTTGATTTTACCGGCACAGGTAACACTCGTGGGGCAGGTTACCAGTACGCACCTCAAGTAATTATCTCAGGAGGGGGTTGGAGAAAAGTGAATGCAGCTAATCCAAATAATGTGATTAAGGATGGTGAAATTCTAGAAGCAACAGAAGGGATCGTCATTATTAGGAAAAATTCCAATGGGATATTATCTTATTTCAAACCAAAAAATCCTTTCAATTAAGTTAACTTGTAATTATCATTTCTATCAACTGAGTTGTTAATTATTTAGTATCAAACCAATTGTAATAGTTTAGTTTTTCCACGCTTTAGAGAGCACTTTTTGCTATTTGGTACACACCAAAATTTGTTTCGTGCCAAATTTATATTTACCCGATGTTTTGTTTTTACAATCACATTGATTTAAATTTTTTCGTTATCTAAGAAAAAAATTTCTAGCTTTTTTATTCAATTCGTTTGTTTGCAAATTGGTCATATTTTAAATAGGCGAAACCTTCAGTTCAAGTCATGCTTAGTTTGAAGAAGAAATGTAATTTCATTCATCTTTCTCAACATGGAATTTTATTCGGTAGATTGTGTAGCTTGTCTTAGTCCCGTAGGTTGAAGCTAGCAAAATATTAAGAACATTGGATCAGATAATCCCTGCTGGTAATGACAAGCAGCAATATTTATCTTAATTACTAGCGAATGTTGATTTGTTTCTTAACTAAAAGAAAAAATCTTACACGGTCTTGTTTGAATCTCCATTTGTGAGGTTTCAAAACATGTGGTATAAAACGTATTCCTAGAATTTGATCCAGGAACCTCCTCCATTTGCATCGTTATATTGATAAAATAGGCGGGATTCTTGTGTTGATTGTTCTTTATTAAACCAAAACCATTTTGCTTGAGAATGTGCTCGATGGTAAGGAAATATGTTTTTTGATGTCCATTGCCAACCTGATAGATAATCGACCCAAAACCATAAGCTACCCGTATTCTCCTCTGGAATAATGTATGTCCAACCTAACGGGGCATGATATATCCATAAATCAGCTTCCCTATGCCAGAATGGCCCAAACCAATCACTATACCACCATGAATTACCAAGAGATGTGGCATCAGATAAAAGGTCAGACCCCTTCATTGCACGAAAAACTGCGGAAAGTGTAGTATTTGAAGTTAAGAAAAATCTAGTATTCTTCGAAGTGTTGTTTTCGACTCCCGCTCCATCCCAATATGAAAATTTATATCCTGTTACTGCCATTGCACTAATGTTAACCCAACCAGTTCCAAAGGCACCCCCTCCCGAGGTTGTTCCTGTGTAAGATGGTATATTAATTATCGTTAATGAGTGTAAGCCAGGTTTAGTAGGGTCTCCATTGCCAACATAGTTTGGATCAATTTTGAATTTTGCTTTGATAGTTTTATCCTCATTTAACAAAATAGAAGAATTTTGGAGACTTGCATTTTCAATTCCTACTCCCTCCCATCTGTCAAAGAGGTAGCCTGTATTAGGCGTGGCGTAGATTGGATGGTTGGGGTTATATGTAAATCCTCCACTTCCAATCACAAATCCAGAATCTAGTGGCTCAATGATAATTTGTAACTCGAGAGGTTGAAGAGGAATGAATTTTGCACTAATATCTATATTTTCTCTCACAACTAACTCGATATCTGACGCAGTTGTATTAAGTCCATCTAATCCATTTCCAGACCATTGTTCGAATTGGTAATTAGTACTAGGGATCGAGGAGATTTTTAGAGTATCCCCCCAGGATAAGGTAAGTTTTTGTACCTGAACAGTTGACCCAAGGTTTGCATAAATGTTTCCGCCAACTAGAGGTGTCGCAAATAAGTTGACCTCAAAACTCAACTTTTTAAAGACGGCTGTAATTGACTGATTTTCATCAAGAGAAATAGTTTTTGTGCGCGAGCTATCAGTTTCGTTATTATCCTCTATCCAATTTTCAAATTGATAACCTGGGTAATCATTAGCAGTTACCTGCAAGGACTCACCCACTTTATATCCTGAAAGGTCGGATGGGCTAATATATCCTCCGGTTTTTCCAATCTCGGAGTTTCCTAGGATATCAGTTGTAGAAATAAGGTATTCGATTGTGGCAGGTTTCCTCTCAAAAGTGGCCGTGAAAGTTGTATTTCCGTCCATCGTGATATTGGTTGATGGAGAGCTTATGCCATTACTCCATGATGTGAAAATATAACCAGAATTTGAATTAGCCTGTATTGGAACAATCGTACCATGTGCAAACTTGTAGGTGTTGGAGTTACTGAATATGTTTCCTGCTTCCGGTATGTTTTGTGTAAGTGTCAGATTATAAAGAATAGGTGCAAAAATCGCATTAATTTGAGAATGATCATTGATAGAGGAAGAGGTGGATGTAGAATTCGGATCTAAAAATGTTGCGCCCTCCCAATGACTGAAGACAAAGTGTTGATTTGGAGATGCAGTTAAGTTAAGCGTCGTCCCATGAGTGTATGAACCACTCGAACCAGTACCCACAGTTCCTCCATTTCCAGATGAAATGGTGACATTATATTGATTCAAATCAAAATCAGCGAGTAAAGACAGGTCGTGAGATACATTAGGAGTAATAGTTTTTTGGTTAGGGAAGGGTATAATTGATGAATCAGGGATTGAATCAATGATATCAATTTTATTTCCCATGAACGAATTATCAGCTGAGCAGTAGTATAGGTCGGTTGTTGCGTTAAAATCGTTCGGTACAGTAAAAATAAGCGATCCATTAGTGGTCCGAGACCCCGAAAGATTCGAGTCAGTAAATTCTTGGGTATAATTGGTCGAATTGTTCTCTGTAGAAAGATAAAACTCATGACTTCCTGTGTTACAATTGAAGTGGTATGTATATCCTTTAAGGAGTCGGATCGATGGGCTTTCTTTTCCGTTCAAGAAGAAGACTTGGGCACTACTGTTTACCGAAGAGGAACCAAGTGTTACATTATAAGAATAATTATGATCGATCACCCATTCATTAAAGTAATTGTTTACATTTGGATTTGCATTAAAAATGAGAGATGTTTCGTTGGATTCAGTCTGCACGGATCCGTTTCCGGAAACACGAGTTGTTGTATCGATTATATCTTTTGAAAATTGGGCAATTAGGGAGGCATTGGAATCAGTCGTGAAAGTTATGCGAGGACTTTTAAAATTGGGGATTACAGATTTGTTGTCTGGGTTTTGCCATCCGAGAAATGAATACCCTGGGTTGGGCGTTGCTGTAATAACGGAGGATAAAGTCGCATTACTTGCATTCCATTCTCTAAGGCTAGTGTCATTAAAAATTTGGCCACCACTTATTGAAGAGGTCGTTACATTTAAATCGTGTAATGCAACATCTATGGGTTCGAAATTTGCAAAGATAGTATAGTTTCCATCTACTACTAGTGACAGTGGGTTGTCTGACCTTTGTGTTAGCTGGCCCGCTTGGTCAGTTATGCTCCAACTTCCCAAAGTATATCCAGCTGGTGCATTGTTAGCAAAGTCCTGACCGTTCCCCGTGGGAATAATATTGGCGATTGTTCCGAAGGGGTAACTGCCGCCTCCTGAGACTGTACCGTTGCTGTCCGATGAAACAGTAATCTGATAATTGATTGGAGTGAAAGTAGGGGTTACAGAAACCGAACTGCTGGGAATGGTAACAATGGTGGAGGTCGAATTAACATCATTTACATACTGGGTATCCCCAGTCCAACCTGAGAAAACATAACCTGTGTTGGGAATAGTTGAGATAGTGGCGTTTGTTTCAAATGAATAGGTGCCGCTTCCGTTTGATTCTCCGAAGGAAGAAGTTCCGATCGTTAGGATATATTGTTTTCTTTGAAAAGATGCATTTAATTCGAGATTACTTGATGCACTAATAGACACATTTTCTAATTGAGCATTTGCAAAGGAGTACCCATACCAACGATTAAACTCCCACCCGGTTGATGCAGTTGCGTTTAACTCGACTAAATCTTGAAATACAGGACTCAGGTTGAGGCTTGATTGGCCATTTACCAAACCACTCCCGTGAGAATGAACATTAATGGTATACCCGTTTCTCTCGAAACTTGCTTGAACAGAAATATTCTGAGGGTTTTGGAGTAAGTTTATACTAGATGTTTGAGAAGAATTTGAGTTGAGTGCAAATACATCACCATTCCATTGGGAAAAATGCCAACCTATGTCTGCAACTGCATTTACTTGTGGATTATCATTTATGGTGTAACTTCCACTACCGCTTACGCTACCGTTACCTGTGGATACAGTGGCGGAGATATTAAAGTCAACCAAGCTAAAGTTTGCGGTAAGTGATAGGGGGCCGGTAATGGCAAGACTGTTATTTTGATCCGTATTTAATCCCGTTAAAGAAGTTAAGGAACTCACCTCTCCTGTCCAATTAGAAAATTGGTAACCTGCATCAGGAATAGCTAAAATGGGGTAGACCTTAAAATGTTCCCACGGTCCAATTGTGGGAGTTATGGAAACCTGTCCACCAACATTGGCAGTTAGTGTTACGGAATATTGTTTTGGCTTGAAGAGAGCTGTTACAGTTACATCAGCTGCATTCCTAGACATTAAAACTGTGCTGTTGAGATCGGTAAAATTAAGCAGAGCACCATCCGTGTCCTCCCAACGGTCAAATTCATAACCTTCAAGTGCGGTTGCGGTTATGGGTACTTGGGTCGAGTGAGTGTAGTTTGTGGGAGTTGCCGGCGAAACGGAAGCCCCTCCTGCACCAATATTAATCGTTAGAAGATATTGATTTTCTGAGAAGTTTCCCGTGAAAGATACATCTCCATTCAATGTAAAGCTCGAGATTGATGAAGTTGTGGAGGAGAGCAGGCTTTCGGAGTTGGATGAGCTGCTCCAACTTTGAAAACTATAACCATATTCTGAATTCGAAGATAGGGTGTAGTTATTATCAAAGTAAAATGGGCCGGGTGCTTGCACGATCGTTGCATTGCCTCCCAATGTAGAATTTACAGTAATATTGTAAGGAAGTGGGTCGAAAACTGCGACCAATGCATGCCCACCTTGTACAGTAAGAGTTGCGGAGGAGGATAAATTATTATCCAAACCTGTGGTCGGGTTAGAATTAGAATCGTAATTCTCCCAATGACTAAATTGATATCCTACATCCGGAGTTGCCGATACATTTGCATCACTCCCATAAGGGTAAATGCCAGACCCAGAAACCGTCCCTTTTCCCCTTTTTGTTGTTGTGACATTATAATTTCTGACTTGAAAATAGGCGGTAACATTTCGGTCCTGCGACATAAGAACAGTTGTATTGGCGTCAGATGGATTGGCTACACCGGAACCTGTCCATTGGACAAACTCCCAGTGGATGTTAGTAGGTACTGCATGCAACTGTACAA
>JAQXBH010000230.1 GCA_029252505.1 Opitutales bacterium | reverse complement strand
TTATCGGCCCCAGCGATAGAAAAATGCTTGAGGGTGCCATCCTTAATTTCTCTGGTCGGTTGAAGTTTTTCTTTCTTACCCACCATCAACCCTTTTCCGGTATGTTTAAATGATAAGTGCACTTGATTTCCTTTGATCTTGTGACCGGAATAAAGAGGGCCGGATGGAACCAAATTTTTCTTACCGTAAGTTTGATGAAGGGCCCACTGGGCGAGTCGTCCCCCGACATCCTGTTTGTTTTTGGGATGAATATCATTGGGGTTATGAGCGTCGGCCAGATCAATAATGATTGCCATGCCGGTATCGGGTAGATCAAGGGCCTGGGTTTGAGCTTCGCGGATTTTGGCCCATCCGTCGCCTCCTCCCGGGGTTGTTCCAGGCTGACGGAAATTACAAAGCTGTACCCAGTAAAAAGCAAGTTTTGGATTTTGAAATGCTTTTCTCCATCCTTGAACGAGTGCGTGCTTCTTTTGGTAGTAGGTGATACCTTCCCCGCCATTGGATTCTCCTTGATACCAAATGGCACCCCTCATTGCGTATGGAGTAAGAGGATGAACCATGGAGTTGTATATGGCAGATGGAGATGCTCCACCCACTTTTTTATTTGCAGTATAATCTGCTACGCTTTTCGCCTGTTCGGAAAGTTCGGGAACGGATTTGAAGCCGTCGAGTGTGGTCCACGGTTCAATGCGGGTACCTCCCCAATTTGATCCCACCAAACCGACGGGAATATTTAATTCATTATGGAGACGCCGTCCAAAGTAGTATCCGGTTGCACTGAAACTGGAGATGGTGGATGGGGAACATACTTTCCATTCTCCTTTTCCTTTATCCTGGGGAAGGGGATGGACTGTATGCCCGGGAACATCGAAGAGGCGAATGTTTGGATAATTAGCAGCAGCGATCTCTTCTTTGGAATTGGCACATTGTGCAACTTTCCATTCCATGTTGGACTGTCCGGAACAGATCCAGACTTCGCCGACAAGGATATTCTTTAAACTAATCTCGTTTTTTCCTTTTACTGAGAAAGTGGCGGGTTTGGCACTTGCCTCGAGCTTGTTGAGTGTGACCATCCATTTCCCATTTTTACCGACGGTTGTTGACTTGGACTGTCCGGCAAAGGAGACGGTTACTTTTTCTCCGACTTCACCCTCGCCCCAGACGGGAACAGGCAAGCCACGCTGTAGAACCATGTGATCACCGATGACAGAAGGTAAACTTACAGCAAAGGCGGACAGCGAGGTGAATAATAAGAAAAAAGAGATCGTTAAACTGCGCATAGAAAAGAATTATGAGAGGATTTAATGAATAGTAAGAAAAATTTAACTAATCCATTATTTTTTCAGCGATCAATCCAAAAACATGAGGTGAGATAAGAAAATTGGAGAGAGCACACTATTTTTTCTTCTCGGAGGTATTGAATTGAGCAAGCTTTACCTGCAAAGGATCAGGCGGGGTGTTGGCGAGTAATCGGTTGAGGGTGTAAACAATATAATTATTGGATAGCTCCTCGCCACTCTTTGAAATTAGATTCTCAATTTTAACTTCGTGAATATGCCAGGCCAGTAATTCCGTCAGTTCGATATCTACTTCGGTGGCATCCGGGGAAACCGTGATTTTCTCCACTTCAACCGGAGTTTCATCGGATCGGGGCGAACCGTATGCCCTACGGTATTCAAAAAAGTAACGATTGAACGGCCAATTTTCTTTCTTCTTGGCGAGTGCTTGATCCACCGGTTGAGTGAAAGTAATTTTAAATCCTTTAGAGGTGAGTTCCATATTTTGAATTTCAAAGGGAGTCTTGCCATTCCAGGAAACCTGTTGGATCCCTTGGCCACCCGCCCAGGTGTGCTTGGTTTGGCCCACAAAAAGACTGCCGTCGGGTGCCCAGGCCATTCGATTGCATCCCCGACCCAGTGGAGATCCGTCAATGAAGGGGACGCATGCTCCCTGTAATTCCCCGTCCACTTCTTCGAGCATAACCCGGACAATGCGGGGCTGGTTCATTTCGCCTACCAGTAGTTGTCCGGCGAAGGGGCCGAAGTTCGCTTTTTCTGAGATCGCCAAAACTTCGGTGGGCGAATTGGCCATGGTGCCGTGGGGGAAGACGACACAGGCTCGGGAGCGCATTTTGGCAAGTTTCTCTGTGGGGGCATCGACGGGAGTTCCTACAAAGCCCTCTTTCCAGGCAAGGCTGGCGGCATGTCCATAAAAGCGGCCTTTTTGCACATGAAAGAGCTTGCTGGAACCGACCCAGTCCCCCTGATTATCGGTGACGAATAAATTGCCTTTCAAATCAAACCCCAGTCCGTTGGGGGTGCGGTGACCATAACTGTAGGGAATGGTTTTGCCGTCGGAGGTAAACTTCATGATACAACCACGATAGGGTGCGGAGGAGTGCATTCGACCGGGTCTGCCCCGTTCGTTGAAAACTCCCCGGGTAATAGTGCGCACCCCATCTCCGGAAGAACCGGTTCCCAAGGCGAAGAAATAATTTCCCTTCTGGTCGAGAACGGGGGTGAAATTAAATTCATGGTAGTTCCCGGACATACCGAACTGGTCGGTGAGCACTTCAAAATCATCCGCTTTTCCATCGCCGTCTAAATCGCGTACCCGGGTGAGTTCGGGTCTTTGGGTAACAATTAATTCGGAATTCGAGAGCGCGAGCACACCGAGCGGATTATGAAGACCTTGGGCAAATAATTCCCATGTTTCGGATTGTAAATCGCGGAAAAAAATCTCACCGCTGGGCAGACAGACAACGAGTTTCCCGTTGGGAAGAAAGGTCAGTCCGTCCACCTGAATATTTTTAAATTTGGTTGGTGGAGCCGGGATGTCCGTGATTGAATAGGAGGGCGAAGTGGAGGCATGAACTGTAGTGCCAAGGAAGCTAATGAGTAGAGGAATGATATGTCTCATTAATTGGACTCCTTCTTTGGATTGATAAAAATGGAGAACCGAGCTGAATCTTCGGCCTTGATAAGTAGGGTGCCGTCTGGGTTCATTTTTCCCTGGTCACAGGAGATAGAAGATTCTTCGGTTGGGGTTAAAGTGAATTTGATTGGTGCGGGTGGGGAAAGGGAGAAGGTTCTTTGCACGCCGCTTAAATCCTTGTTGGTACGAATTAGTTCGGTAATGAGATACTTACCCAGGGAATAGCGGAACTGAGGATATTGATTAATCAGTCGATACCCAAGGTAGGATGGTTTATCCTCAATTCCTTTTATTGTAATGGGGAAATTATCGGCTTGGGAGGTGTCGTAAATCGGTTGCTTGTTGTTGGTCTTCGACAGTTGATCAAAAGTTTGCCCGAGGAGTTTAGTGGTTCGGGCCCGGTAATAGGGAGTGCCGTTAAACTGGGCCACCGGTTTGCCGTTGCTTGCCCAGTGTACCTGGTTATTGCGGATGAAGCCTCCTTTTGTCCATATGTAACGAAGTCGGCATTCGCCGGCGTCCCAGCAAAAGTAGTGGTTGCCGGGTAAGGCAACCGCAAAGGCGGCCGGGGATGCGCCTGGCATAAAAGTTCGGTATATAATGGGTTGAATGATTTCGGTGATCAGATCGTCGTAAGTGGGGGTGAATGTGCCATTTTTACGGTTTAGTTTTTTATCAAAGGGGAATTTCTTGAGGAGAGACTGGGGGGTGTAAACCGCTTGGGGTAATCTTTCCCGGGCTTCAGCTACTTCCCGCTCGGTGACCACTCTTTCCTGATTTCCCCATGCCTGATTCACATAACTGAGGATGTAAGCCAGTTTTTGGTTATCAAAAAGAAGCTGCGGGGGCATGGCTGAATAATAGTGCTTTCCATTCACCCTTATTGGTCCCGCTAATCCACGCAGAGCAATGGCAATGGAACGATCGGTACCTCCTTTGATCCAGTCACTATTAGCAAGGGGTGGAACGGAACCAGGTTGTCCCTGACCATCTGGCATGTGGCAGGCCACACAGGAACCAGCACCGTTGTACAAAGCTTTACCCTTGAGGTGGATGTTTTCTTTGGATTCTCCCAATAGGAAACTAGAGAATCCAAAAAAGAGAAAGACAGAGAATAGGCAAAGTATTAGTGGCATGCTATGAAAATGATGAAAGATACAATCTTTTGCATTACTCTTGTAACGCAATTGATTCAAATCAAAAGATAGGAGAAACTCACAATTATTTGAATCAGTTGGGGGTAGATTCTTTTGGTTTATCACGGTCAAGGTTTTCCTGAATCCACCGACCGAGTGTTCCACTGCCCATTCCGTATCCGCCGGGGAGTGTGCGGAGATCGCGAGTTTGTCTTTTGGGCGGATCTCCCCAGTGTCTGGGGAAGGGCTTTCTTTTATTTGTTAAAGGAGGGCGGGGGATTGGTTTAATGTCCGGATCAATCGATCCTTTCTTTTTCCCAAAAATCATATCGTATACTTCGCTTGGTTTTCGGTTTTTTCCGGTACTTTCATCAAACCACGGACTTCCTCCGATGAACATCATACCCTCCGGGATTTTTTTCCCACCTTGCATCCATTCTTCAAAAGTTGGCGGCGAGTCTTTTGGATTGAGTTCCTTTTGTTTGCCCAGCGAGATGGAGGTAATGTTTACCCCCTGTATCGGGGCATCATCGGCAATTCGTGTGTCCTGAATAAAACAGCTGAGGAGAATTCCACCCTGATTTAAGCGCAGGGTGGGCAAATGGGAAGGTGGGATTGGTCTATTGATGAGGTTTGCAGCTTCCGAGTAAAGTTGATCCATTGTCTTGGGCGGATAACCTTCTTGATTGGATCCGATAAGATCTCCTTTTTCTTTCCAATTTTTGGTGTTGGTCGTGATGGAGCTTTGTTTGGGAGGAGAAAAAGATTTAAATTGTCGTTCGACTACCCGGTTATTTCGAACAACGATAATGGTCTCATTTCCAAATCCAGTCCAACTCGACCAGTTTACCCGGTAACTGTAATTTCCCTGACATCGAGCTTTTTCTTTTTTCCAAGTATTCAGGCTTCGTTGAAAAATTTCTTCTTCCCCAGCCCAAGTAACTGTTTGATCCGCGGATGACAAGCGAGGTTGAGGTTTTGAGGTAACCTGTATTCCTGTAGTATAATTAAGTGTAAAAAAGAACAGGAATGCGGAGAAGAGTTTAATGGGTCTTAGGTTCATGAGTAAAAGGTTACTTGCGCGAAAGGTAAGAGTTCAAATCTTAAATTTTGTTTTCCTCTTTAATAATCATTGGGAGGAGTTTGCTTTCTAGGTTGTCGCGCAAACGAGGAGCAGGTTATCGTTTGAGAATGAACTATTTTTTAAAGTTACTATTATTCTTTTTTTCTATTCTTCTTTCCCGGGCGGCCGATAAACCAAATATTCTAATCATCCTGGCGGATGACTGTACCTATAATGATTTACCACTTTATGGGGGAGAAAATGCCAGGACGCCCAATATTGATAAGCTTGCGAGTGAAGGGCTCACTTTTAATAAGGCTTATGTCTCCTCTTCCATGTGTCAACCCTGCCGGGCGGAGTTGTATTCTGGGTTGTACCCCATGGGGAATGGGTGTGCATGGAATCACTCAGGTTGTCGGACGGGAATAACCGGGATGCCCCAAGTGCTTGGGGAACTCGGCTACCGTGTTGGATTGGCAGGGAAGACTCACATTCGACCCGCCGATGTGTTTCCCTTTGAGAAAGTGGAGGGATTTGATCCGAACTGCGTGCGTAATCCAACCATTGACCATGACCTTGGTCCGGTCCGAAAGTTTATGGAACGGAAAAGAGATGAGCTCTTCTGTCTTGTGATCGCATTGACTGAACCGCATGTTCCCTGGGTGATGGGGGATGCATCACAATACCCGCCGAAGAAACTTAAACTTCCCCCCAATATTGCTGACACACCGCGAACACGCGAAGACTTTTCAAAATATTTGGCTGAGATCACCTACATGGATGGACAGGTGGGGGAGATAATGGATACGCTTAAAAGCACGGGTCAGGATGATCATACACTTGTACTTTTTAGTTCGGAACAGGGGTCCCAGTTCCCAGGGTGTAAATGGACGACTTGGAATACCGGACTGCACACGGCATTAGTTGCCCGTTGGCCAGGAAAAGTCAAGGCGGGGGAGCGTACGAATGCACTGGTTCAGTATGCCGATATATTGCCCACATTGTTGGATTTGGCTGGGGAGGATCCCACTGGATTTGACGGATCGAGCTTTGGCGGAGTGCTGAGGAGGAAAGAAAAAAAGCACAGAAAATATGTCTATGGTATGCACAACAACTTCCCGGAGGGCCCGCCTTATCCGACCCGCACGATTTCCGACGGCACTCATCGTTTCATTATGAACCTAACTCCTGATGAAATTTATATTGAAAAGCATCTGATGGGACTTAAGGGTAATGCGGTTTTGAATAACCCATACTGGGCGACCTGGGTGCGGGATTCATGGGCGAAGCCCGAGATTTACAAACTGGTCAAGAGATACCAAAGCCGCCCGGAAATCAGTTTTTATAATACGGTGGAAGATCCCTATGAGATGAATGATTTAGCTCAAATTAAAAATTACGATCAAAAGATTCAAGGAATGAGAAAGGAATTAAAAAGATGGATGGAAGCAGAGGGGGACCCGGGTATCTTACTAGATACAAAAAAAGCCCACCAGGCAGCCAAGACCGGAAAACATCTTTTTTAAGAAAGATTGAACGATGAATTTTATTCATGCATCTAACAGAGTTAAGATTGGCAAACTACAATATGAATAAAAATATACTGATTCCCCTTTCCGTGATGGTGGGCCTTATTGGGGCTGCCTTCATTATTTCCAAGCCCTGGGTTACGATCCAACATGCGGAACCAATCATGGTGAAGGGTTATGCAGAAAGCGAAGTATTTGCAGACCAGGGGAGTTTGACCGTACGAATTTCGGAAAAGGGTAATGATAATGGAGAAGCCTACGAAAAAGCGGGGGAATCACTAGAGCGTGTGCGGGCACTCGTCGATGAAGTTTTGGGAGAAGATCTGGAAATGGTTGAGCTCTCCTCCTCCCTCAGTGAGACCAAAAAACTAAATGAAAAAGGAAACCGGACTAACGAGACCGAATATGTTACGGCAACAAGAAGTTTACGGGTTAACAGTGCAAAGGTTGAAGATTTGGATCGTCTATCCCGTAAGTTGTATGATTTGAATGGCGAAGGAATTCGTCTTACTTTGAGCGGACCCGACTTCTTTGTTTCAAATTTAGATGAAGTAAAAATTGATCTTATGAAGCGAGCCACCAAAAATGGACGGGATCGAGCTGAGATTATGGCGAAGAGTTCAGGAGAAAAACTGGGTTCCCTAGTCTCGGCGAGACAGGGAGTGATTCAAATCACCAAACCTAATTCCACCCGGACATCAAGCTATGGAATTTATGATACGGAGACCATTGAAAAAGTGGTCAAACTTGTGGTTACGCTTGAGTTTAAGATAGGGGGATAAAGATCTTTCCTCCCCTTGTTTTTTTCGGGGAATGCAATCATTTGGTTGATCTTTTAAAAGTCTTCTCTTTGTTTAGAACTTCACCCTTTTATTTCGTTTTTACCTGTTATGAAATTACCCCTGATTACTTTTAAATCAACATTCTGGTTGAGTCTATCTTTCCTAACCTGGCTGTCTTTAGCTGCTGCGAAAAAACCAATAAATCTACTTCTTATCACAGTTGATGATATGAGCTGTGATTCAGTGGGTGTATACGGGTGTGAATTGGAGGGTACCACACCCACAATGGATCGACTAGCTTCTCAGTCCCTCCGGTTCGAACATGCTCATGTCACGGTGGGAAATTGTAACCCCTGTCGAAATGTAATGTTTTCCGGATTGATTTCTCACAATAATAAAGTGGAAGGTTTTTATAAAGTGACTGATCCGGGCTGGCCTCATATGGTGGATTTACTTCAGGAAGCGGGTTACTATGCTGGAATTCATGGAAAGGTAAGCCATTCCAGTCCTTATCAACCCTATGGCTGGGATGACGATCTAACCATTTTACCCTCCGGACAAAAGGCTCACATTAAAGATGCCAAAGCATATGGGGAGTCTACTTCACGGGGAATTGAAATAGCGAAAAAGGCGGGTAAACCTTTCTTTCTCTCCATCAATATTTCGGATCCACACAAGCCTTTCTGGAGCCAGGTTCGGGGTGGTGGCGAGGATCCATATGTGCCCAGTCGGATATACACGGCTGAGGAAGTGCCCGTGCCCGGGTTTTTATTTGAGGATCCGGAGGTTCGTGAAGAACTTGCTCTTTATTATAGCAGTGTACGGCGGGCCGATGACTGCCTGAATGAAGTACTGAAGGCGTTAAGAAAAAGTGGCCAGTGGGAGAACACAATGATCGTCTTTCTATCCGATCACGGAATGCCGCTTCCTTTCGCCAAGACCCAGCTCTATCACCACAGCACAAGGACACCCCTAATGGTTCGTTTACCCAATATAACCGAAGCTGGAAAAGTTGACAAAAAACATATGGTATCGATTGTTGATCTTTTACCCACCGTTTTAGATGCCCTTGATGTGGACAAACCTAGACGCCTGGACGGTCGATCCTTTTATTTGGTTTTGAAGGGGCAACAACAGAAAGGGCGTGAATTCGTAATTAAGGAATACAATGAAAATGCCGGTCGTTCCCGTGATCCGATGCGCGGAATTCAAACCAAGACTCATCTTTTTCTTTTTAATCCTTGGTCTAATGGGGAGCGTGTATTTGCAACTGCTACAAATGGAACGGTAACCTGTAAGCGAATGATCAAACTGGCGGAGGACGATGAGCAGATGAATGAAAGACTGGAGTTATATCGTTATCGGGTACCCCAGGAATTATACCATGTGAAAAGAGATCCAGACTGCCTGGAAAATTTAATTCATCGCCCCAATCATGAGGAGGCGAAAAATAAATTGATGGAACTTTTGGAGGAATGGATGGTTCAAACGAAAGATCCTTTGCTGGAATGTTTTCAAAACCGGGATGAACCTGAATTTGTGGAAGCGTATATCCAAACACTGGAGGAGGAAGCCAATGCCAGGCGAATTAAAGAGAAGCCTTCCAAAAAGCCCAAAAAAGAAAAAAAGAAATCCTGAATTAAAACCCAACTCATTTTGTTATGACTGCCCATGCCATCTTTATCCTTTTCGCTATATCCATTTCTTCAATCTGTCTGGGGGACAGCGATGCCAAACATTTGTTTATCCTGTCCGGACAGTCGAATATGCAGGGGCATCGCCCGGATGAAGCGTTCACTCCGGCGGTGGAGGAGGCATTAGGGAAGTCAAAGGTAATCATTGTCCAGGATGCCTTGGGTGGACAACCTATCCACCGTTGGTGGAAAGAATGGAGGGATCCCGAGGGAAATCAGATGGAGCAAACAGGCGATCTGTATGACCGGTTGCTGGGCAAAGTAAAACCTGCAATTAAGGGGCAAACTTTGGCCAGCGTAAATTTTGTGTGGATGCAAGGGGAGAGAGATGCAAAGATGGGGTGGGGTGATCTGTACGAGGAGGCTCTTGAGGGACTGCATGCTCAATTGGCCAACGATTTACAAAGAAACCCCCAGGAGATGACTTTTGTAATCGGGCGCTTGAGTGACTTCGATATGAGCAACAAGAAATATCCCCACTGGAAGAAAGTGAGGCTGGCTCAAATCAAAGTCGCCAACTCGAACCCGAAGTACTTCTGGGTCGATACGGATGATTTGAATGACGGGCTTAACCGAAGAGGTAAGCAGGTCACGAACGATTTGCACTACTCAGCTGAGGGCTACAAGACATTGGGCAAGCGTTTTGCCCAAGCTTGTCTCATTGCAATCGGGAAATAAGCGATGAAGTATTTATTTATTTTTCTTATCCTTCCGATACTTTGCCTGGCCAAGGTTCGTTTGCCTGCCATTTTTTCTGATAATTCTGTATTTCAGCAACAGAGTGGAAACCCGATATGGGGCTGGGCAAAACCGGGTGAAGACATAATTGTTTCAACCAGTTGGGGAACGACTGATTCAACCACTGCGGATAAGAACGGAAAATGGATGGTGATTTCATACACTTCCAAAGCGGGTACCGGTCACGAGGTTACGATTCAGGGAGATAATAAAATCGTGCTTGCAAATATTGCAGTCGGGGAAGTCTGGTTATGTGCCGGTCAATCGAATATGGGGTGGTCCATGGGGAACTCTTTCGAAGCGGACAAAGAAGCCAATGTGAATTTGCCTGATTTCAGAATTTTTAAATCTGCCCGTGAACATTGGCA
>JAQXBH010000224.1 GCA_029252505.1 Opitutales bacterium | reverse complement strand
ACAAAAGAGGAAAATACAAGGAAGTGGAACAATTTACTCGATCAATCAAAATTTATTCGGACCAACTTCATCAAGAAACCGAGGCTATTTCCCCATCGCTATGAATTTTGTATGTGCCCTTCTCCCCGAAGCCAAACCACTCATTCAAGAACTCGGGCTTTCCAAACAAAAAATCGATTCTCCCTTTTCATTATTTAAAAACAAATCCCATCAATTGGTAGTTTCCGGCATTGGAAAACAAAATATTGCCACTGCTATTGGCTTCCTTCATGGCTTTGCCCCCAGCAAGAACACAGCCTGGCTCAACGTTGGCCTTGCCGGACATGGTAATGCACAGTTGGGCACGCCCGTTCAGATTATTAAATCCACCGATCATTCGACACAAAAATCTTATTATCCCCCCCCTATATTCTCCACCAAATTGGAAAAGTCTGTACTTCTTACCTGCGATCAACCCTCCACAGAATATCAGCCTGAGACTGCCTACGACATGGAAGGTTCCGCTTTTTTTACAACCGCCTCACGCTTTTGCACGCGCGAACTGGTTCAATCTGTAAAAATTATTTCAGATAACCCCCAATCTCCGGTTTCTAAGTTCGATAAATCCACAGTCTCTTCTCTCATTACGCCCGCTATTCCTTTACTTAATTTACTCATTACAGAAATGGAAGAGATCGCCGGGGAACTAAGCCCCTCTTTCCAACTCGGCACTACATTTCAGAAAATCGCCCGCCTGCATTCACTTTCTCAGACCCAGGAATACCAGGTCCAAAAAATAATTCGCCAAGCCGACCTCTTTGCCCTGGCTCACACAGAAATCATTTCCGTCTTTTCTCATTCCACCAACCTAAAATCGGCACTCAAAAACGCCAATCAACTACTCGAGGAAAAAAGACTATTCCCATGATTGATACGATATACATCGAGGAAAGTATTGCCGGGCACCCCCGAACCAAGGAAATTCTTCTACGGTTCCCGAAAGCCAGCTCAATTTCCTGTTCCAACTATAAAGAAATTTTTAACCCCAGCGGTCAGAACTTTCGCCTGCAAAAAAAGAATCCTGCCCTTATTCTCGCTGAAAAAACTGGTCGGATGGCACTTCCCATTCCAGAAACTTATGGCATCGGAGGAAAGCGAAACTTTTACTTCTCCCATATGCTTAACTGCCTCTATGATTGTCGTTACTGCTTCCTGCAGGGAATGTACCCCTCTGCCCACTATGTACTCTTTGTAAACTACGAAGATTTCATATCCGACCTGGAGACGAAGACAATGGAAGACAATACTCAACCGACCTGGTTTTTTTCCGGATACGACTGCGACAGCCTGGTGCTTGATGGAGTCTCCCAATTCGTTCAGTCCTTCCTTCCCCTTTTTCAACAAAATAACAATGCACACCTCGAACTCCGGACTAAAAGTGTAAATATTAAACCACTGCTCGAAAATGAACCACTTGAGAATGTGGTCACCGCCTTTAGCTTCACTCCCCAGGAAATAAGTTCACAATTGGAACATGGGGTTCCCTCGGTAAATTCCCGCATTCAAGCGATGAAAAAACTGACCGATCACGGTTGGCAGGTTGGACTACGGATCGATCCACTCATTGACTGCGAGGATTTTTCAACCCGTTACCAAAATCTCTTTCAAGATATATTTTCTCAGATTCCCCGTGAGAAAATTCATTCGGTCTCCCTGGGCACTTTTCGAATGCCCACTACCTTTTTCAAAAAAATGGAAAAACTCCATCCCCAGGAAAAACTCTTTTCCGGCCGACTCGAAAATCGATCCGGTACCGTTGCATACCGTCAGGAAATCGAACAGGAAAGAAAAGAAACCTGCCTTCAATTACTCTTGAACCACATCGCAGCCCAAAAGATTTTTAATTGTGAAATCTCTACCAGCCCTAATACCTAAAAAAATTTCTGATCACAATCCGATTGCATTGTAACAAAATATTCTCTATTAATAGTAAACATGGTACGCCACCTTAGCTCAGCTGGTAGAGCACCTCACTTGTAATGAGGATGTCGTCGGTTCGATCCCGACAGGTGGCTCCATTCTTAAAAATTTTTTGGTGACTGAAAGTTAATCACTCACGCGATATTTTTATCGTTTTTAGAATTATGCTACAGTTCTCGAATTATTTTTTAAAATCGTACACGAGTACCTTGTCAATCAATGGAAGTAAGACCTCGGATTTACCTTTTTGATGAATGGGATGATCTAAGTATTCCTGCAAAGCTTTCTCGTCTTTTACTACCACAACTATACCCACATCAAAACTATCGTCCACAATATCGCGATCACTGCTGATTACTTGACCGGCTCGTGCTTCTAAAACTGACGGGATTTCGTTAAATGTTTCGGTCAGCTCAATAATTTGTTCGCGGTGAGACGCATTCCCCGATTCCTTAAGCCAGCAAAGCACGATATGCTGCAAAGCAAATTCATCGTATTGAACTGATAAATTTTGTTTTGAACAGCCCAATAAAATTAAGAGTGGTAGCGTAATAAAAAATTTCATCATCATATGAGTAAAAAAAGGTACAACGAGAATCTGTGAAGCAAAAAAAGTAATGTTATAATTAATTACTAAACAACAAGTAGGGATATAAACTCAAAGTGCAACCCATCGTTATAATAAAATTCTTCTAAAGCTTTATCGACTTAACTCGTATTTGAAATGGAGCTGTGTAAAACCAAACATGTTGAGTCTAAGGTTTGAACTTCAATTAAAATAAAAGCTCTCCGGTTAAGTTTCAAATATCCTTAGTACAGAACTATTGATACTTATTGAGAATTGGATCCCCCCCAGTAAATGAAATTAATAAACGGAAGCTGACGATGAAAATTTCGTCTTTATGCGAACACCATCACGATAGAATGCTCTAAAATGCTCTGATCCATCAAATCGGTAGTAAATCCACATTCCATCTTTTTTATCTTTTTTATAGAAGCCTTCTTCTCTTCTATTACCGTTTTCATAATACTCAACAGCCTTAACACTATTGGGGGGTAATGGAGTGGATGCGTCAATTGATTCATCATGAAATACAACCATACCCGTTCCGTTATAGACCCTCGTAGATGGACACATTGAACCATCCGGTTTCCATCCAATTGCAGTTATGATAGTACCGTTATGAAAAACCTGCTCCAAGCTCTTTTGCCCATTTTGATACCAATAAATGGAAATTCCATCTAATTGATTTTCCTTATAGTTTTGTACCCGAAGCTTATTACCTACGTTAGACCAATATGTGAACTCACCTACTTTCTTTCCATTTTGATAACTCCCTTTCATTATTTTCCTGCCATTGTCCGACCATGTAATAATTGGCCCGTCTAATAATCCATTGCTAAAATATCGGAGATTTCTAATTTTTTTACTGGTATCAAGCTGAATATAACAACCTGTGAAAGTATCTTGTTCTGATCTAAGATATTGAAAACCTTGTTTTTGGCGAAACTCATCAAAGGGTAAAGATTTATTTGAAAACAAATTCCATTCACCTATTTGGGCAGTGTTAATTAATTTTGCGACCTCGTTCTGATTATCAAAATCAGGGTATACTAATTGTTCATTTGCACTCGCCCAAATCATAAAATTAGCAAACAGAACAAGAGGAAAAAACTTACGCATCAAGTCGATAATTATCCCACTTGTATAGTATGT
Source organism: Opitutales bacterium (assembly GCA_029252505.1). Taxonomy (GTDB): domain Bacteria; phylum Verrucomicrobiota; class Verrucomicrobiia; order Opitutales; family Seribacteraceae; genus Seribacter. The sequence goes on along the minus strand of JAQXBH010000224.1, from coordinate 2,736 downwards.
CAATCAATCACAAGAAAGAAAAATGATAATTGATTGAGCTTACTTCAAAAAAAAGCAACAAGTGATCTTACATATGCACTTCCTTGAAGAAATTACAATTATAGCAACAGTTAGCGTTCTTGTTACCCTTTTACTAGGTCGCCTAAAACTTCCGGTTGTCGCCGGTCTCGTTTTGTCCGGGGCACTAGTTGGCCCCAACTGTTTTTCCTTAGCGAAAGATTTAAAAACAATCGAATTAATTGCAGAAGTGGGGGTGGTCTTTCTTCTATTTACTATTGGACTTGAATTCTCTCTCAATCGATTAAAGAACATTTTCCGACAAGTCGCACTGGGTGGAATTATCCAAGTTAGTGCAACCGCAACTATAACTATACTTATTGCAATTGCACTGGATAGACCAATTCAGGAAGCAGTTGTTTATGGTTTCGTTTTTGCATTATCCAGTACAGCTCTTGTACTAAGAACCTTAAATGAGAGAAATGAACTGGATGCCCCCCATGGACGTTTCATCGTGGGTACATTAATATTTCAAGATCTGTGTATCGTGCCAATGGTCTTAATAATTCCCCTTCTTCCACAAGGACTTGATCGATTATCAGTTTGGCAAGAAGTTGGAGTTGCATTGGGGCAAGCCGTTTTAATGGTAATTACTCTGTTTCTGTGCTCACGAAAGTTGGTACCCTTACTATTTAAGTGGGTCGATGCGAGCCGAAGTAGCGAAGTTTTTATCCTTACAGTTCTGTGCTTATGCATTGGAACTGCCTACATAACTTCTTTAACAGGACTTTCCCTAGCACTTGGTGCCTTCCTCGCAGGCATGATCGTCGCGGATACTGATTTCAGACATCGTGCAATGGGTGATATTTTACCTCTGAAAGATGTCTTTGTAAGCTTCTTTTTTGTGTCGCTTGGGATGTTTTTTAACTTCGAGGTCTTAATTGAGCAAACCGTAACAGTTATGCTTCTCCTCGCAGCTTTTCTATTTGGAAAAGGATTGATTGCGTCGATCGCGGCAATGTTTATGCGATTTCCTCCACGAGCGGCTTGGTTGGCTGGTGTTGGCTTAGCCCAGTTTGGAGAATTTGGCTTCGTCCTACTACAACTCGCTACAAAAGAAAATGTGGTATCAAGCGAAGCTATTGCTCCCCTCCTAAATGCCGGGATATTAAGCATGTTCCTTACCCCGTTAATAGTCTATAAAGCTCCTCACTTTACCGCTGGCGAAAGAGCTCTCGATCCTTTAGCAAAATTATTACGGGCAAAGACTGCCCAAGAGCTGGAGGAAAAAACAGAGGGGCAAAATGACCACATTATTATTATTGGCTATGGGATATCAGGCCAATTGTTAACCTCAAGCCTACGTTCATTATCGATTGAAACTGTTGTTCTTGAAATGAATTCGGATAATGTAAGATACGGTCGGGAGCGAGGGGATCCCGTTTATTATGCCGATGCGACAAGTGAAGAAGCTTTAGGTCATGCCCATCTAAAATCCTGTCGGGCCGTTGTAGTTATGATTAATGATCATGCGGCAACAGAAAGAGTTCTTGCATCAATTAATCGATTAGACGGAAATATTCCAATTTTTGTTAGAACTCAATATATGACAGGCATTGAAGACTTTAGAAAATTCAAACCGGCGGGAATAGTTTCCTGTGAAATAGAAGGCGGGCTGGAGGTTCTATCTCAAGTATTAAGAAAACTTGAAGTACCGAGAAATGTTATTATCAAAGAAGTCGATCATGCAAGGGCACAAACTATGCATTCTGATCGAGAATTTAAGGAATCTCCTCTTCCCCTCCATCAACATCAAGAGCTTAAAAGTCTAACCGTGGAGAATATTCTCTTGATCAAGGGTAGCCGTGTCGAAGGTAAGTCTCCCAAGCAACTAGGACTAGCCGAGAAGACTGGTGTATTAGTTATCGCAATCCGAAGAAATGAATTACTGTTATTACATCGTTTGGCCGATACACACCTTGAGATTGGAGATATAGTTTACTGTATCGGCAGGAAATCAGAAATTGAAATAGTTACCGAGCTATTCGATCCACTCATAAACTCAAAGAATCTAAAAACTATTCTATCGTAAAAACAAAAGACTAATTCGGTGTTTTATTCTGATCTAAGCTAGATTCAAAGTTTAGAGAGTTCTGCCCGCTAGAACCATTCCTATCAATTCCTATTGTTGCTTCAGCAGAGGCATCCTCCAGTCTTTGTTTTACTGCAGCATCAAGTTCTACCTTGTTCATAAGGGTTGTAGCAGACTGACCATAATCGAGTTCTCCTCCCCAATAAGATTCGTTCGAATCAATCGTATTATCTTCGTGGTAATGAAACACTATCCCTTTTCCACCTACAATAGTTGTATGTGGACATTTGACACCATCTGGCTTCCAACGGGAAAAAGTATCAATTTTACCATATTGATATTGGATCAAAGATTTCTTAACTCCATTGGAGTAAAACTCCTCAACTAATCCATGCATTAAATTATTCTTCATGAAACCTCGAGACTCCAAAATTCCAGCCGTGGACCAAATCGTAAATGGTCCATTTCGGCTTCCGTTCGACCACATACGTTCAACCATTTTTTTTCCGCTCTCGTGCCAAGACGTGTGTAAACCGTCTTGCCTACCCTCCACACAATAAAAAAGATAACCGACAGAACCTGCTTTGTAAGTTTTCCTAATCCATCCGCTGTAAAGTTTGTTTTCCTTGAGAATTCTATATACTTCC
>JAQXBH010000186.1 GCA_029252505.1 Opitutales bacterium | reverse complement strand
AATTCTTAACGACTCTCGCTACACCTCAAAATTCAATATTATTTGGTCCGAGTCTGATGACGTTGAAAATGCACCCGATTGGAAAAGTGAAAGTTGGTTTGGCTACTTTATGGATTCTCATTTCCCCTGGGTATTCCATGAAGATTTGGGTTGGATTTACATTGCTGGAGTATCCCCTAGTCAATTTTGGTTTTACAGTGAAAAACTGGGTTGGGTCTGGACTGGATTAACCCATTACCCCGCTCTTTATAGTAGTAATGAGAAGGGATGGATCTATTTTGATAAAGTAAGATCCGCTTATTATTCTTATGTAACTAATTCCTGGAATTCATTTTAGTAGACCACTACTAATTCAATGTGACTAGTTTTGTGCATTTAATTCATTCTCTTGATCCACAAGGAGGGGGAGTTTCAGAAGCAGTAGTTCGATTGGATAGTGAATTGAATAAGTGTGGTAAAAAATCATCGATTCTATCGGATCGACTTTCTGTTCCAGAAAATTGTTCAGCAGTTCTTGCCCATGGCCTTTGGCAATGGCCAAGCTATATGGCATGGAAAAATTTCAGGGAGAACGGAACTCCTTATTTAGTATTTCCACATGGTATGTTAGATCCATGGTTTAAAAAAACTTATCCATTAAAGCATATTAAAAAACAAATTTATTGGTGGTACCGACAGGGCGCAATTCTTCGAGATGCGTATGCGGTTTGTTTTACTACGAAGGAAGAGCGTTTACTGGCTCAAAAAACTTTTTCGCCTTTTCAGTGCAGGGAAATTGTAACTGGCCTTGGAGTGGGGAATCCACCTGGTGATTTAGAAAAGCAAAGTACATTGTTATATTCTCAATTTCCTCAATTAAAAAATAATAGAGTTCTTCTTTATCTCGGTCGTTTTCATCCAAAAAAAGGAGTCGATTTATTAATTAATGCATTCGTCAAATACAGTAACGACGATGATATCCTGGTCTTAGCCGGACCTACAAATGAACAAGATTCTTACCTCAGAACCTTACAGAAATTAACTGCAAAAAATGAGAAGCAAATTCTATGGACTGGCATGCTGGAAAGAGATTTAAAATGGGGAATGCTGCGAGTAGCCGATGCCTTGATTCTTCCTTCACACCAGGAAAACTTTGGAATGGTGATTGCCGAGGCTTTATCGGTTGGAACCCCAGTTTTTCTCACCAATAAAGTGAATCTATGGAGAGAGGTAGTTGATTTTGGTGCTGGCATTGTGTCGAATGATCACCAGGAAGGAATTTTAGAACTTGTTCATAAATGGAGTAGGGGAGAGCATGATCTACTGGTAGAAAATACAGTGCCATGTTTTCGTGAGAAGTTACATATTTCCCAAACAGCAGAAAGTATTATGTCTCTTTTTTCAAAGAACGATTAGATTTATTTTCCAATAACTGGATTATGAAAATAACAATTTTACAGGGTGCTTTTTTTCCAGTACCAGCGATTCAGGGTGGTGCGATTGAGAAAGCGTGGGAGGCACTAGGACAAGCTTTTGCTTCAGCTGGTCACAATGTCACCCATATTTCAAAAAGACATCCAGGGCTTCCGGATAGTGAGTATATCGGAGCGGTTCATCATTTGAGGGTGAAGGGGTTTAAAAGTGTACGGAATCCCTACCTTTTAAAATTAAAGGAATTACTTTATATTTTAAAAGTAAGGAATGTTTTACCACCTGCAGATATATTGGTAACCCATACTTTTTGGGCTCCTCTTTTATTACCGCAAAAGAAATATGGGAAAATATTTGTTCATGTTGGGCGATACCCCAAGGGTCAATTGAAGTTTTATACTAAAGCAAGTCGCTTTCAAGTCCCGACCACCGCGATTGCCCGGGCGGTAGAAAAAGAAGTACCTGGTCGTTCAAACGATATCTGTATTTTACCGTACCCTTTAAGTTGGAAAATTAACTTTCATTATGAGTATGGAAAACGAACCAAGAGAATTTTATATCTGGGTAGAATTCATGCAGAGAAAGGAATTCTCGAGCTGGTTAATTCTTTCAAGAGTATTCCATTAGCTGATCGAGAAGGTTGGAAATTGATAATCCGCGGTCCATGGCGAACGGAACAAGGAGGAGGCGGGGAAAACTATTTATCTAAAATAACCAATGCGATTCAAGGCTGTGCTTCTCAAATTGAAATCATGGAACCTACTTTTTCATCGGTTGAATTAAAAAAAGAATTAGAAAAAACGAGTTTATTTGTTTATCCGTCTCTTGCTGAAAAGGGAGAGACTTTTGGACTTGCTGTCTTGGAGGCAATGAGCTGCGGTTGTGTTCCCTTGGTTTCTTCATTGGAGTGCTTTCAGGACCTCGTCGTAGAAAACGAGAACGGCTACATCTTCGATCACCGATCGAATAGTTTAGAAAATAACCTTTCTTCAGTTCTCCTCAAATCGATACAGTCAACCAATCAGAATAATGTTTTTTCTTCCCGTTGTTTGACAAAGGCAAAAGACTTCGAATTAGATCAATTGGCACTCCAATATATTGAAGATTTTAGTAATTTACTTTCAAAAAAAGATTCATGAAGTTCATTTATAAATGCTTGGAGTGATACCCAATTTATTCTATTATGCACTCATGAAAAATCCTATACGACTTCTTCTGACCCTCGGGTTTATTGGAGTACTTACTTATGGCATACACTTGTTTTCCCAGTCGCAGGAAGTGGCAAAAGATACAACGGTATCCGGTAAGAAAGTAACCTTACCAGGCGAGTTATTGGATACTGATGGAAATGAAGTTTTATTAGATGAATTAAAAGGAAAGTATATAGGACTATATTTTTCTGCTAGTTGGTGTGGTCCATGTCGTACATTCACTCCAAAATTAGTTCAATTTCGAGATCAGAATGTAGAAAAATTTGAAGTGATTTTAGTGGGTTCGGATGGCAGTGCGAAGGCACAGGCAAATTACATGAAAAAGTATAAAATGCCTTGGCTTGCTTTAAAAAATCAATCAGAAGAAGCTCGAAGACTTAGTCTTTCTCTCGATGTGGAGTACATTCCTTACCTGATCGTTCTGGATCCAGATGGAAATGTTGTTACTAAGAATGGGAAGCAAGATATTTCTCGACTTGGCTCAGAGGCATTTTCCTCTTGGGTACAGAAGTAATAATAAATTTTATAGACGAACGGGAATTCCCGCTGCTTTCATCACTTCTTTAGTTTGGGGTATTGTACATTCTCCAAAGTGAAAAATACTCGCTACTAAAACAGCACTAGCCTTGCCCTTTAGGATTCCGTCCGCCATATGGCTTGGATTTCCCACTCCACCAGATGCGATGACAGGGACTTGAACGGCATCACTTATTGTTCTGGTTAATTCCAGATCAAACCCTTCTTTGGTTCCATCCTGGTCCATACTGGTGAGAAGAATTTCTCCTGCTCCTCTCTGAACTACTTCTTTTGCCCATTCTACCGCATCAAGGGGTGTAATTTTTCTCCCTCCATGAGTGTAAACATTCCAACTCTTAGAATCGGTATTTCTTTTGGCATCTATGGCTACCACAATACATTGGTTTCCAAAAGTTTTGGAAGCTTCATCTATAAGAGATGGTTTGAGTATTGCGGCAGTATTCAGGCTTACTTTATCAGCACCAGAAAGAAGCATATCTCGAATATTAGTTACATTTCGAATGCCTCCGCCTACAGTTAAGGGCATAAAACAAGTGGCTGCAGTTTTTTCAACCACATCCCGCATGGTATTTCGTTCATCACTGGAAGCAGTAATATCAAGGAAAACTAGTTCATCTGCACCCTGTTCCTCGTAAGCCTGGGCAACAAGAACCGGGTCACCAGCATCCCGTAATTCCTTGAATTTTACTCCTTTTACCACACGACCGTTGTCGACATCAAGGCAGGGGATAACTCGGGCGGATAACATAAAATAAGATAATTATATCAACAGAACCGGCATAAACTGCGATTCAAGCAAAATTGAATCTATTCGTCTGCGAATGCAATATCAGGTTGGTATGAAAGTACCAACTTGTATTGCTGACCGGGTCGCATTACAAGGGGATGATCGCGTACTAAATATTGTACATAATGAACATTACCAGCATATCCTCTGTAATCTTCATTTTCAGTAAGAGTTTCAAAAGAACCCCATGTTGCCTGAAAATCATCCACTTCTACATTCGCACGAAGTCCTTCTGCACCTTGCCGGAGCGTCGTTCCGAGACGGTAGGTTGAGTGGGGCGAACCTATTACAAGCGCAAGTCTCATTTTATCCATCGTGACTTGATTTTTAACCTTGAATGAAAATTCAGACTGTACACGACCTTCGCTAAAAGACCATTGTACCTGACAACTACCGATGCCATAGGCAAATGAACCGTCCGTCTTGATGAGATCGGGCTGATCAAAACGAAGATAAAATGATTTCTTGAGTCCAATACCAGTTACGCAATTCTTGCCATAGTAGGAAGGAACAATGACAGAATCTCCAAAGGTGAGTTCTGGCATCATGACGGGAAGGTATTTATTAACGGGCCAGTCAAAAATTCCAGAACAATGAGGAAAAGCCAAGTTGTCACTGGTCACATTTTCCCCTGGACCTATCAATGGAAGCTGGTATTGGAGTCCATTATTTTCATCCCTGAAAAGGAAGACGCCGTGTTCTTTTTTGTGGGATTTATCGAAAATAACGAAACGACCAGCTGTTTTGGAGCGGTTAGAGGGAGGAACTCCCAAAGAACCGCCTATAACTTTTGCCAAACGTGACCATTGGCAAAGGTTGCGTGCGGCATCAAAATTTGCCATCCGTGTGGTGTGATTGGGAACGGTGTTCCGTTCGCTATCGCGTATAACAAGATCGCCTTTTTCTTGATCTAAATAAGTAACAAAGAAGTACTGAAAAAGCCTGCGTAGTGTATCTAAGTACAAAGGCATTTTTTCGGAACTGATCCATTGATCTCTCATAGACTGAAGGATCATACTAATACAATGAATCTGTCCATAAGCACCAACCGAGCGACCGTAATTCCAACCCAATCCGTCTTGACGAACCATGTCGGGAAGCATTTTAAGATATTTTTCTGCAAATGTTCTGAGTTTGGGCAGTTTTCTGTCTTTTAAATGAACATTTGCATGTAATTGAAGTGCCTGACGTATAAATATAAAGGAAAGTAAACCGTACACATCATATACTCCACCAGTTCCCTTTGTATTATCGTCAAAAAATCCACTGGAACTGCTTCCTTCAATTCGTTCAACAAATCGATCAATTACTTTACCTGTGTCATCTTTTTTAGTAAGCCCAAAACTGAATCGTGCTACAGATTTAGCCACATTAAAAGCTTGGTAATGATCCTCATGGTCGGAACGAGCGAGCAAACATTCGTCGAGTTGCTCTCTGGTCGGATCCAGCAAACGTTCCCACACTGCATTTCTTTCTTTTGATGCACCAAAAGATAATAGTCCGAGGGAGGCATATGCCATACCATTCTCATTGGCATCTTCGTTGAAGGCTTGCTGCGTTACGCAACGTGCCGCCAAGTCATGAAGGTCGAACTCGCCGAGTTCCACCTCTCCCGTTGCACGGAAAAATTCACCTATGGCTAAAGCAGCATGCCCAGGTTCATCTACCCGAGATTCTTCGCCGGTTGCTGGTGTAACAGTACCGTCTTCGTTGATGTGCTGAAGGTTATTGCCCAGTAAAGAACGGGCTAAATCCAAGCATTGATCGGAAAAATTGTGCATAAGGGGGCTTGAAAAGAAAAAAGAAGAAAGTCAAAAAATGTCGATAAAACAGAGTTTTGTCAACGAGTTAAGGGGTTTGAATTAGGTCTAAAAATTCTTTGTTCGATTTAGTGGTGGTCATTCGGTCCAGGAGGCTTTCTGCCGCGTCAATAATTTTCATTGGTGACATTGCCCGACGAAGAAATGAAGTTTTTTCTAAAACCTTCGGATCAACTAACTCTTCTTCCTTGCGCGTCCCAGAAGAAGCGAGGTTTATTGCCGGCCATAAACGAAGTTCTGCCACTTTTCGGTCGAGTATAATCTCACAGTTTCCAGTTCCTTTGAATTCTTGAAATATAAGTTCATCCATTTTGGAACCTGTTTCAACGAGTGCAGTGGCAATTATAGTAAGGGAACCGGATTCTTCCGAATTACGTGCTGCGGAGAAAATTTGACGAGGTTTTTCGAGTGCTCGTACATCTAATCCTCCTGTCATCGTCCTACCACTTTTACCGGAAGCTGCGTTGTAGGCTCTCGAAAGTCTGGTAATGGAATCTAATAGTAAGACGACATCTTTTTTGCTTTCCACTAATCTCTTGGCTCGTTCGATTGCTAATTCCGCAATCCGGAGGTGGCTTTTCACCTCTTCATCGTTGGAGGAAGCATAAATTTCTGCCGCAACTGATCGGGAGAAATCGGTGACTTCTTCAGGCCTTTCGTCAATAAGTAGAACCATTAAGTGACACTCGGGATGGTTTTCTACTACTCCTTTTGCAATATCATGAAGTATAGTGGTTTTTCCAGCACGGGGCGGTGCTACAATCAAACTACGTTGGCCTTTGCCGATGGGGCAGAATAAATCAAGCACACGAGTGGTCATTGTGCCATCCTTGGTTTCTAAGTTGAGTTTTTCATTTGGTTGAATTGTGGTGAGTTGATCGAAGCGAAATTGCTGCTTTCGGTCATTGAGACTCATACCATCCACTTTATGAATGAAACGCACTTTAGGGTTCGGACGATTCTTATCGGGAATTGAATCCGCGGTTATGATTGAACCCTTTTTTAATTTGAATCGTCGAATTAATTCTTTTGGAACAAAGGGATCAACGGGTGTTGTTTTTCCGCCTCTTTTGGGATCAAGAAGAACCCCCGTTTTATTTTCGTTTAGTTCAAGAATACCTTCTACTTCAAGGTAATTTTGACTAGTATTTTCGTTTTCACTCATTTAAAATGATTAATTTTAGGCAATGCCTGCCTTTGGATGTCCGAAATGTCGGAAGGGATTAAAAAATCAAATAGAATTTTTAGTGTAGGGATAGTGACTAAAGAAAAGACTATTTATGATAATTACATAATTTCCTAATCTGTAAGTCAACCATGTAAAAATCGAAATTACAATATGGGTTTGTGCTTCTTCCTTTATCGTTTAATAAATCATTGTCACATGAACAAAACCTTTTACTTAACTACGGCGATTGATTACGCGAACGGTTCTCCGCACCTTGGACATGCGTACGAAAAAATTTTGGCGGATGTAATTATTCGAACTAAACAATTAAATGGTGTGTCAACGCATTTTGTAACTGGGCTCGATGAACATGGGCAAAAAGTACAACAAGGTGCAGAAAGCGAGGGGGTTCTTCCACAGGAAAGATGCGATCGAATTGCGGAGGAGTTTCAAAATTTACTTGTTCAATTAGATATTTCTCATAACGACTATATAAGAACTACGGAATCGCGTCACAAAAAAGTAGTTTCTGTATTACTGCAGGACTTATTTGATCGTGGGGAAATTTATCAGGCGGAATATCAGGGTTTTTATTCAACTCGTGCAGAACAATTTCTTCAGGAAAAAGACAAAGTGGATGGGAAATGGCCTGAAATTTATGGAGAGGTAACAGAAATTACCGAAAGCAATTACTTCTTCAAGCTGAGTAAATATCAAGATTGGTTAGTCGAATATTTGAACAATAATGATAGCTTTATTGTACCCAATTTTAGGCGTAGTCAAGTACAGGAATTTTTAAAAGAACCTTTAAACGACCTTTGTATTTCTAGGCCGAAGGAAAGGTTGTCGTGGGGGATACCCCTCCCTTTTGATGAAAATTATGTAACTTATGTTTGGTTTGATGCTTTAGTGAATTATGTAACTGCTGCTGGATACGGTGAGGAAAAATTTACCAATTTATGGCCTGCTGATTTGCATGTTATCGGGAAAGATATTTTGGCACCTCCCCATGCGGTTTACTGGCCAATTATGCTGAAAGCATCAAACTTACCGCTACCAAAGCAAATACTAGCTCATGGCTGGTGGATGAGTTCAGGTGAAAAAATGTCGAAGAGTACAGGAGAAGTTGTTGATCCACTAAGTCTGGTGGAGAAACGCGGGGTAGATGCCTTTCGTTATTTCGTGATGAGGGAGATGACTGTAGGTCAAGATGCCGACTTTTCATTGGAACGTTTTGAATCTCGCTACAAAACTGATTTGGGAAATGACTTGGGAAATTTACTCAGTCGTTTATTTCACATGATCACAACATACGAAAACAGCAAGGTTCCCAAAGTTACGCTCAATGAGGAATTTGAACAAAAACTCAGGCTCAACTTTGACGCTGTTAAACAAAAAGCTATGGAACATTTTGATAGGTTCCAATTTAATCAAGGATTGGAGCAGATTTTTATATTTATTCGCTCCATTAATAAATACGCAGACGAAAGAACCCCCTGGAAATTAGCGAAGTCAGATTTGAGCGAAGATCAGGAGAAACTAAAAACTTGCTTAGGAGAAATGGTAGAATCTCTTCGATTAGCCATTCAGATGCTCGCCCCTGTTATGCCAGGAGTGCATAAAAAAGTGAATGATTTATTAGGCTTGCCCGAGTGTGAAAATTGGGAAGCAGATTTACTTTGGGATTATAGGCTGGAAGGAAAGTCTTTAGGTCCAAAAACGATTTTATTTCCCCGAGATTAAATTAGGAAGCATCTTCCTTTTGGGAAGCAAGGAGAGTTACTTCTGTGAGTAAAACCCTGGTCTCATCTGCTTCGAGAATTTTAATGTGCATATTGTAAAGAGTTAGACTTTCCCCCACTTCCGGTATTCTCCCTAACTCTTTTGTAATAAGTCCGCCAAAACTGGAAAGATCCTCTTCGTCCTCAATGGTTAATTCTTTGGGCAGTTCATGTACCGGACTTAACCCAGAAACTTTCCATTTTCCCTTGCCAGATGATTGAACTGTATTCTCTTCAGCATCAAATTCATCTTGAATTTCTCCCACTACTTCTTCGAGAATATCCTCAAGAGTAATGACCCCGTCAATACCGCCAAATTCATCTCTCACCAAGGCCATATGAACTTTCCAGCGCATCATTTTCCTCAGTGCTACCGGAAGTGGATCCTCGGTGGAGAGTATTGCGGGAGACTTACTTAAAGAACGTAGATCGATCGGCTTGCCCTCGCTTAAGATACGAAATGCATATTTAACATGAATGATGCCAATGCATTGGTCTAAATCTCCTTCACAGATTGGTAATCTAGTATGACCACAATCCCGTGCGATTTGTAAGTTTTCTTCGATTGAATCCTGGCAGTCTAATACTTGTACTTGATTTCGGGGAACAAGGACATCACGAACATGTAAATGCCCCATTTCTAGAGTGTTTCCAACAATTTCAAATATCTCGGGGTCAAGGGTGGAACTTTCTCTGCTTAAGGTTCGAATATGATCGGCTAGTTCGCTCTTTTCATCTTTCACCACAATTTGAGGATCGGACCATGATTTCATAATTTTCTCAATTTGCTTGAGTACAAAACTGAGTGGAAAACAAAGCAGTTTGATCAGAATCATAAACGGCTTTCCTAGCTTTAAATGTAAAGATATGAATGCACTTGCTGCAATTGAATGGGAGGCAATGCCGGTCCACGCTCGTTCCCAAATAAATGCCAATCCAACAGAAATTAGAAAATAAAAAACCAGACTAATTGAAAAAGAATCTTCGCCGTGTCTGAAAAAAGAATAAAATGCAATTGTACCTAAAATTACTTGAAGGGCGGAGAGTAGGGCGGCTTCTACGTGGAAGGGTCTTTCGTGATTTGGGGCAGCAAGAAGAGAATCTAAAAGTTTATTACAATTTTTATTGTCAGGAACCGGTGAAATTCCTGCACGCACTCGATCAATGAGCGCTCGGTAGGTATTTACATTGAGTCCCCACAAGCTCAAAAGAAACCACGCACAAAGAATAAAATAGCGAAAATCGTACAGAAAAAGAGTTTCGTTCATTATGTAGCCTTAACCTAAACAAGCACTTGCTTTAAGGCAGTTAGGGCTTTTCTATTCTCCTCTTCTGTCCCAATGGATATACGGACGAATGAATTTAAACTTTCAGGCATTGGTCTTGTTATAATACCTTTTGCTTGTAATGATTCGAAGGTGGACTGTCCATCTCCAACATTGACCAATAAAAAGTTAGCTTTACTGGGAACATATTCTAAATTTAAATTTTTCAGACCAAGTGCCATTTGTTCAAGTCCGTCAGTATTGCGTTTTCGACATTGAGCGACCCAATCTTTATCCTTAAGTGCAGCAATTGCAGAGGCTTGCGCAATCGAATTAACATTAAATGGCTGCCTTGCTTTTTGCAAAAGTTTTACCAATTGTTCACTTCCATATCCGTAACCAATTCGAAGGCCCGCTAATCCATGAATTTTTGAAAAAGTTCGCATTGCCAAAACTTTTCTTCCTTCCTGTATCAAGGGCCTCAAATCGGGCGGATCTTCTAAATATTCTGTGTAGGCTTCATCGAGGCAAAATATTACATGACCGGGAAGGGATTGAGCAAAGGCTAAAATTTCTTCTGGTGAATTAGCGGTTCCCGTAGGATTGTTTGGGCTGGGAAGAAATATTAGCTTGGTTTTGTCGGTAATCGCTCGGTGCATTGCATTGAGGTCATGCACGAGATTAGGCATGGGAATGGAAACCGGCTTCGCACCCATTAATAATGACATTAATTTATATACTACAAATGCGTGTTCACCAACAATTACCTCGTCTCCTTCTTCCAGAAAAACATGTCCCAGTAATTCGATAATTTCATTGGAACCATTTCCCAGAATAATTTGGTCGCTCTGAAGTCCGAGATTCTCAGAAATCGCACACCTCAATTCTGCACCACTACCCTCTGGGTAAAGATGGATATGGTGAAGAGCTTCTTTTCCCGCATCGATTGCACTCGGAGATGCTCCCCAAGGATTTTCATTGGAAGCAAGTTTGCAGATATCCTTAGGGTTTAACTTATACTCGCGCGCCACATCTTCAATAGCCTTGCCAGGTTGATAAACGGGTTGATCCAGAATGCGAGGATTCGCAAGTTGGGGTAAATTCATGTAATCAATTCTATTGAAACGAAGACATAGACTCAAGGAAAAGGAATGATAAACCTGTAGTTGTTTAAAGCAAAACTTTCTAGTATTCTTACTTAGTGAAAATTGCTGTTTTAGGAGCATCTGGTTTATTAGGGTCTGCGGTATGCAGATCCGTTATTCATCGTGGCTACTCTCTTTTTGCATATTCAAATCGTGAGACTATTACCTTCTCGGACCAATCCCACAGTAAACAACTGCCATTTTCTGATGAGAATAAACTCACCCGAGAGTTTCTGGATCAATGGCCTGATGCGGTAGTTAATTGTGCGGCGATTTCATCACCCGACACTGTGGATCAATCTCCTCAATCGGCCTCTTTAGTTAATGTAGAGGCTGCCTCCAGACTTGCTAATATCTCAGCGCATATTGGGGCTCGTTTCATTCATATTTCAACAGATATGGTTTTTGATGGTTCAAAATCACCCTATCGCTCAACAGATATGCCAAACCCGCTTAGTGAATATGGCAGACAAAAATTAGAAGCAGAAAAAAGGGTCTTATCTGCTACCGATGAAAATTTAGCGGTATTACGAATTACCTTACTCAATGGAAATAGTCCATTAGGCAGAAGAAGTCAGCATGAGAAAATTCTTCGATCCTTGGCATTGGGCAAAAAATTAACTCTCTTCGAGGACGAAATTCGGCAACCATGCTCAGTGGAAAACCTTTCTGATGTAATAGTCGAACTTATTGAGAGGCCGAACTTGAACGGTCTTTTTCATTGGGCAGGAAAGGAAGAAATATCCCGTTATGAATTAGGGATTCGAATACTAAAACGATTTGGAATAAATCCCGAAAACATTGTACGGGGAAGTTTGAAAAATACTGAAATTCAAGGACAACGCCCGCAGCATTTGTCATTTATTCTGGAACCCCTGGCATCCAAGATTCGAACCGTACCCCTATCAATTGAGGAACAATTAAAAGAACTTCAAATCCCAAATGATCTCTATGCATGGTATCGAAAATTTGCAGATAATCCTAATTGTTACCTACCTAGATTTTAGTTTTTATGTCTCTTATTATTTATCCATACATAGCAGAATCTGGCCCAGAAAATATGGCGAGTGACTATTATTTATTTCAGCAAACTATTCAAAATGAACCAGTCTTTAGGCACTATGGGTGGCAACAAGAAGAGATTACTTTTGGATATGGACAAAAGTGGTCTTGGGTCAGCGAACAGGAAGAAATTAAGTCCAAGAAGATTACGAGAAGGCCGACCGGCGGGGGAATTGTATCGCATGGGCATGATTGGACATACATGTTTATTCTGCCACAAGGACACAACTCCTTTACAATTCCTGCACTTGATCTTTATGAAAGAATACATAGCTCAATTGGAGCGGTATTATTGAATTTAGGACATGAGACCAGTTTGAAGCCTTGCCCGCAAGCTGGAGAGAAAAAAGCAGGTATACCGGGGAATTGTTTTCTAGAACCTGTCGGGCGGGATTTGATGTCAAAAAACGGAATCAAAAAACTTGCCGGTGCTGCAATGAAAAGAACCAAAAAAGGAATTTTGGTACAAGGCACGATTGAACTTTCAGGGTTTCTAAATTTGGATTTAAATGAATTTGGAGACTCGTTTATTAATGAAATAAAAAACCTGGTCTGTGAGGATGCAAAAGAGACAGATTGGCCAACTAGTTTTACAACAGAACGAGTACCTTATGTGGAGCAATTCTCATCCATTTCGTGGAAAGAAAAAAGAAAATATCCTTAACGGATAAAGGTAACAACATTCTCCACATGCCTGGTTTGGGGGAAGAGGTCGAATGGTTGAACGTCGGTAATTTTATATCCACCTGCTACTAATACCTTAGCATCCCGAGCCTGCGTAGCTGGATCACAAGAAACATAAATTATTTTCTTTGGCTTGAATGCGATGGTTTGTCTTAAAAAATCTTCATCACATCCACGCCTCGGGGGGTCAATTACTAGGGAGAAATCTTTATCATGATTTTCTAATTCTTTAAAAATTGTAGATGCAGTGCCAAGGAAAAAGTCGGCATTTTCAATTCGATTTATTGATGCGTTTGCTCGTGCCCATTCAAAACCCTCACGGCTTATTTCGATTCCGATTACTTTTTTAAAATGCTTTGCAGCTGAGAGACTGAAGAGTCCACCTCCACAATATGCATCCACCAATAAACTGGAGCTGCCGACTTTTGCTTGTTCGACAACATAATCCACGAGTGTGGGCAGGATAAAAGGATTATTTTGAAAGAATTCTCCTGCTTTAAATTGAAAAATGAGGTCTCCCACCTTTTCGGTCACGACTTCTTTCGGATTTGTGACCACCCCCTCCATAGTGTCTCGAAGTAAGAGGGTTCCCCCTTTATTCTTTTTTTGGATAAGGTTTAATTGCTCCCGGGCAAGCGGGAGTTCGTGGTTAATTTTATCCGTGGCAATCGGGCATTGGGGCACATCGATAATTACTTTTCGTGAACCATATCTTAAAAAACCAACCTTTCTAGGATCGGATGATCTTGCTTTTTCATAATGGGGGGTAAGCTTCGAGCGATATCCATATTGTTTTGGGGAAGGAATAACCGGAAGCACTTCAATTTGTAATCCACTGATACGTTCAAAATTTTCAAGTACCTGATTTCTTTTCCATTCCAATTGGGTTGAATATTGAACCGATTGATATTGGCAACCACCGCAGGATCCAAAAAGTTCACATTGCGGGTCCACTCGATCGAGCGACTTTTCAATTACTTGAATGCAATCTGCCTCTGAATAATTCTTATGATTTCGAAAAATTCGAGCTTTTACCCGTTCACCGGGCAAAACAAACGCGATTTGAATTACCCAGCCATTGTCTCTTGCAATGCCAAAACCCAAGTTGGTTACATTTTCCACATCAAGAGTTAATTCATGATGGTACGGGTAGGGATGTTCGTTAAAACCTTTTGGTGGTGTATTCATGTCATGAAGTTTCGTAACGGGCTCGCCCTCTTCATGCAAAACCCTTTTTTTAAAGTGATGTCAGA
>JAQXBH010000179.1 GCA_029252505.1 Opitutales bacterium | reverse complement strand
GTGGAGACGACTTACCTCCACTTCCTGGTCTTCCCGGTTCTGGCGGAGACGATCTTCCTCCATTACCTGGGGCGGGAAGTGATGACCTTCCCCCACTTCCTGGTTTTTCTGATGACCCGAGCGGAGGGCTCCCTCCTTTACCGGGAGATGATTCTCTTGGAGGCGGATTACCTCCACTTCCCGATTTTCCAGAGTGAGATTGAGTATCTTACCTTTCTACAAATTCGAAAAGTTCTAAGTCTTAAATTTACTTTATTTTACTTTTTTGAAGATATCTTAATTAGGTATTTTAAAATTTAGTTATTCTTGTATATTATCGCCTCTCGCTAACTTGCATTAACAATATTTTCGTCTGTTTTATCTTTCGATTTACAAATCAAATTTTTTTTGTCCTAAATATTTTGCTTTTGATATGAACTCCAATGACTAAGGAATCCAATATAGCAAAAGAATCTTCTGAAACTACGAAAAAGTGCTGTTCGGAGGATTCGAGAAGAAGATTTATCGTGGTTTCTACAATAACTGTCTCTGCTGCCTGTGGACTTTTCCCACTTGCATCAGGAATCACCACGATCCTGGATCCTGTGAAAAAGAGCACTGGTGATCAAGAAAAAGTACCGTGGACCAAAGTGGCTCCATTAGGAAACCTTCCTGAGGACGGAAAGCCTGCAAAATTTGAAGTAATTTTGGAGCAAGTGAAAGATGCCTGGACCACATACAAAAATGTTCCAGTTGGTGCGGTTTACCTTACTCGCGATGGAGATGTGGTAACTGCATTTAATTTGAAATGTCCGCATTTGGGGTGTGCGGTGGACTATCGTTCAAAGTCTAATGATTATTTCTGTCCATGCCACAATAGCACATTTGGATTGGATGGTTCAGTTACTGATGTTGATAGTCCGAGTCCACGAGGACTGGATACAATGGATACAAAAGTGGAAGCGGGAGTGGTTTGGATTCGATTTCAACAATTCCGTCCCAATATTAGCGATAAAGTTCCCCTGTCATGAACAGATTTTTAGATTGGCTAGACGATCGGTCGGGGATTCGTGGGATAGTTAAAGAAGCACTTTACGAGAAAGTACCGGGTGGTGCAAGGTGGAGGTATGTTTGGGGAAGTTGTTTAACCTTTGCTTTTTTTACACAAGTTGTGACTGGCACCCTTTTATGGATGTCCTACAGTCCCAGTGCCCAGACTGCATGGGAAAGTGTATATTTTATTCAATACGAAGTATGGGGAGGCTGGTTTTTACGGGGAGTTCATCATTACATGGCTCAAGCAATGATTGTTCTTCTGGTCTTACATTTAATGCAGGTCATGATAGATGGGGCATACAAAGCTCCACGGGAGCTAAATTTTTGGTTTGGAATTGCTTTGCTTGGGGTAACATTGGCACTTTCATTGACTGGCTATTTATTACCATGGGACCAAAAGGGTTTTTGGGCCACAGCAGTGGCGACAAATTTAATCGCGGAAGTTCCGCTTATTGGCCCAATACTCCAGAAAATTGTCGTCGGTGGAGTTGAATATGGTCATCAAACAATTACCCGCTTTTTCGCATTGCACGCGGGTATTCTCCCCGCAGCATTGATTGGACTTGTTGTGGCTCATATTTATCTTTTTCGAAAACATGGAATTCATGTTAAAGAACCCCGCCCGAAGAAAGATTCTTATTTCTGGCCGGATCAAATATTGAAAGATGGTGTTGCTTGCTTAGCCGTGATGCTAGCAGTTATTATTCTGACTTTATATTTTAAGGGAGCACCCCTGGGTCCCCCCGCAGATCCATCCAATGAATTTCCCGCCCGCCCGGAGTGGTATTTTTTGTTTCTTTTTCAACTATTAAAGTATGTCCCTGCTTTTTGGGGAGCGGTTATTATACCGTTAGTCTTAGGTTTATTGATATTGATACAACCCTTCCTGGGTGCATCTCGCAAAGGTCACCAGTTCAATATTGGATTTTGGTGGTGTCTGTTGGCAGGTGCAGCAGGACTTACTTTCCTTGCTTTTTCGGAGGACCGGGCAAACACCAATCATGGAGCTGCAGTAAAAGAAGCGGAATGGCAAGCTAGTCGGGTAGTGCAAATCGCACAGGAAGATGGTATCCCCCCCGCCGGTGCGGTTACTTTACTGAGAAACGATCACGAAAATCGTGGTCGTCGTATTTTTGCCGCACATTGTGCAAGTTGTCACCGCTACAATGGTCACGATGGAAGGGGGTATTCTGTTGAGGAGGATCCATCCGCCCCTGAACTCGCTGGTTTTGCGAGTCAAGATTGGCTCACCAAATTGTTAAATTACGATCATTACACCTCTATTGAATATTTTGGTGGTACCGCATTTAAAGACGGAACGATGGCGAAAAAAGTATTAAAAAAATATAATAAAGAGGAGCAGAAGTTACTTCCCCAAGTGGCTATTCTTTTATCAGACCAGGCAGAGTTACCTTATCAGGAGAGTCTCACGGATGAAAAACGAGAAAGTTTAATGGATATTTTTTATGACGATCTCGCTTGTATAGATTGTCATGATATTGATTCAGAGGGGGAGGGGTCTGCTCCTGATTTAACGGGATATGGATCGAAGAAATGGATGACTGATTTCATTATTAATCCAGAACACGAAAGGTTTTACGGTAAGAAAAATGATCGCATGCCTGCCTATGGTCGAGATAACAAACTGAGCCCAGAAGAAATCGAAATTGTCGTTGATTGGATAAGGTTAAGACCTGCAGTAAAATAAGTTATATTTGGATTCATTCTTTTGTTTTGGAATTTTATCTGTAGGTGTTAATAATTAACCTTCTTTCGTGAATATACTAGTAAAAAAAGATAACAAAACTTTCGGCCCTTATACCCGAGATGAAATTCTTGAATTCATTCAAGTCGATGAATTAAACCAATCCGATTTGGGTACATGGGAGGGAGAAGAAAACTGGATTCCACTTGTTTCATTCCTTGATTCGCCTCAAGAACCAGAAGTCGATTCCTCTGTTTATGACCAGTTTGAAGATGATGAGGTAGATCACGAGAAAATGAAAGAATGGGAAGATGTCTTTCAAGATGAAGAAGAGGGCGGTCCTGATATTCCTCATTCTTTCGCCGAAAATATCGAAGAATCGAATATTGTACCTCCTCTCGCTCCAGTTCCTGAAATTCGACTGCCCCATGAATTGAATCCTCCTCCGATCGTAAACCAACCACAAGTGTCGCAACCGGTTGAAGATACGCAGTCCGAAAATGTAATCGGAAATACAGGGGAATATGTACCACCCCCTTCCCCTTCATTGCCTTTGCCTCCACCACCAAATGTCCCAAGCCGGCAAGTAAATACAACCGAAAAACCGATTGTGAGGGGTGGTAAAAACCGTATTTCGAATTCTCATAAAATAAAGGGACTCAATAAAAATCAAACTGTTATTGTAGTGAAGGGAGAGGGCATACTATCCAAAATTTATTCCACTTCCTTACTTTTTATTATTATTTTTGTAGTTGTAGTAATCCTTGGGTTTATAGGATTAATTTTCGCCCCCGATCGAGTTGCTCCCATTTTAAAAAATATTGGAGTACCAAAGGAAATGATTGAAAAGATCATATTACCGAGTGAGACTTTGATTAATAATAAGTGAATATTTATGTTTCGAGAGACGGACAGACATTTGGTCCTTATACAAGGGAGCAAGCCAATCAATTTATTGTAGCTGGACAACTTCTAGCTACCGATTTCGCGTTGTACGAGGGAGAATCAGAGTGGAAATCCCTAGGCACTCTGCTTGGTGTAGTAGAAGCGAATGAATCTGCTACCCCAATAACTGCAACTATTGATAATTCATCACAAAACCCGGTAACGAGAGGTAGCACGCAGGCCGAAAGGAAAACTAAACCCGCTTCTGGTAAACAAGTTCGCCGGGTAAAGATGAATAGTGGCAAATCAGTAGTTCTGACCAAGGAAAAAAGTTTAATTTCGCGAATAATTTCAACTATAATTGTATTTAGTGTAACCTGTATACTTGCCTGTGGCGTAGTGGTAGGTCTATATTTTGCCTTTCCGAGCAAAATTAGTCCAGTCTTACAAAAATTTGGAATTCTCAATAGTAAGGATGAAACTACTGAAGTGGTTAAGTTTTCAGTGGTTCAGCAAAATCCTCAAACTGCACTCGAAATTACCTTAAATGAAGAAGATTGGCAGAGACTTCGATCCACCGATATAATTATCCTCCCTATGGATAACGGAGACGGTTTTCGAATACTTTCTCCGCCAGAGAAGAAAAGAGGACTTAATGATCAAGATCTCGAGGCCATAGTTCCATTATCTGAAAAAATATTGTCCCTAGATTTAACTCATGCCGAAATTAGTGATAAGGGACTCAAGTTATTATCCGAACTATCTAGCCTTCAACGATTATACTTGGAGGGAAATGAAGAAATAACGGTAGATGGTCTTTCGCACTTAAAGAGTCTTGAAAACCTCACTTATTTAAATTTGGTTAGAATCGAATTGAATGAAGAGCTAGTTGATTTATTAATTTCTATGAAAAGTTTACGCGAAATTTATTTATACGATACTGGTTTAAATGAGGATTCGATTACCCGGCTTACAGATGCACGACCGAAAGTATTTGTAAATGGTGGTTAAGACTTTTTTGCGATCACTTTTGATTTTCTATTCGGGAACAGAGCCTTGCAGATTGGGCATTCCAGACCAAAGCAATTTCTCGCCTGGCAAAATTCCCGACCATAGAAAATAATTTGAAGGTGTAACTCGTTCCACCTTTTCTTCGGGAAAAGTTTTTTTAAATCCCTTTCTGTTTGTACGACACTTTTTCCACTGGTTAATTTCCATCGTTGTGCAAGTCGGTGAATATGGGTGTCCACAGGAAAGGATGGGAAACCAAATGACTGTGCCATTACTACAGATGCCGTCTTATGTCCTACTCCCGGAAGTTCCTCTAATTCCTCGAAACTCTTTGGTACTTGCCCCTCGTGTTTATCCAGTAAAATTTGGGATAGTCCGTGGATCGCTTGTGCTTTTCTTGGACTTAACCCACAAGGTCTTACTATTGTATTGATTTGATCAATCGAAAGTTCCGACATGGAAAGTGGGGTCGATGCGAGTTGGAAAAGATTTGGAGTGATTTTATTTACCCTCGCATCTGTGCATTGAGCCGAGAGTAAAACGGCAATTAATAAAGTGTAAGAATCCTTATGGTCTAGCGGAATCGGCGGATTAGGGTATAATTTTCCTAATTCACAATCAACCAAGCTCGCTCTCTCTGCAATTTTCATTGTATTAGAATTAAGTAAATTTCTTTATATTACAATCGAACTAACTGTGACAATGTGTCTCGGTTTAGTTTTTTGACCTATATTATGTCTCGACTTTCCGGTTGATGAAAAAACGAGAAGTTCTTCTAAATCGTTGGTTTTATCTAGGGATTAGTCTAATAATTGAAACGGAACGCAACTTGCACAACCAAAACCATGAATATTGATCCTGAAAAATTTACTGAACTTGGAATTTCTGCAATAAAAGAAATGGCTGAAGTGGCGAAGCGAAATGGCCAACAGGAAGTTGAAGTTTGGCATTTGCTTTCTGCTTTGATTACACAGGAAAATGGAATAGTACCCGCTTTATTAGATGATATGGGAGTGGGTATAGCACCGGTTCAACTTGGTCTCCAAAGAGAACTCAAAAATTTACCCAAGATTGCAGGAGATATTAATACATCTCGTTCCTATGCTTCCTCTGCTTTAACCGAAGCGATTGAAAAGGGGCAAAAAGTTTCGGTTGAGATGCAGGATGATTATGTAAGTACGGAACATTTGTTACTTGGTTTAGCGAGTGTGGGCAAACCCGCCACTTTTACGCAATTTCTGAAAAATTTTGATCTCTCTGCAAAAAAGATTAATGAAACCTTACAAAATTTAAGAGGGGGGCAGAAAATAAATTCGCGTACTCCCGAGAATTCTTTCCGAGCTCTTAAAAAATACGGAATCGATTTAGTGGAACAGGCGAAGTCTGGAAAACTAGATCCCGTGATCGGAAGAGATTCAGAAATTCGTCGGGTTATACGAATACTATCACGTAAGACCAAGAATAACCCAGTTCTCATAGGCGAGCCAGGGGTAGGTAAAACTGCAATTGTGGAAGGATTAGCCCAAAGAATTGTGCGGGGTGATGTGCCAGAAGGATTAAAGGATAAAACGATCTTTACCTTGGAAATGGGCTCTCTTTTGGCAGGAGCCAAATTTCGGGGTGAATTTGAGGAACGCTTAAAGGCAGTCTTGAATGAGGTAAGCAAAGCAGAGGGAAGAATTGTTCTTTTTATAGACGAGATGCATACGATTGTGGGAGCGGGAAAAGCAGAAGGTGCAATTGATGCCGGAAATATGCTCAAACCTATGTTAGCCCGTGGCGAACTCCATTGTATCGGAGCGACCACCCTTAATGAATATCGCCAGAATATCGAAAAGGATGCTGCTCTCGAGCGTCGATTTCAAACGGTGTTGGTGGATCAGCCCAATGTGGAGGATACCATTTCAATTCTTCG